>NZ_JBSFFY010000001.1:203117-517637 GCF_053596315.1 Streptomyces sp. NPDC001732
GGCCTGGGGTCGGGCCTGGTGTCGGGCCTGTGTCGGGCCGCCGGGGCCGCAGGACGGCCCGTCAGGGGGCTTCGAGCCAGCCCTCGTACTCCGCGGCGAACGCGTCGAGCGCCGAGGGGTCCAGGCGTTTCGAGGGATCCTCCACGACCACCAGCCACTGGGCGTCCTCGGCGTCGTCCTCGCCGGCCAGTGCGTCGCGCACGAGCTGGGGCTCCTCGGCGATCCCGAACCGGTCGGCGAGTTCTTCGACGACCTCCTCCGCGGCGTCGCGGTCGGGCAGCACCAGCACATGTCTCACATCGCTCACCGGCCCATTCTCCCGTACCGCGAACGCCGTGGTCCCGGCGGAGAGGATCGGTTCGGCACCGTCGATCGTCCTCGGGGCTGTCAGTGGTGCATGGGATGCTGGAGGGCGATGGCCACCAGAAAGAATTCCACCGACGATCCGCTCGCCCCCGTCACGCTCGCCGTGGGACAGGAGGACCTGCTCCTGGACCGCGCCGTGCAGCAGGTGGTGGCGGCTGCCCGCGCCTCCGACCCCGACACGGACGTCCGCGACCTCGCCTCCGACCAGCTCCAGCCCGGCACCCTCGCCGAGCTGACGAGCCCGTCGCTCTTCGCCGAGCGCAAGGTGGTGATCGTGCGCAACGCGCAGGACCTCTCCGCCGACACGGTCAAGGACGTCAAGGCGTACCTCGGCGATCCGGTCGAGGAGATCGTCCTCGTGCTGCTGCACGCGGGCGGCGCCAAGGGCAAGGGGCTGCTGGACGCGGCGCGCAAGGCAGGGGCACGGGAGGTCGCCTGCCCGAAGACGACCAAGCCGGCCGAGCGGCTCTCGTTCGTACGGTCGGAGTTCCGGACACTGGGACGTTCGGCGACCCCCGAGGCGTGCCAGGCGCTGGTCGATGCCATCGGCAGTGACCTGCGGGAGCTGGCGAGCGCGGTCTCGCAGCTGGTCGCGGACGTCGAGGGCACGATCGACGAGGCGGTCGTCGCCCGTTACTACACGGGCCGTGCGGAGGCGTCGAGTTTCACGGTCGCCGACCGTGCCGTGGAGGGGCGGGCCGCGGAGGCGCTCGAAGCGTTGCGCTGGTCGCTGTCGACCGGGGTGGCGCCCGTGCTGATCACCAGCGCGCTGGCCCAGGGGGTACGCGCCATCGGCAAGCTGTCCTCGGCCCGTGGGGGACGTCCCGCGGACCTCGCCCGTGAGCTGGGCATGCCGCCCTGGAAGATCGACCGGGTGCGCCAGCAGATGCGCGGGTGGACGCCCGACGGGGTGGCGCTGGCGCTGCGGGCCGTCGCGGACGCCGACGCGGGGGTCAAGGGCGGCGGCGACGATCCGGAGTACGCACTGGAGAAGGCCGTGGTCGCGGTGGCGAGAGCGGCACGGTCGGGGCGGCAGCGGTAGAGCGGTAGCGGCGGCAGAGCGGGGGAAGAAGCCGCGGTCGTAGGCGCGGCGGTGCGGGGGCCTGCGAAGGGCCTGCGGCCGGGCCGGCCCACACCCCGGGCGGAGCCCGCCCCGCCCCGTACGGCCCGAAGCACCTGTACGTACGGCCCGGGGCACCGTACGTGTACGGCCCGGGGCACCGTACGTGTACGGCCCGAAAGTACGGTCCGAAGCGCTCGGAAGCAGGTGTGCGGGTACGCCGAAGGCCCCGGTCTCGCGCTGGGGAGGGCGGGGCCGGGGCCTTCGGTTCACGCTTGGTGCGCCGCACCCGCGTGGCGAACGCAGGTTCGGTGTGCGGCGCGGGGTGCCGGTCGGGAACGGGAGAGAGGGCCCGCTTGGTCCGTTCCGGCGATCAGGTCAGAATGCTCAGCCCTGGAGGGAGGCAACCTTGGAGGCCAGCGCCGACTTCTTGTTGGCGGCGGCGTTCTTGTGGATGACACCCTTCGAGACGGCCTTGTCGAGCGCGCGGGAGGCGTCGCGAGCGGCCGTGGTGGCCTTCTCGACGTCACCGGCGGCGGCAGCCTCACGGGCCTTGCGGATAGCGGTCTTGAGCGAGGACTTGACGGCCTTGTTGCGCAGGCGCGCCTTCTCGTTCGTCTTGTTCCGCTTGATCTGGGACTTGATGTTCGCCACGAAAAGAGCCTTTTCAGGTTCGTTGGATCTTCGATGTGCGTCCCACGGCCCAAGAGGGTCGCGAGACACAGCTGTCAACGGTACCAGCCCGGCTCCGACCGGCCCAAACCGGTCTCCGCCCCGCAACCATGGGACGATGGAGGCTACGTATCGATCCGACCGAACCGACATCGACCCGAGACACGGCGTTCGGCGTCTCAAGAATCAGGACCCTGCGTGCCCGCGACTCCTACCAACGTGCCCGAGCCGAGCCGTACCGACCCGGCGCTGATCCGCAATTTCTGCATCATCGCGCACATCGACCACGGCAAGTCGACCCTCGCCGACCGGATGCTCCAGCTGACCGGCGTGGTCGACCAGCGGCAGATGCGTGCTCAGTACCTCGACCGGATGGACATCGAGCGCGAGCGCGGCATCACCATCAAGTCCCAGGCGGTGCGTCTGCCCTGGGCCCCCACCACGGGCGAGGACCAGGGCCGCACCCACGTCCTCAACATGATCGACACCCCGGGTCACGTGGACTTCACCTACGAGGTCTCCCGTTCGCTCGCCGCCTGCGAGGGCACGATCCTGCTGGTCGACGCCGCGCAGGGCATCGAGGCCCAGACCCTGGCCAACCTCTACCTGGCGATGGAGAACGACCTCACCATCGTCCCGGTGCTCAACAAGATCGACCTGCCGGCCGCGCAGCCCGAGAAGTTCTCCGAGGAGCTGGCGAACCTCATCGGCTGCCAGCCCGAGGACGTGCTCAAGGTGTCGGCGAAGACCGGTGTCGGCGTGGACGCGCTGCTCGACCGGGTGGTCAAGGACGTCCCGGCCCCGGTCGGCGTGGCGGACGCCCCGGCCCGCGCGATGATCTTCGACTCGGTCTACGACTCGTACCGCGGCGTCGTCACGTACGTCCGTGTCGTCGACGGGCAGCTCAACAAGCGCGAGCGCATCAGGATGATGTCCACCGGCGCCGCCCACGAGCTGCTGGAGATCGGGGTCTCCTCCCCGGAGATGACCCCGGCCGACGGCCTCGGCGTGGGCGAGGTCGGCTACATCATCACCGGTGTGAAGGACGTCCGGCAGTCCAAGGTCGGTGACACCATCACCTCCCTGAACAAGGGCGCGAGCGAGGCGCTGGGCGGCTACAAGGACCCCAAGCCGATGGTGTTCTCGGGGCTGTACCCGCTGGACGGGTCGGACTACCCGGACCTGCGCGAGGCGCTCGACAAGCTCCAGCTCAACGACGCCGCCCTGGTGTACGAGCCGGAGACCTCCGCCGCCCTCGGCTTCGGCTTCCGCGTCGGCTTCCTCGGCCTGCTCCACCTCGACGTGATCCGGGAGCGCCTGGAGCGCGAGTTCGGCCTCGACCTGATCGCCACCGCCCCCAACGTGGTCTACCGCGTCGACATGGAGGACGGCAGCGAGCACACGGTCACGAACCCGAGCGAATTCCCCGAGGGCAAGATCGACAAGGTGCACGAGCCCGTCGTACGCGCCACGATCCTGGCCCCCAGCGAGTTCATCGGCGCGATCATGGAGCTCTGCCAGAACCGGCGCGGCACCCTGCTCGGCATGGACTACCTCTCCGAGGACCGGGTCGAGATCCGCTACACCCTGCCGCTCGCCGAGATCGTCTTCGACTTCTTCGACCAGCTGAAGTCCAAGACCCGGGGTTACGCGTCCCTCGACTACGAGCCCACCGGCGAGCAGACCGCCCAGCTCGTCAAGGTCGACATCCTGCTCCACGGCGACAAGGTCGACGCCTTCTCCGCGGTCACGCACAAGGACAAGGCGTACGCGTACGGCGTGCGGCTCGTCGCCAAGCTGCGCGAACTGATCCCGCGGCAGAACTTCGAGGTGCCGATCCAGGCCGCCATCGGTTCCCGGGTCATCGCCCGTGAGACCGTCCGCGCCATCCGCAAGGACGTCCTCGCCAAGTGCTACGGCGGTGACATCTCCCGTAAGCGGAAGCTGCTGGAGAAGCAGAAGGAGGGCAAGAAGCGGATGAAGATGGTCGGCAACGTGGAGGTGCCGCAGGAGGCCTTCATCGCCGTGCTGTCGACGGACGAGTCGGCCGGGGACGGCAAGGGCAAGAAGTAGCCCCGTGCCGTGGGCGCCCCCGGACCGGGCGCGGCTCCGGCCCGAACGAGGCCCCGGACGAGGTCCCGAACGGGGCCCGGACCGGGCACGGCAGCGGGCCGGCCTCGGACCCGGGCCCGCGCCGGAAACGGTCCGCGGCGAGTCCCGTCCGCTCCCGCCGGGTGGCGGCCGAAGGGCCCCTGTGTCGCAGCGCGCTGCGACACAGGGGCCTGTTCGTTATGAAGCGGCGGCTCATTGCCCCTTACGCGGCGGACGCGGGCGCTCTACCCTGATCACGGCTTCTTAGTTACCCGTCAGTTAAACAAGCGGACCGGGCACATTCGGGACCGGCACCGCGGAATCGGGCAAGAACGCACGGGACCACGCAAGAACGCAGACGTACGCAGGAACACGCGCAGACGTATGCAGGAACACCCGCAGGAACACACGTAGGAACAAGCAGCAGTCAGCAGTAATCAGCAGCCGGTCGTGAAGCACTGCCGCAGGCCCGGAGGACGTCGTGAGCGACACACTGACCTTGATCGAGAACCGACCGCCCTCCGTGGCGAATCTCTTCGTCGACCGCGTGGCGGCCACCCCGGACGGGGAGGCGTACCGCTACCCCGTCCCCTCGGCCACCGGCCAGGGCCCCGACGAGTGGAAGTCGCTGAGCTGGGCGCAGGCCGCCGAGCGGGTCTACGCCATCGCGGCCGGACTCATCGGTCTGGGCGTGCTGCCGGAGGAGCGGGTCGCGCTCGCCTCCAGCACCCGGGTGGAGTGGATCCTCGCCGACCTCGGCGTGATGTGCGCGGGTGCCGCCACCACCACGGTCTACCCGTCGACCAACGCCGAGGAGTCGGCGTTCATCCTCTCCGACTCCGAGAGCCGGGTGCTGATCGCCGAGGACGCCGGCCAGCTGGCCAAGGCCCGCGAGCGCCGGGCCGAGCTGCCGAACCTCGCCCATGTCGTCGTCATCGACCCCGAGGGCGCCGAACCCGCCGAGGACGACCCCGAGGGCTGGGTGCTCACCCTGGCCGCCCTGGAGGCCCTCGGCGCGGACCACCTGGCGAAGAACCCCGAGGCGATCAAGGAACGCGTCGCCGCCATCACCTCCGACCAGCTGGCCACCCTGATCTACACCTCGGGCACCACCGGCCGCCCCAAGGGCGTGCGCCTGCCGCACGACAACTGGTCGTACATGGCCAAGGCCACCGTGGCGACCGGCCTGATCACCAAGGACGACGTCCAGTACCTCTGGCTGCCGCTCGCGCACGTCTTCGGCAAGGTCCTCACCTCCGGCCAGATCGAGGTCGGCCACGTCACCGCGGTCGACGGCCGGGTCGACAAGATCATCGAGAACCTGCCGGTCGTCCAGCCGACGTACATGGCCGCCGTCCCCCGCATCTTCGAGAAGGTCTACAACGGGGTCGCCGCCAAGGCACGGGCCGGCGGCGGGGCCAAGTACAAGATCTTCCAGTGGGCGGCCGGCGTCGCCCGCGAGTACGCGACGGTCGCGCAGGACAACTTCCGGCGCACCGGCAGGTCCTCCGTCCCGTTCGCGCTCGGCGCCAAGCACAAGGTCGCCGACACCCTCGTCTTCGCCAAGATCCGCGAGGCGTTCGGCGGCCGACTGCGCGCCTGCGTCTCCGGCTCCGCAGCGCTCGCCCCCGACATCGGCTTCTTCTTCGCGGGCGCCGGCATCCACATCCTGGAGGGCTACGGCCTCACGGAGTCCAGCGCCGCCTCCTTCGTCAACCCGGGCGAGGCCTACCGCACCGGCACCGTCGGAAAGCCGCTCCCCGGCACCGAGGTCCGGATCGCCGACGACGGCGAGATCCTGCTGCGCGGCCCCGGAATCATGCAGGGTTACCACGGGCAGCCGGAGAAGACCGCCGAGGTGCTGGAGTCGGACGGCTGGTTCCACACCGGTGACATCGGCGAGCTGTCCGTGGACGGCTACCTCCGGATCACCGACCGCAAGAAGGACCTGATCAAGACGTCCGGCGGCAAGTACATCGCTCCGGCGGAGGTCGAGGGACAGTTCAAGGCGGTCTGCCCGTTCGTCTCCAACATCCTGGTGCACGGCGCGGACCGCAACTTCTGCACCGCCCTGATCGCGCTCGACGAACCCACCATCCTCGGCTGGGCCGCCGAGAACGGCCTGGGCGGGAAGAGCTACGCCGAAGTGGTGGCCTCCCCGCAGGCCGTCCGGCTCATCGAGGGCTATGTGAAGCGGCTCAACGAGGGTTTGCAGCGCTGGCAGACCATCAAGAAGTTCCGGCTGCTGCCGCGCGACCTCGACATCGAGCACGGCGAGCTGACGCCCAGTCTGAAGCTGAAGCGGCCGGTCGTCGAGCGCGAGTACAAGGATCTCATCGACGACATGTACACGGGAACCCGCGAGGCGTAGGACAGGCCCTCGCGGACCGGCCGCACGGTGCGGCTGCTTTCCGTTCCGACACGCTCACTTTCTCTGCTCACTTCGGCAACTCGTTGCTTATGGGCATGGTCCATCTGTCACTCTGTCGGTGGCGTCAGCGCCGCCCGACCAGAACAGCCGACCAACCCGACGAGAACAGACAGCCAGAACGAGAACAGACAGAGCGAGAACAGGTCAGGAGCTGCACCGTGGGGTCAATTCCCTTGCAGCGGGACATCGTCCAGCGTCCCGGAACCCCCGTCGGCCGTGCGGATGCGCAGCCGGTCGCCCATACGTCCCTGCCCGGAAACCTCCTCGCGCCCTCCGCCGCCCGCCGGTTCGTCCGGGCCGCGCTCGACGAGTGGGCCGGGCTCGAACTGCCGGCGGCCGTGGGCTTCAGCGAGCGTCTGGCCGACGACGCCGATGTGGTCGTCAGCGAGCTGGTCACCAACGCGGTCGTGCACGCGGGGACCCATGTGGAGCTGCTCGCCCGGCTGGAGGAGGCCGTCGAGGGCGAGTCCGCGGCCCTGGTGCTGGAGGTGTCGGACCATCACCCGGCCCGCGCCGTGCGCAGCGACCGGCCGGAGTCCGGCAGCGTGGCGGAGGAGGCGCAGAACGCCACGGTCCTCGGCTACGACGAACCCGCCGACCACGGCCGCGGGCTCCAGCTCGTCGGCACCCTCGCCGAACGCTGGGGCATCACCTACCGCACCGGCCTCAAGACCGTCTGGGCCAGGCTTCCCGTGGACGACTGGAGTCCGTTCCCGGAACCGTCGGCCGACCCCGGGCCCGGGTTCCAACAGGGGCTGCGCGACGCCGAACTGCTCGCCCCCACGGCCCGCCGCGCCCTGCGCGACGACGCGGACTGGGCCGGCCGCGGCGCGCTCTCGTTCCTCGCCGAGGCGTCGGACCTGCTCGCCGGCCAGCTCGACGAGGACATCGTCGCCGCGCTCTCCGGACAGTTACTGGTGCCCAGGCTCGCCGACTGGTGCGCGATCTGGCTGGAACCCGAGAACGGCGGCCCCTCGGCCGTCCCCCGGCTCGCCAGTGTCTGGCACCGGGACGAGGCCGAGACCGCACAACTGCGCGCCCTGCTGGAACAGGACCCGATCCGGCTCCCCGAACGAGTCGGCACCGGGCCCGTCTCCATGCCCTGGCCCGGCGGGGAGGAGGACGCCGAGAAGGCCGAGGAACCCGTGGCGACCGCCCTCGCCTACCGGATCACCTCCGGCGGCCGGACGCTCGGCGCCGTGCTCCTCGGGCGGGAGGGCCTCGTCCGCGTCCCCGACGAAGTGGCCGCGCTCATCGAGGACTTCGTGCGTCGGGTCGGCCTCGCCGTCGGCGCCGCCCGCGAGTACACCCGGCAGGCCACCATCAGCCGCATCCTGCAGCGCGCGCTGCTGCCGGGCAAGGTCGCCGACATACCCGGTGTCACCAGCTCGCTGGTGTACGAACCCAGCGACGACGGCGTCGTCGGCGGCGACTTCTACGACATCTTCCCGTGCCCAGGCGACCGCTGGTGCTTCGTCCTCGGCGACGTCCAGGGCAGCGGACCCGAGGCCGCCGTCGTCACCGGCCTCGCCCGGCCCTGGCTGCGGCTGCTGGCCCGCGAGGGCTTCGGCGTCGGCGAGGTCCTGGACCGGCTCAACCGGCTGCTCCTCGACGACGCGATGGAGGCGGCCGAGGCCGCCGCGCTCATGGTGGCCGCGGCGGGCGGCCAGCAGACGGCGGACACCGGACAGTCCCGCTTCCTGTCCCTGCTGTACGGGGAGCTGGTGCCGCTGCCCGGCGGCGGGGTGCACTGCACCCTGGCCAGCGCCGGCCACCCGCTGCCGCTGCTGCTGCGGCCCGACGGCGAGGTCCGCCCGGCCGCCGAGCCGCAGATGCTGCTCGGGATCTTCGACGACGTCGCGTACGAGAGCCAGAGCTTCGAGCTGGCACCGGGCGACAGCCTGCTGTGCGTCACGGACGGGGTGACGGAGCGGCGCTCCGGAGAGCTGATGTTCGATGACGGGGACGGACTGGCCCAGGCCCTGTCCGGCTGCTCCGGCCTGTCGGCGGACGGCATAGCGGACCGGATCAAGCGAGCCGTGCACGAATTCGCCGAGCGACCGCCCGACGACGACCTGGCCCTGCTGGTGCTCCAGGCGGGATGAGACGGACCGGCTCCGGTGCGGACGGAAGGCCGGTACGGGCACGGCGTGGGCGGAGGCCGGTGCGGCCCCGGTGCGGGCGATGGGCCGGGCACGGGGCGGTGCGGGCGAAAGGCCGGTACGGGGGCGGTGCGGACCGGGTTCGGCACGGCCGGGGACCGGTGCCGGGCCTCGTGATCATGGGCGTGGCCCGAAGGCCCCGGGCGCCGAGCGACAATGGGCGGTATGCCTTCCGTACTCCCCGATGGTGAACCCGTACCCGACGACGGGGCGCTGCCCCGCCATGCCCTGGAAGGCGCCGCCGGCCGGCCGCTCGGCTTCTACCTGCACGTCCCGTACTGCGCGACCCGCTGCGGCTACTGCGACTTCAACACCTACACCGCGACCGAGCTGCGCGGCTCCGGCGGTGCGCTGGCCTCCCGGGACAACTACGCCGAGCACCTGATCGGCGAGGTCCGCCAGGCCCGCAAGGTCCTCGGCGACGACCCGCGCCCGGTCCGCACGGTCTTCGTCGGCGGCGGTACGCCGACCCTGCTGGCCGCCGCCGACCTGGTCCGGATGCTGGGGGCGATCCGGGAGGAGTTCGGGCTCGCGGACGACGCCGAGATCACCACCGAGGCCAATCCGGAGTCCGTGGGTCCGGCCTATCTCGCCGAACTGCGGGAGGGCGGCTTCAACCGGATCTCGTTCGGGATGCAGAGCGCGCGGCAGCACGTGCTCAGGATCCTGGACCGCACGCACACGCCGGGACGGCCCGAGGCATGCGTGGCCGAGGCCCGGGAGGCGGGCTTCGAACACGTCAACCTCGACCTGATCTACGGCACGCCGGGGGAGTCCGACGACGACTGGCGGGCCTCGCTGGACGCGGCGATCGGCGCGGGGCCGGACCATGTGTCGGCGTACGCGCTGATCGTCGAGGAGGGCACGCAGCTGGCCCGCCGCATCCGGCGCGGCGAGGTCCCGATGACCGACGACGACGTCCACGCCGACCGGTACCTGATCGCGGAGGAGACGATGGCCGCGGCCGGCTTCTCCTGGTACGAGGTGTCGAACTGGGCCCGCACGCCCGAGGGCCGCTGCCTGCACAACGAGCTGTACTGGCGCGGGGCCGACTGGTGGGGCGCCGGGCCCGGGGCGCACAGCCACGTCGGTGGGGTGCGCTGGTGGAACGTGAAGCACCCGGGGGCGTACGCACAGGCCCTGGCCGAGGGGCGGTCGCCCGGGGCCGGGCGCGAGATCCTCTCCGCGGAGGACCGCCGGGTCGAGCGGATCCTGCTGGAGCTGCGGCTCGTGGACGGCTGCCCGCTGTCCCTGCTGACCCCGGCGGGGCTGGCCGCCTCCCGCCGCGCCCTGGCGGACGGCCTCCTGGAGCCCGGCCCGTACGAGCGGGGGCACGCGGTGCTCACGTTGCGGGGGCGGCTGCTGGCGGACGCGGTGGTGCGGGATCTGGTGGACTGAGGGGGCGGGAGCGGGGCGCAGGGCGCGGGTGGGAGTGCGCCTGCGGCGGGCCTTTTCCCCTGCCCGCTCCTCCCGTAACCGGGGGCTCCGCCTCCCGGACCCCCGCTCCTCAATCGCCGGAGGGGCTTGTTGCGGGCGCCGTCACGAAGTCGATCAGGTGCTCCACCGAACCCAGCAGGGCCGGTTCCAGGTCCCGGTACGAGCGGACCGCGGACAGGATGCGCTGCCAGGCCGCGCCGGTGTTCTCCGGCCAGCCGAGCGCGCGGCACACACCGGTCTTCCAGTCCTGGCCGCGCGGCACCACCGGCCAGGCCGGGATGCCCACGGAGGACGGCTTCACCGCCTCCCACACGTCGATGTAGGGGTGCCCCACCACCAGGACGTCCGCCTCCGACACCCGGTCGGCGATCCGGGACTCCTTGGAGCCGGGCACCAGGTGGTCGACCAGGACGCCCAGCCTGGCGTCCGGGCCGGGGGAGAACTCGCGCACGACGGCCGGGAGGTCGTCGATGCCCTCCAGGTACTCGACGACCACGCCCTCGATCCGCAGGTCGTCGCCCCAGACCCGCTCGACCAGCTCCGCGTCGTGCCGGCCCTCCACGTAGATCCGGCCCGCCCGCGCGATCCGGGCCCGCGCCCCCGGGACCGCGATCGAGCCCGAGGCCGTGCGGGCGGGGCGCGCCGGGGCGGCGGCCGAGGGGCGTACGAGCGTGACCACCCGGCCCTCCAGCAGGAAGCCACGCGGCTCCATCGGGAACACCCGGTGCTTGCCGAAACGGTCCTCCAGGGTCACCGTCGGCCCCTGGGCCGTCTTCTCACAGCGGATCACCGCACCGCAGAATCCGGTCGAGACCTCCTCCACGACCAGATCGGGCTCGGCGGGGACCTCGGGAACGGGGGCGGACCTCTTCCACGGCGGGGTCAGGTCGGGCCGGTAGCTGCGCATCGGACGACGATAGGACGACAACGGGTCACGACACGCCGAAGCGGTCGGCCAGTTGTCCGCGCTGCTCCCGTACGAACGCCGCGTCCACCACCGCCCCGTGCCCCGGTACGTACACCGCGTCCTCGCCGCCCAGCTCCAGCAGCCGGTCCAGCGCGGCCGGCCAGCGGGACGGGAACGCGTCCCGGCCCGCCTGCGGCTCACCGGACTCCTCGACCAGGTCGCCGCAGAGCACGATCGCCGGGGAGCCGGGCACGACCGCCACCAGGTCGTGGCCGCTGTGCGCGGGGCCGAGGTCGGCGAGCAGCACCTCGCGCCCGCCGCCCAGGTCGAGCGTCCGCTCCCCGCACACCTGGTGCTGCGGCACCACCAGCGCGTCGACGGCCTCCGCCGCCTCGTGCTCGGAAATTCCCTGGCGCACCGCGGAGACGCGCAGGTCGTCGGCCTCCCGCCGCATCATCTCCGCCGTGCCGGCCGCGCCGTAGACCTCGGCGCCGGAGAACGCGGCGGTGCCCAGCACATGATCGAAATGGGGGTGGCTGAGTGCGACATGCGTCACCCTCCGGCCCAGCAGGGCCTGCGTCTGGGCCCGCAGTTCCGCGCCCTCGCGCAGTGACGATCCGGTGTCGTACAGCAGCACTCCGTCCGTTCCGGCCACCAGCGCGACCGTCGCGTCCCACCCGGGAAGGCGCCGTCGGCCCACTCCGTGACCGAGTCGCTCCCAGCCGTACTCTTCCCAAGAGGCGTTCATACCGCGACGCTATCGGCAACCACCTGCGAACGTCTCGCGGCGGTGTGGCCGGTCGCCCTTGCTAGGCCCCCACTCGACCGCCGTACACTGACCGGGGGATTGCTGGCACTCGCGATGACAGAGTGCCAGGGGGATTCCCGGGAAAGAGCCGGGAAGGCCCGGTGGCCGACCGAGGAAACACAGCTGGAGGTGTGCGCGATGCTCAGCGAACGCAGACTCGAAGTGCTTCGTGCCATCGTCCAGGACTACGTCGGCACCGAGGAGCCCGTCGGCTCGAAGGCGCTCACCGAGCGGCACAAGCTGGGCGTCTCCCCGGCGACCGTCCGCAACGACATGGCGGTGCTGGAGGACGAGGGCTTCATCGCCCAGCCCCACACCAGTGCGGGACGCATCCCGACGGACAAGGGCTACCGGCTCTTCGTCGACAGGCTCGCGGGGGTCAAGCCCCTCTCGTCGCCGGAGCGCC
Source organism: Streptomyces sp. NPDC001732 (assembly GCF_053596315.1). Classification (NCBI taxonomy): domain Bacteria; kingdom Bacillati; phylum Actinomycetota; class Actinomycetes; order Kitasatosporales; family Streptomycetaceae; genus Streptomyces; species Streptomyces sp. NPDC001732. The sequence goes on from NZ_JBSFFY010000001.1 coordinate 215,458, forward strand.
GCGCCATCCAGAACTTCCTCGACGGCGCGGTCGACCTCGACGACGTCGTGGGCCGCACCGTACGGCTGCTCGCGCAGCTGACCCGGCAGGTCGCCATCGTGCAGTACCCCTCGCTGACCCGGTCGACGGTGCGGCACGTGGAACTGCTCTCGCTGGCGCCGGCCCGGCTGATGCTCGTGCTCATCACGGACACCGGCCGGGTGGAGCAGCGGATGATCGACTGCCCCGCTCCGTTCGGCGAGACCTCCCTCGCCGATCTGCGGGCCCGGCTCAACAGCCGGGTCGTGGGACGCCGTTTCACGGACGTCCCGCAGCTGGTGCAGGACCTGCCGGAATCCTTCGAGAGCGAGGACCGGGGAACCGTGTCCACCGTGCTCTCCACCCTGCTCGAAACCCTCGTCGAGGAGACGGAGGAGCGGCTGATGATCGGCGGCACCTCCAACCTCACCCGCTTCGGGCACGACTTCCCCGTGATGATCCGGCCGGTGCTGGAAGCACTGGAGGAACAGGTCGTGCTGCTGAAGCTGCTCGGCGAGGCCAAGGACTCGGGCATGACCGTACGTATCGGGCACGAGAACGCCCATGAAGGGCTCAACTCCACGTCCGTCGTCGCGGTCGGCTACGGTTCGGGCGACGAGGCAGTCGCCAAACTCGGCGTGGTCGGACCGACCCGCATGGACTACCCCGGAACGATGGGAGCGGTACGCGCAGTGGCACGTTACGTCGGACAGATCCTGGCGGAGTCGTAAGTGGCCACGGACTACTACGCCGTACTCGGCGTGCGCCGCGACGCATCTCAGGACGAGATCAAGAAGGCATTCCGCAGGCTCGCCCGCGAGCTGCATCCGGATGTGAACCCCGATCCGAAGACCCAGGAGCGGTTCAAGGAGATCAACGCCGCCTACGAGGTGCTGTCGGACCCGCAGAAGAAGCAGGTCTACGACCTCGGCGGCGACCCGCTGTCCGCCTCCGGCGGTGCGGGTGCGGGCGGATTCGGACAGGGTGGCTTCGGCAACTTCTCCGACATCATGGACGCGTTCTTCGGCACGTCGTCGCAGCGCGGGCCCCGTTCGCGCACCCGGCGCGGCCAGGACGCGATGATCCGGCTGGAGATCGATCTCGCCGAGGCGGCGTTCGGCACCACCAAGGACATCCAGGTCGACACGGCCGTCGTCTGCACCACGTGCAGCGGCGAGGGCGCCGCGCCCGGCACCTCCGCGCAGACCTGTGACATGTGCCGCGGCCGCGGTGAGGTCTCCCAGGTCACCCGGTCCTTCCTCGGCCAGGTCATGACCTCGCGCCCCTGCCCGCAGTGCCAGGGCTTCGGTACGGTCGTGCCGACCCCGTGCCCGGAGTGCGCCGGTGACGGCCGCATCCGCTCCAGGCGCACGCTCACCGTGAAGATCCCCGCCGGTGTCGACAACGGCACCCGCATCCAGCTCGCGGGCGAGGGCGAGGTCGGCCCCGGCGGCGGCCCGGCCGGCGATCTGTACGTGGAGATCCACGAGTTGTCGCACGCGGTGTTCCAGCGCCGCGGCGACGACCTGCACTGCACGGTCACCATCCCCATGACGGCGGGCGCGCTCGGCACGAAGGTGCCGCTGGAGACGCTCGACGGCCTGGAGGAGGTCGACATCCGGCCCGGCACCCAGTCCGGCCAGTCGGTGCCGCTGCACGGCCGCGGTGTCACGCATCTGCGCGGCGGCGGGCGCGGCGACCTGATCGTGCACGTCGAGGTGATGACGCCGACGAAGCTGGACCCGGAGCAGGAGCGACTGCTGCGGGACCTGGCGAAGATGCGGGGCGAGGAGCGGCCCACCGGCCAGTTCCAGCCCGGCCAGCAGGGGCTGTTCTCCCGGCTGAAGGACGCCTTCAACGGGCGCTGACGGCCCCGCAGGTCCTGGACCGGGACGGGCCCGCTCGGCGGGCCCGTCCCGCGTTCGTGACCGGGGCGTCCGCGGCCGGATGCGGCGGTGGACGGAGCCGCTTCGGGCCGGAGCGGGCCCGCGGGCCGCGGGCCGCGCACGCCCGGTCGTGCCGGACATGGCACGATGCGGTCATGCCCTCCGCATTGACCGATCTCTGCCGGTATCCGATCGTGCAGGCCCCGATGGCGGGCGGCGCGTCCTGCCCGCAGCTCGTCGCGGCCGTCGCCGAGGCGGGCGGGCTCGGCTTCCTGGCCGCCGGGTACAAGACGGCGGACGGCATGTACCACGAGATCAAACAGCTGCGCGGGCTGACCGGCCGGTCCTTCGGCGTCAACCTCTTCATGCCGCAGCCGGCGCTCGCCGACCCCAGCGCCGTCGAGGTGTACCGGCACCAGCTCGCGGGCGAGGCAGCCTGGTACGAGACCCCGCTCGGCGACCCGGACCGCGGCGGCGACGACGGCTACGAGGCCAAGCTCGCCGTCCTCCTGGACGATCCGGTCCCGGCCGTCTCGTTCACCTTCGGCTGCCCGACGCGCGACACCCTCGACGCGTTCGCCGGCGTCGGCACGTACACCGTCGTGACGGTCACCACGCCCGAGGAGGCCCAGGCCGCTCAGTGGGCGGGCGCGGACGCGGTCTGCGTCCAGGGCATCGAGGCGGGCGGCCACCAGTCCACCCACCACGACGACCCGCAGACCGACGGCACCGGGATCGGGCTGCTCTCGCTGGTGACCCAGGTCCGCGAGACCGTGCAGATACCGATCGTCGCCACCGGCGGGCTGATGCGCGGCTCCCAGATCGCCGCCGTGCTCGCGGCGGGCGCCGATGCGGCGCAGTTCGGCACGGCGTTCCTCGCCTGCCCCGAATCCGGGGCGAGCCCGCTGCACAAACGGGCGCTGACCAACCCGCTGTTCGTACGGACCGCCCTGACCCGGGCGTTCTCGGGCCGCCCGGCCCGCGGCCTGGTCAACCGGTTCATGCGCGAGCACGGTCCGTACGCCCCCGCCGCCTACCCCCAGGTCCACTACCTGACCGCCGGGCTGCGCAAGGCGGCGGCCAGGGCCGGGGACGCCCAGGGCATGGCGCTGTGGGCGGGGCAGGGCCACCGGATGGCACGCGAGCTGCCGGCCGGCCGGCTGGTCAGGCTGCTCGCCGAAGAACTGGACGCCGCACGGGCGGCAGTGAGCACAGGGAGTACGCAGTGACCGCACCGGTCTTCGTCGTCGAACAGGTCCCCGACGGGCCCGAGTTCGTCCTGGAAGGATCCGAGGGCAGGCACGCCGTGTCGGTGAAGCGGCTGCGCGCAGGTGAGGACGTCGTCCTGACGGACGGGCGCGGGCGCTGGGCCGAGGGCGTCGTCGGGGCCGCCGAGGGCAAGGACCGGCTCGTCGTCACCGGCCTCACCGGGGCCCGCGAGGAGCCCGGACCCGTGCCCCGCATCACCGTCGTCCAGGCGCTGCCCAAGGGCGACCGGGGCGAGGTCGCCGTGGAGACGATGACGGAGACCGGCGTCGACGGGATCGTCCCCTGGCAGGCGTCGCGCTGCATCACCCAGTGGAAGGGCGAGCGCGGTCTCAAGTCCCTGGCGAAATGGCGCAACACCGCCCGGGAGGCGGGCAAGCAGTCCCGCCGGGTGCGCTTCCCCGACGTGGCGGACGCGATGACGACCAAACAGGTCGCCGCGCTCCTGGCCGCGGCGGACTTCGCCGCCGTCCTGCACGAGGACCGGGACCACCAAAGCGAGCCGCTGGCCACCGTCCCGCTCCCCGAACAGGGCAGGATCGTGCTGGTCGTCGGCCCCGAGGGCGGTGTGTCGCCGGACGAGCTGGCGGTCTTCACCGGGGCGGGCGCCCGGACCTGCCGGCTCGGGACGAGCGTCCTGCGCACCTCGACCGCGGGCACGGCGGCGACGGCGCTGCTGCTGGGGCGTACCGGCCGCTGGTCGTGAACCCGGCCCGCGCCCGGCGGAGGAACCGGGGCGGGGCGGAGGACCGGGACACGGGGGAGCCGGGGCGATCGGCGCTGCCGCGACGGACGCCCGGTCCCGACTCCGTGCCACCACGCCCCGTTTGACGTCCGGTCGGACACCCGGCGCACGCGCCGGAGCCGCCCCCGATTGTGGCCGCAAGCCGTCTACCGTTCCACGGGTGAACGGTGGGAAGCTGCCCGTATGGGGACAACAAGGGCATGGGGCCGGCGAAGGCCCCGACGTTTTCTGGCCGCTTCCGTACTCGCGGGCGCGGCGGTCGCGGGCGTTGCCGCCTGTGAACCCGTCGACGGGCTGAACTCCGTTTCCATCGCCGTGACCACCGACCGGGTCGGCACCAGCGCGCTGGAGCGCAACGGCGTCGACGTGCAGTGGCTGAGCTGCACGGCCGGGGTCGACCGGGGCCGTACCGGGACCTCGACGCCCTCCGCCTCCGCACCCCGGGTCGCGAAGGTCGACTGCACCGGCAAGACCGGGAGCGGCAAGGACATCGCGCTCACCGGCAAGGTGACCCAGGAGGTCGGCGGGCGGTGCGTGCGGGGGGACCTGAGCGCCACGGAGGGCGAGCGGTCCGTCTTCCGGGCGGATGTGCTCGGCAACTGCGACGCCGCCCCGTCGGCCGGTGTGGTGACTCAGCCACCGCCGGCCGGTGGCGGCGGTTTCCGGCCCACGGTCACCGTGACCGTCACGGTGACCGAGGGGTTCCGGGGCAAGTAGGTGTTCCGGGGCGAGCGGGCGTTCCCGGAGCGCGCGGGTGAGCGGGCGAGGGGGCGTGCGCGGGTCCTCGGCCCCCGGCGGACTCCGGCCAACCCGGTTACGCGGAGCACGCCCGCGGCCTAGGGTGATCGTGTGACACAGCCTGCCTACCTCCGATACCCCCATGTCCAGGGTGATTTGATCGCCTTCACCGCCGAGGACGACGTCTGGCTGGCGCCGCTGGACGGCGGCCGGGCCTGGCGCGTCAGCGCCGACAACCGGCCTGTCACCAACCCTCGGATATCGCCCGACGGGACATGGGTCGCGTGGACCTCCACCCGGGACGGGGCGCCCGAGGTGCACATCGCGCCGGTCGACGGCGGCCCCTCCGTCCGGCTCACCCACTGGGGGGACCTCCGGACCTCCGTACGCGGCTGGACGCCCGAGGGCGACGTGCTGGTCGTCACCGCCCACGGGCAGGCCTCGTACCGGCGCAGCTGGGCCAGGGCCGTCCCGGTCGACGGCGGGCCCGCGCGGACCCTGCCGTACGGACCGGTCGGCTCGCTCGCGCACGGGCCGGGCGGACGGGTCCTGCTCCTGTCGGCCACCATGGGCCGCGAGGCCGCCACCTGGAAGCGCTACCGGGGCGGCACGGCGGGCAAGTTGTGGATCGAGGCGGAGGAACCGGCCGACGGCCCGGCGGAGTTCGTCCGGCTCCACGCCGACCTCGACGGGAACATCGAGGCCCCGATGTGGATCGGCGGCAAAACCCCCGACGGAACGGGACCGGGAGCCGGGGCACGCGTCGCCTTCCTCTCCGACCACGAAGGCGTCGGCGCCCTCTACTCCTCGCTCCCCGACGGCTCCGACCTGCGCCGTCACACCGGTATCGAGGACTTCTACGCCCGCCACGCGACCACCGACGGCACCCGCGTCTGCTACGCGTCGGCCGGTGAACTGTGGCTCCTGGACGACCTCGACGGCGACGGGCCCCGCCGCCTCGACATCCGGCTCGGCGGCCAGCGCGCCGACCTCCAGCCGCACCCCGTGCACGCCGCCGGTCACCTCGACTCCGCCTCCCCCGACCGTACGGGCCGGGGCAGCGCCGTCGCCACGCGCGGTGCCGTGCACTGGGTCACCCACCGCGAGGGCCCGGCCCGCGCGCTCGCCGCCGAACAGGGCGTACGGGCCAGGCTGCCCCGCACCTTCCAGGCCGAGGGCGACCAGCACGTCGTCTGGGTCACGGACGCCGAGGGCGACGACGCCCTGGAGTGCGCACCGGCCACCGGCACCGCGCCGGGAGCCGTGCCGCGCCGCCTCGCCGCGGGCCGCATCGGCCGGGTCCTCGACCTCGCCCCGGCCCCGGACGGCAGCCGGTTCGCCGTCGCCGCGCACGACGGTCGGGTACTGATCGTCGAGCGGGAGAGCGGCGAGGTCCACGAGGTGGACCGCAGCGAGCACGGCGACGCCTCCGGCCTGGTCTTCTCGCCCGACTCCGCCTGGCTCGCCTGGTCGCACCCCGGCCCCGAGCCGCTCCGGCAGCTCAAGCTCGCCCACCTCGCGGACCTCTCGGTCGCCGAGGCCACGCCGCTGCGCTTCCGGGACTTCTCGCCCGCGTTCACCGTCGACGGCAAGCACCTCGCGTTCCTCTCCGAGCGGTCCTTCGACCCGATCTACGACGCCCACGTCTTCGACCTGGCGTTCATCGGCACCTGCCGCCCGCACCTGCTGACGCTCGCCGCCACCACGCCCTCCCCGTTCGGCCCGCAGCGGCACGGCCTGCCGACCGAGCGGGAGAAGGGCGGCGAGGGCGAGCACGACAACCCGACCGCGCTGCCCGTCACCCGGATCGACCTCGAAGGGCTCGCCGACCGGATCGTCCCGCTGCCCGTCGAGGCCGCCAGCTACTCCACGCTGCGCGCCGCGAAGGACGGGCTGCTGTGGCTGAACCACCCGGTGACCGGGGTGCTCGGCACGAGCGGCCCCGGCCCCGACGCCCGGCGGCCCGAGACGGTCCTGGAACGGTACGACCTGGAGAAGCTGCGCTGTGAGGAACTCGCCTCGGACGTCGGCGACTTCGCGGTCAGCGGCGACGGCAGGCGGATCGCCCTGCAGACCCGGGGCAAGCTGCGCGTCGTACCGTCCGACAGCCGGGTCCCGGCCGACGACGACCACGACGGCGACGGCGTCACCGTCGACCTCTCCCGCATCCGGCGCATCCTCGAACCGGCCGCCGAATGGCGCCAGATGTACGACGAGGCCGGGCGCATCATGCGGGACAACTTCTGGCACCCCGACATGAACGGCGTCGACTGGGACGGGGTACTGGACCGCTACCGCCCGGTGCTGGAGCGGGTCGCCACCCACGACGACCTGATGGACCTGCTGTGGGAGGTGCAGGGGGAGCTCGGCACCTCGCACGCCTATGTGCGGCCGCCCGGCGGCTGGCGCGACGAATCGGTCCGTCAGGGCCTGCTCGGCGCGGACATCTCCCGTACCGACGAGGGGGCCTGGCGGATCGACCGCATCCTGCCGTCCGAGAGCTCCGACCCGGCGGCCCGTTCGCCGCTCGCCGCGCCCGGGGTCGCCGTGCGCGTCGGGGACACGCTCCTGGCCGTCGACGGCCGCCCCGTCGACCCGGTGACCGGCCCCGGACCGCTGCTCACCGGCTCGGCCGGCAAACCGGTCGAGCTGACCGTCTCACCGGCGGACGGCGGGGACCCGCGCCATGTCGTCGTCGTGCCGACCGACGACGAGCAGGCGCTGCGCTACCACGCGTGGGTCGCCGACCGGCGGGCCCATGTGCACGAGCGCTCCGGCGGGCGGCTGGGCTACCTCCACATCCCCGACATGGTCGGCTCGGGCTGGGCCCAGCTCCACCGGGACCTGCGGGTCGAAGTGGCCCGCGAGGGACTGGTGGTGGACGTCCGGGAGAACAGCGGCGGCCACACCTCGCAGCTCGTGGTGGAGAAGCTCGCCCGCCGCATCGTCGGCTGGGACGTGCCGCGCGGCATGCGGCCCTCCAGCTATCCGCTGGACGCGCCGCGCGGCCCGGTGGTGGCCGTGGCCAACGAGTTCTCCGGCTCGGACGGCGACATCGTGAACGCCGCGATCAAGGCGCTGCGCATCGGCCCGGTGGTCGGCACGCGGACCTGGGGCGGGGTGGTCGGCATCGACAGCCGGTACGAGCTGGTGGACGGAACGTCGGTCACCCAGCCCAAGTACGCCTTCTGGTTCGAGGGTTACGGCTGGGGCGTGGAGAACCACGGCGTCGATCCCGACGTCGAGGTCGTGATGGCGCCCCAGGACCACGCGGCGGGGCGGGACCCGCAGTTGGACGAGGCGATCCGGATCGCCCTGGAGGCGCTGGAGGAGACACCGGCGAAGCGGGCCCCGGAGCAACCGGGGGCGTAGGAACGGCCGGAGGCGGGGGCGGGCGCACCGCCCCTCCTCCGGCGGCGTGCCCGTCCGCCCCTCCGGGGGCGCGTCCGCCGCCTCCCGGCTCCAGGCCCGGCCGCACCCGGTCACGGGAAGGGACGGGGCCGAGGTCCGTCGTCGACGCCCCTATACCATGCCGTACAACGATCACCACCTACCCGAGGAGCCGACCCCATGGCGGGAGAACCGCAGCCGGACTGCCTGTTCTGCAAGATCGTCTCGGGTGAGATCCCGGCGACGATCGTCCGGGAGACCGAGACCACCGTCGCCTTCCGGGACATCAACCCGCAGGCCCCCACGCACGTGCTCGTCATCCCCCGCGTCCACCACCCGGACGCCGCCTCCCTCGCCGCCGCCGAGCCGGCCGTCGCCGCCGACGTGCTGCGCGAGGCCGGGCAGGTCGCCGCCGACGAGAAGATCGTGGACAGCGGCTACCGGATCGTCCTCAACACCGGCTCCGGCGCGGGCCAGACCGTGTTCCACGCGCACGCCCACGTCCTGGGCGGTCGCGGAATGCAGTGGCCCCCCGGCTAAGGGCTCTCCCGTAATCCCCGGTGGATCAGCGCGCGGCGTCAGATGCGGTGCATCGCAAGACGGAGGGGCGTCCGCATACTGGATGTATTCGGACGTTCCGACAACGCAGCGAGGATGGGGTCTCCCCTGCTCGAGCGCAGCCGAGAGCTCGGGGAAGTAGCTGTCGTCGCGCGCCCGCCGGGGATTACGGGACAGCCCTTAGGTCCCGGACCATCGCCCAGAACCGATCGACCGGAACGGATCGACGCACACCGTGTCCCCACGCGAACTCGTGGTCCTCGGCACCGCGAGCCAGGTGCCGACCAGACACCGCAACCACAACGGCTACCTGCTGCGCTGGGACGGCGACGGCATCCTCTTCGACCCCGGAGAGGGCACCCAGCGCCAGATGCTGCGGGCCGGTGTCGCCGCCCACGACATCGACCGGATCTGCGTCACGCACTTCCACGGCGACCATTCGCTCGGTCTGGCCGGGGTGATCCAGCGGATCAACCTCGACCAGGTCCCGCACCCGGTCACCGCGCACTACCCGGCGAGCGGACAGCGCTTCTTCGAACGGCTGCGGTACGCCACCGCCTACCGCGAGTCCGTCGACCTGACCGAGGCCCCGGTCGCCGCCGACGGGGTGCTCGCCACCACCGACACGTACACCCTCAGTGCCCACCTGCTCTCGCACCCCGTCGAGTCGTACGGCTACCGGCTCGTCGAGCCCGACCGGCGGCGCATGCTGCCGGAGAAGCTCGCCGAGCACGGCATCGCGGGGCCCGACGTCGGCCGGATCCAGCGCGAGGGCGCCATCGGGGACATCACGCTCGACGACGTCTCCGAGCACCGGCGTGGCCAGCGGTTCGCGTTCATCATGGACACGAGGCTCTGCGACGGCGTGCACGTGCTCGCCGAGGGCTGCGACCTGCTGGTCATCGAGTCGACCTTCCTCGACGAGGACGAACGGCTCGCCACCGACCACGGCCATCTGACCGCCGGACAGGCGGCCCGGGTGGCCCGGGACGCGGGCGTGCGGCACCTCGTGCTGACGCACTTCTCGCAGCGGTACGACGACCCGGCGGTCTTCGAGGCCCAGGCCCGCGCCGCGGGGTTCGAGGGCGGGCTGACCGTCGCCCGGGACCTCGACCGGATCCCGGTACCCTCCCGGCACATCTGAAACACACCGGCACCACCGTCTGTGAGCGTGAAACCCGTGCATCTGCCCAAGGCCGAACTCCACCTCCACATCGAAGGCACCCTCGAACCCGAGCTGGCCTTCGCGCTCGCCGAGCGCAACGGCGTGCGCCTGCCGTACGCGGACACCGAGGAACTCCGTACCGCCTACCGCTTCGAGGACCTGCAGAGCTTCCTCGACCTGTACTACGCGTTGATGGCGGTGCTGCGCACCGAGGAGGACTTCGAGCAGCTCGCCGACGCCTACCTCGCCCGCGCCGCCGCACAAAACGTCCGGCACGCGGAGATCTTCTTCGACCCGCAGGCGCACACCGCCCGCGGCGTCCCGATCGGCACCGTCGTCGAGGGGCTCGGCCGGGCGCTGGAGCGCAGCGAGGAGAAGCACGGCGTCTCCACCCAGCTGATCATGTGCTTCCTGCGCGACGAGTCGGCCGAATCGGCGCTGGAGACCCTGGAGTCGGCCAAGCCGTACCTGCACCGGATCAGCGCGATCGGCCTCGACTCGGCGGAGGTCGGACACCCGCCCGCCAAGTTCCGCGAGGTGTACGAGGCGGCCGCCGCGCTCGGACTGCGCCGGGTCGCGCACGCCGGGGAGGAGGGCCCGCCCGAGTACATCCGGGAGGCCCTGGACGTCCTCGGCGTCGAACGCATCGACCACGGGCTGCGCTGCATGGAGGACCCGGAGCTGGTGGAGCGGCTGGTCGCGGACCGGGTGCCGCTCACCCTCTGCCCGCTGTCCAACGTGCGGCTGCGCGCCGTCGACACCCTGGAGGAGCACCCGCTGCGGGACATGATGGCCGCCGGGCTGCTCTGCACGGTCAACTCCGACGACCCCGCCTACTTCGGCGGATACGTCGGGGACACCTTCCACGCCGTCCACGAGGCGCTCGGCCTGGACCAGGAGCAGCTGCGCACCCTGGCCCGCAACTCCTTCGAGGCGGCCTTCCTCGACCACGACGAGGAGCGCCGGGCGCGCTACCTGTCCGAGGTCGAGGCGTACGCGTTCGACTGACCGGCCCCGGGCCCGGCCGTCCGGAACGCGTTCCTGGCCGGGCGCCCCCGGCGCAGCGCGGGCGGGCTGATCTCCGTGACGGCCTGCTCGGGCGCGCCCAGCCTGGGCACGGCGCCGGGCACCGCCCCGGTGGTGACGGCGAGCAGCGCGGCCGGGGCGCCACCCCGGCGCCGCACCGAACCCGGCACCAGCGGACGGCCGCCGGTGTGCAGCGCCACCGCCGTGACCGGGGCCGCGACCAGGAGCGTGACGACGCCCAGGATCAGGCCCATGCCCGGGTACCCGGCCTGTTCGGACAGCACACTGCCGAGGACCGGGCCGCAGGCCACGCCGACGGACGACGCGGAGCCCGCGAGGACCGCCCAGCGCCCCCGTACGTCCAGTGAGGCGGCCAGGCCGATCAGGTACGACAGGACCACGGGGTAGACCGTGTTCCAGAGGATCTCGCCGGTCGCGAACGAGCCGAGGCCCCCGGCCGACGAGCTGAGCACGATGGAGACCGCGATGATCACGGTCCCCAGACCGATCGGCACGGCCCGGCCGAGCCGGGAGCCCAGCACCCCGGCGCCCATCACGCCGAGCAGCCCCGCGCCGAGGGCGGCGGCGAACACCGCCCCGACGGTGACCTCGGAGAGCCCCGCCTGACCCACGCCGATCCGGCCGCTGACGCCCCACAGCGCGTTCTGCGCCATGGACCAGACGAGCATGCCGCCCGCCAGCACCAGGCCGGACCTGCGGTGCGGCAGCCTGCCGGTGACCGGGGCTGCGGGGCCGGCGGGCGCGGGGCCGCCGAGCCGGGCGGTGGCGGGCCAGACGAGCAGGGCGACCAGTGCGATCGACGCGAACGGCAGCCGGTGGCCGCCGCCGAGGTGCGGGATCGTCAGGTAGAGGGCGCCGGCCGTCGCGGAGACGCTGAGCAGTCCGAGGGACGAGGTCCGGTGCGGGTCGCGCTGGGCGGCGATGCCCGAGGCGGCCACCGCGGTCGCGGTGCCGGAGCCGAAGCCGCCGAGCACCGCCCCCGCGACCACCAGCGGCACGGAACCGGCCAGGGCGGCGCAGCCGTACCCCGCCGCGGCCAGCACCAGCCCGGCCCGTGCCGGCCGCCGCGGCCCGAACCTCTCGACCCGGCCCGCCAGGACGAACCCCGCGGTCGCCGAACTCAGCAGCAGAGCGCTGCCGACCAGCCCGGCCTGGGCCGCGCCGAGGCCGAGGTGGACGGAGAGCCGCCCGACGATGGTGGGGAGCAGATAGGCGGCGAGGTAACCGGCGGTGAACACGGCGACCAGGGGCCACGCGGCGCGAGGGCGCGAGGACATGGGCGTTCCTGAAGACATGCCAGAGGAGGCGGAGAAGGCAGGGGAGGGCAATGCGGGAAATGCGGTGAATGCGAGGAGAAGGGGCACTCGTCGGCAACTGCCCCCAACGGGGCTCGCGGGCCAATTTGTATCAACTGCGTCCGGCACGCCGAAAGGCGCCCAAGAGTGATCTGGACCACATTTGTGTTTACGTTCCGAACGTTCGGGTAGCAGCTGGCGTTTATGCAGGTCAGTGTCTGTGTGCGCGATCCGGGGCCGGTCCCCGGAAACCTGCGGCGATGCCCCCTCCCGCGGAGGGGGCATCGGGCACACTGGCCAGATCCGCCACGACCGGGGAGTGCAAGGTGAGCACGGAGAATCCAGGCATCGACCCACTGGACGGGCTGCGCGCCCCGCAGGACCCGGACTGCGACGTCTTCCTCACCGGCACGGTCTTCCTCGACATCGTCTTCACCGGCCTGGACAGCGCCCCCGTGCGCGGCACCGAGTCCTGGGCGCGCGGCATGGGCTCCAGCCCCGGCGGGGTCGCCAACATGGCCACCGCGCTGGCCCGGCTGGGGCTGCACACCTCGCTGGCCGCGGCGTTCGGCGACGACCACTACGGGGAGTACTGCTGGGACGCCCTGGCGCAGGGCGAGGGCATCGACCTGTCCATGTCGCACACCGTCCCCGGCTGGCACTCGCCGGTGACCGTCTCGATGGCGTACGAGGGCGAGCGGACGATGGTCTCGCACGGTCACGAGGCCCCCGGGCCCGCCGTCCCCGACGGCGGACCGGCGTTCCCGTGCTGCCCGCCCCGGGCCCGTGCCGCCGTCGCCTCGCTCACCCCCGGCCGCAGCGAACCCTGGGTCGCCGCCGCGGCCCGCAACGGCGCCCGGATCTTCGCCGACGTCGGCTGGGACGAGACCGGCCGCTGGGACCTGGACGCCCTCGCCGATCTGGAGCACTGCCAGGCGTTCCTCCCCAACGCCGAGGAGGCGATGCGCTACACCCGCACCGACTGCCCGCGCGCCGCCGCCCACGCCCTGGCCGAACGGGTACCGCTCGCCGTGGTCACCCTGGGCGCGGAGGGCGCGTACGCGGTGGACTCCGCGACCGGGGCGAGCGCCGAGGTGCCCGCGATCGAGGTCGAGGCGCTCGACCCGACCGGGGCGGGGGACGTCTTCGTCGCCGGTTTCGTCACCGGCACCCTGGCGGACTGGCCGCTGGCCGACCGGCTGGCCTTCGCCGGACTGACCGCGGCGCTCTCGGTCCAGGAGTTCGGCGGATCGCTCTCGGCGCCGGGCTGGGCGGAGGTCGCCGCCTGGTGGCAGCGGGTCCGCACCCTCGCCGACCAGGATCCGGCGGCCCTGCGGCGCTACGCCTTCCTGGAGGAACTGCTTCCCGCCGCCGCCCGGCCGTGGCCGCTGCGCCGGGCCGTTCCGACGATCGGTTTCCGCCGCCCCGCCTGAGGCGGCCCTGCCCGACGCGGCCCCGTCGGCGCCGTCCCGCCCCGCTCGACGTGGCCCCGTGCCGGGGCACGCGTGTTCGTGACGGGCAGGAAAAAGCCCTCGGTGTTGTCGGTGCGGAGTCGTAGGCTGGGTAATCCAGAGGTTGTCGATCGGCGAGAGCCTCGCAACGGGAGGTATGTGCAGGCCACAGAGCCGGCCCATGACTCAGACACCCACAGCCCAGACCCCGGCGCCCAGGCAGGCGCGAGCCCACTTCACCGTCCCCGCCAACCATCCGATGGTGACCGTCCTGGGCTCAGGTGACGCCCTGCTGCGCGTGATCGAGACGGCCTTCCCGGCGGCCGACATCCATGTCCGGGGGAACGAGGTCAGCGCGGTCGGGGACGCGACGGAAGTCGCCCTGATCCAGCGCCTTTTCGACGAGATGATGCTGGTGCTCCGCACCGGTCAGCCGATGACGGAGGACGCAGTGGAACGCTCGATCGCCATGCTCAGGGCGAGTGAGAGCGGCGAGGGGGACGGTCAGGAGACCCCGGCCGAGGTGCTCACCCAGAACATCCTCTCCAGCCGCGGGCGCACGATCCGTCCCAAGACGCTCAACCAGAAGCGCTACGTCGACGCGATCGACAAGCACACGATCGTCTTCGGCATCGGCCCCGCCGGCACCGGCAAGACCTATCTCGCCATGGCGAAGGCGGTCCAGGCCCTGCAGTCCAAGCAGGTCAACCGGATCATCCTGACCCGGCCCGCCGTCGAGGCGGGCGAGCGGCTCGGCTTCCTGCCCGGCACGCTCTACGAGAAGATCGACCCGTACCTGCGCCCGCTCTACGACGCCCTGCACGACATGCTCGACCCCGACTCGATCCCGCGGCTGATGGCGGCGGGCACGATCGAGGTCGCGCCGCTCGCCTACATGCGCGGCCGCACGCTCAACGACGCGTTCATCATCCTCGACGAGGCGCAGAACACCAGCGCCGAGCAGATGAAGATGTTCCTGACCCGGCTCGGCTTCGACTCGAAGATCGTCATCACCGGTGACGTCACCCAGGTCGACCTGCCGAACGGCACCAAGAGCGGTCTGCGCCAGGTCCAGGAGATCCTGGACGGCGTCGAGGACGTCCATTTCTCCAAGCTCACCTCCCAGGATGTCGTCCGGCACAAGCTGGTCGGCCGTATCGTCGACGCGTACGAGAAGTACGACAGCCGGGACGGCCACCGCGGCCGGGACAGCCACAACGGGAAGTAGTCGCAGCGCACCATGTCGATCGACGTCAACAACGAGTCCGGAACCGAGGTCGACGAGCAGGCGATCCTCGACATCGCCCGCTACGCGCTCGCCAGGATGCGGATCCACCCGCTCTCCGAGCTCTCGGTGATCGTGGTGGACGCCGCCGCCATGGAGCAGCTCCACATCCAGTGGATGGACCTACCGGGCCCGACGGACGTCATGTCCTTCCCGATGGACGAGCTGCGTCCCCCGGCCAAGGACGACGAGGAGCCCCCGCAGGGGCTCCTCGGTGACATCGTGCTCTGCCCGGAGGTCGCCGAGAAGCAGGGCCGGGAGGCGCAGACGCAGCACTCCATGGACGAGGAGCTCCAGCTGCTCACCGTCCACGGAGTGCTCCACCTCCTCGGGTACGACCACGAGGAGCCGGACGAGAAGGCCGAGATGTTCGGCCTCCAGGCCGCGATCGTCGACGGCTGGCGCGCCGAGCACGGCCTGACCGGCCCGTCGCCCGCCCCCACCGTCTCGTGAGCGTTCCCCTTCTGACGGGTGCCGTGCTGCTGGTCGTCCTCGGCTGGCTGGCGGCCTGCGCGGAAGCGGGCATCGCCCGGGTTTCGAGCTTCCGGGCCGCCGAGGCGATCCGCTCCGGGCGGCGCGGCAGCCGGAAGCTGGAACAGGTCGCGGCGGACCCGACCCGCTATCTCAACGTCGCCCTGCTGGTGCGGGTCGCCTGCGAGATGTCGGCCGGTGTGCTCGTCACGTACGCCTGCCTCCAGGAGTTCCCGAAGACCTGGGAGGCGCTGGCCGTCGCCATGGGCGTGATGGTCCTCGTCTCCTACGTCGCCATCGGCGTCTCCCCGCGCACCATCGGCCGCCAGCACCCGCTGAACACGGCCACGGCGGCGGCGTACGTCCTGCTGCCGCTGGCCAGGATCATGGGCCCGATCCCGCAGCTGCTGATCCTCATCGGCAACGCGCTGACGCCCGGCAAGGGCTTCCGCAAGGGGCCGTTCGCCAGCGAGGCCGAACTGCGGGCGATGGTCGATCTCGCCGAGGCCGAGTCGCTGATCGAGGACGAGGAGCGCCGCATGGTGCACTCCGTCTTCGAGCTCGGCGACACGCTGGTGCGCGAGGTCATGGTGCCGCGGACGGACCTCGTCTGCATCGAGCGCTACAAGACGATCCGGCAGGCGCTGACCCTGGCCCTGCGCTCCGGTTTCTCGCGCATTCCGGTCACCGGGGAGAACGAGGACGACATCGTCGGCGTGGTGTACCTCAAGGACCTGGTCCGCAAGACGCACATCAACCGTGAGTCGGAGGCCGACCCGGTCTCCACGGCGATGCGGCCCGCGACCTTCGTGCCCGACACCAAGAACGCCGGTGACCTGCTGCGCGAGATGCAGCAGGAGCGCAGCCACGTCGCCGTCGTGATCGACGAGTACGGCGGCACGGCCGGCATCGTCACCATCGAGGACATCCTGGAGGAGATCGTCGGCGAGATCACCGACGAGTACGACCGCGAACTGCCGCCCGTCCAGGAGCTGGAGAACGACTGCTTCCGGGTGACGGCCCGCCTCGACATCGGCGACCTCGGCGAACTGTTCGGCTTCGACGAGTACGACGACGAGGACGTGGAGACCGTCGGCGGGCTGCTGGCGAAGGCGCTGGGCCGGGTCCCGATCGCCGGCGCCTCGGCGATCGTCGACCTGCCGGACGGCCGCCGCCTCCGGCTGACCGCCGAGTCCCCGGCCGGCCGCCGGAACAAGATCGTCACGGTGCTGGTGGAGCCCGTGCAGCCGCAGGGGGAGGACGAGGAGTGACTCCGCAGCAGCTGAGGGCGTTCTGCCTGGAGTTCGACGCGAGCGCCGAGGAGTTCCCGTTCGGGCCCGAGACGTCCGTCTTCAAGGTCCTGGGCAAGATGTTCGCACTCAGCGCGCTGGACGGGCGCCCGCTGACGGTGAACCTGAAGTGCGACCCGGACGAGGCGGTACGGCTGCGGGAGCGGTACGACGCGGTGGCCCCGGGCTGGCACATGAACAAGCGGCACTGGAACACGGTGACCGTGTCCGGAGTGCCGGACCGGGTGCTCCGCGAGATGGTCGAGGACTCCTACGACCTGGTGGTGGCGGGGCTGCCCAGGGCGGACCGGCTGCGGCTGGACCGCGGGTAGGAAACCGGCGCGCGGCCCCGGTCGCGGGAAGGGCGGGGCGGGGGACGGGCCGCCCGGTTCGTATGCTCGGCACATGACTGAGAGCACCGACCTCGGCCCCGAGGACCGCAAGATCGTCACGCTGGCACGCAGTGCCCGCGCCCGCAACGGTGTGCCGGAGGGCGCGGCAGTACGGGACGAGACCGGACGCACGTACGTCGCGGGCACCGTGCGGCTGGAGTCGCTGAAACTCAGCGCGCTGCAGACCGCCGTGGCGATGGCCGTGGCCAGCGGCGCCACCTCCCTGGAGGCCGCCGCGGTCGTCTCCGAGGCGCAGACCCCGTCCGACGAGGACCGCGCCGCGGTCCGGGACCTGGGCGGCCCGGACACCCCGGTCCTGCTCGCCGGACCCGACGGCACGCTGCGGGTCACCGTGACGGCCGGCTGACCCGGGCCGCAGCCGCACGACGGACCCGGCCGACCCGAACGCCCCGCGCCCACCGGCGCGGGGCGTTCTGCGCACCGGGCCGCCGGTGCCGTACCCCTCGCCCGCACCCCTGCCCACGCCGGAACGGCGGATCTTGACAGCATCTGATGGCCCATCAGTCGACGCTCCCCGCTTGCCTTGACTTCTTTCGGGCCGGAGCCGTCAATGGGCCACCGCCGGCGCACACGAGCCGCTGCGCCGCATCCGGCAGGAGGGGGCTCCATGCGTCCGACCGTCCGAAGAACCGCCGCCCGGAGAACCGCCGTCCGAAGATCCGGCATCCGAGGATCCGGCCTCCCCGGACGCCCCCCGCACGGCCGCCGCTGGGTCGCGGCACTGGGCGCCGGGGTCCTCCTCGTCGCCGGGGGAGGGGCGCTCGCGACTCCGGCGCAGGCCATGCCGACCGCCTCGGTGCCGGTGGACTTCCCCACCCACTGCATCCCGCCGGACATCGCGGGCATCCCGCCGATCGACGGGACGACGAAGGCCGAGATCACCGTCGACAACGCCGCCCCGCAGGTGGGCGACACGGTCACGGTCACGTACACCGTCGTCGAACCGGCCGCGAGCAACCCGGTCGACCTGGCACTGCCCGCCGACATCATGACGCCGACCGGCAAGGTCGCCGTCGCCGGTGCGCAGACCGCGAGCGTCACCGTCCAGGGCCCGCGGAAGAATCCCCCGGTGCCAGGCAAGGGAGCCTTCCCGTCGTTCTCGATGACCGGCACCTTCAAGGTCACCGCGCCCGGACAGATCACGCTCTCGCCCGGCGACTACAACATCCACACCAGCTACATCATGGAGCTGGACACCCCCTGCACGGTGACGAACCCGCCCGCTCCCGTCTCACAGACGATCATCGCGACGGACGGCGGCGGACAGGTCAACGAGCGCACCATCCGGCTCGGCGCCGCGTCCGGCGGCGCGGGCGAGGCGGTCACCGTCACCGGGGCGAAGTTCACGCCGGGCGCGGCCGTCACACTCGCGGGCACGTCCGGTGACACCCGCACCGCCGACACCGCCACCGTCGAGGCGGACGGCTCCGGCGGCTTCAGCGGCCGGCTCACCGTCACCGACCCCGCCACCACCGGCATCGTCGCCTACGAGGGAGACGGCTGGGACGCCGCCAGGGGCGCGGGACCGGCGCCCTACACCGTCACCGGTGGCGGCGGCGAGGGCCAGGAGGGCAGCCAGCGGCTCGGCACGTCCGTCGAGGCGGGCACGCTCTCCATGGTCCAGGAGGGGGACGCCGTCGAGATGTCGGCGGTCGACTTCGGCCGGGGCGGCGCCTCGCGCGGCACCCTGCGGACGGTGACGGTCGAGGACTTCCGCGGCGGCCCCGCGGGCTGGTCCCTGACCGGAAGGGCCACCGACTTCAAGGGCCCCGGCGGCGCCACGATCGACGCCTCCGCACTCGGCTGGACCCCGGTCTGCGCGACGCGGGCCGGCAGCCCCAGCACCTGCGCGGCCGGCTCCGCGGGAACGGTCGGCTCCGCGGGCGCCACGCTGGCCTCCACCCCCGACGGCCCCCTCACCGGCGGCGTGTTCACCGTCGACGCCCGGCTCGCGCTGGACGTACCGGCGTACACCGCCCCCGGCGCGTACTCCGGCGTGCTCACCCTCACCCTCACGTGACCGAGCGCTCCCGATCAACCGGTGGACCGGGCGCGCACCCGCCCGGACCGCCCCGTCCCGAGACCACCCGGGGGTTCCGCACCGTGCGCAAGCTGTCCGTACTCCTCCTGGCCGGCACCCTCCTGCTGACCGGCGCCCCCGCCGCCCACGCCGCGGACAACGGCAGCTGGTCGGTCTACCCCGCCACCACCCGGGCCGGTCAGCGCCCGTACTTCTTCCTCTCCGCCGGCCCCGGCGCCACGCTCGACGACAAGGTGACCGTCACCAACAGGACGAACCGGCCGCGGACCTTCCGGCTGTACGCCGCCGACGCCTACAACACCGCACGCGACGGCGGCTTCGCCGTCCGGGCACGCGAGGAGAAGCAGCGTTCGATCGGCGTCTGGGCGAGGCCCGGCCGCGACCGGATCACCGTGCGGGCGCACGGCTCGGTCACCGTCCCGGTCACCATCACCGTCCCCGAGGACGCCGAACCGGGCGACCACCCCGGCGCACTCGTCGCCCTGGACGAACACATCGATCCCGCGGGCGGCGGAGCCGTCGCCGTCGGCATCCAGAAGGCCGTCGGCGCCCGGATCCACCTGCGGGTGAACGGGCCGACCATGCCCGCGCTCTCCGTGGACGACGTCCGGATCGAGCACACCCAGCCGCTGGTGCCGGGCACCGGCAGGAGCCGGGCCGTCATCTCGTACACGCTCCGCAACCGGGGCAACGTCACCCTCGCCCCGAAGGTCGCCCTCAGGGCCGAGGGCCTCTTCGGCCGCACCCTGCTCGCCCGCGACCTGGAGAAGGTGCCCTCCGAACTGCTGCCCCGCCAGGCGGTCCGGCTGACCGAGCGGTGGGACGGCGCGCCGCAGCTGGAATGGGGCGAGGTCCGGCTGACCGCGAGCGCCCGCGACACCCGCGAATCGGCCGCCGCCGGGTACCTCGCCGTGCCCTGGGCGGTCGCCGGGGCCCTGCTGGTGCTCGTCGGCGGGGGTGCGGCCCTGTGGCTGAGGGCCCGTCGCCGCCGCGCGCGCACGGCCCCGGGCGACACCCGACAGGCCCCGTGACCGCCCTTGGTGCGGCGAGGCCGCCGGGATCGGGGACAATGGGCGCCATGAGCGTTCGACCTGACACAGAAGCCGCTGCGCAGAAGGGCGCGGACCGCGCCCCCCACCGGGCCGGTTTCGCCTGCTTCGTGGGCCGCCCCAACGCGGGCAAGTCCACCCTCACGAACGCTCTGGTCGGCAAGAAGGTGGCGATCACCTCCAACCGCCCCCAGACCACCCGGCACACCGTGCGGGGCATCGTGCACCGCGAGGACGCGCAGCTGATCCTGGTCGACACCCCCGGCCTCCACAAGCCGCGCACGCTGCTGGGCGAGCGGCTCAACGACGTGGTGCGCACCACCTGGGCCGAGGTCGACGTCATCGGCTTCTGCCTGCCCGCCGACCAGAAGCTCGGCCCCGGCGACAAGTACATCGCCAAGGAACTGGCGGCCATCAAGAAGACGCCGAAGATCGCCATCATCACCAAGACCGACCTGGTCGACTCCAAGCAGCTCGCCGAGCAGCTCCTCGCCGTCTCCCGCCTCGGCGAGGAGCTCGGCTTCGAGTGGGCCGAGATCATCCCGGTCTCCGCGGTGAAGGCGGAGCGGGAGGGCGGCACCGGGGCCCCGGCCAAGGACGGGGGCAGGGGAGCCGGGCAGGTCTCCCTGCTGGCCGACCTGATCGCGCCGCTGCTCCCGGAGAGCCCGCCGCTCTACCCGGAGGGCGACCTCACCGACGAACCCGAGATGGTCATGGTCGCGGAGCTCATCCGCGAGGCCGCGCTCGAAGGCGTACGGGACGAGCTGCCGCACTCCATCGCGGTCGTCGTCGAGGAGATGCTGCCCCGCGAGAACCGCCCGGCGGACAAGCCGCTGCTCGACATCCACGCCAACGTCTACATCGAGCGCCCCAGCCAGAAGGGCATCATCATCGGCCCGAAGGGCAGGCGGCTGAAGGACGTCGGCACCAAGTCGCGCAAGCACATCGAGGCACTGCTCGGCACGCCGGTCTTCCTGGACCTCCACGTGAAGGTGGCCAAGGACTGGCAGCGCGACCCCAAGCAGCTGCGCAAGCTCGGCTTCTGAGCCCGCAGTCCTCGCCGGACGCGCCCCGCGGCCCGGAGCCGCGCGGGGCCGTCGGGCCGGACGAGGAACGGCGACACCGCCCCACCGCCCGGCCCGACACCGCCCGGCCCGCCCGGTCCGACGGCGTCAGCCGCGGGGTACCGGCCTCACGCGCCCTCCTTCAGCACGCGTGAGACCAGCGTCCGCTGCGCGTCGCTCAGCTTCGGGTCCGCGCAGTGGACCGTCCGGTCGCCGACCGTGATCCGATACCGGAAGCCGTCCGGCACTCCCTCGGGCGGGGCGTCGTGGCCCGCGGCGAGGGCCGATTCGGCCAGCGCCTCCCACTCCGGCGCGTCGGGCAGTCCGGCGGTGTCGACCTCGCGCCGACGCGCGACACCGGTGAAACCGCCGGTCCTGCTCACCTGAATCCGCATGTGCTGTGTCCTTTGTCGTCGGGCGGGCCGCGCGGGCCGGATCGCCCTACGCGGTCGGGACGCCCACCTCCGACCACGCCTTCAGGACGGCCTCGGTCTCGTCGCCCTCACCGAAGCGGCTGCGTGCCGCGGCGACCGTCAGCCGGGCGAAGTCCGCGAAGTCCGCGTCCACGGCCAGTTGACCACCCGTGAGCACATCGAACCAGAGCTGTCCGGCCCGTTCCCACGCATTGCCGCCCAGCGCCGTCGCCAGCAGGTAGAACGCGCGGTTCGGGATGCCGGAGTTGAGGTGCACCCCGCCGTTGTCGTCGCCGGTGTGGATGTAGTCCTCCATCGACGCCGGCTGCGGGTCCTTGCCGAGCACGTCGTCGTCGTACGCGGTGCCCGGCGCCTTCATCGAGCGCAGAGCGACGCCCTGGACGCCCGGCGCCAGCAGCCCGGCGCCGATCAGCCAGTCGGCCCGGTCGGCGCTCTGGCCCAGCGAGTACTGCTTGACCAGGGAGCCGAAGACGTCGGACATCGACTCGTTGAGCGCACCGGACTGGCCGTAGTAGCTCAGGTTGGCGGTGTACTGGGTCAGGCCGTGGGTCAGTTCGTGGGCGATCACGTCGATGGCGACGGTGAAGTCCACGAAGATCTCGCCGTCCCCGTCGCCGAAGACCATCTGCTCGCCGTCGAAGAAGGCGTTGTTGTACTTCTCGTCGTAGTGCACGGAACCGATCAGCGGCAGCCCGTTGCCGTCGATCGAACGACGCCCGTACGCCTTGAGCAGCAGTTCGAAGGTGGAGCCGAGGCCCGCGTACGCGCGGTTGACGCTCGCGTCCTGCGTCGGGTCCTCGCCCTCGGCGCGGACCTTGGTACCGGGCAGCTGGGTGCCGTTGCGGCAGTCGTAGAGCGTGCGGTCGGGCTTGTCGGACGCCTCGCCCTCGGCCGCGGGGGAGGGGGGCACGGTGACGACCGTGGTCATCTGGCGCCGGGTGCGGCGGGCCGCGTCGGCCTCCAGGGTCCGCCGGGCGGGGCCGGCGAGATCGGGGTTGTCGGACTGGGACAGCTTGTCGAGGAGGTGGGGCGGAACGATGGTGCAGAAGACGGGACGGAACCCGCGCTGAGACTGATTCGGCATGCAGCCGACTGTGACACCGAGTGACGAAGTTGTCACTGGAAGCGGTCAGGATTGACGAAATGGAGTGATCCATCACTGTTGGGCGTTTCCTGCCGCCGGTCCCGCATACTGATACGGGACCGACGCATCAGGGGCCTCTCGGTTAACCTCGTCGCATCATGCGTTTCGGGCTGCTTCTTCTTAGCTGCCGCGGCGAGGGCCTGTAGTCGTAGGCCGACCCCCTCCCCGCGGAGTCTGGTGTTGCAGCAACACAGTCGGCCGTCCCATTGGTTGGACCCCGAGGAGCCGTACGCCATGACCGCCGCAGATCCCGTCCAGACCCCCGCCGCAGCTTCCGTCGGCCGCCCCACGCCGATCACCAACGCGACGCGGCTGCAGAAGCCGTCCGGGATGCCGATCCACAAGTACGGCGTGTACGAGGCCGTCGACATCCCCGACCGCACCTGGCCGGACAACCGGATCACCGTCGCCCCCCGCTGGCTCTCCACCGACCTGCGCGACGGCAACCAGGCCCTGATCGACCCCATGTCGCCGGCCCGCAAGCGCGAGATGTTCGACCTGCTCGTACGCATGGGCTACAAGGAGATCGAGGTCGGCTTCCCGTCCTCCGGCGAGACCGACTTCGCGTTCGTCCGCTCCATCATCGAAGAGGGCGTGATCCCCGAGGACGTGACGATCTCCGTCCTGACGCAGGCCCGCGAGGACCTGATCGAGCGGACCGTGGAGTCCCTGATCGGCGCCCGCCGCGCCACCGTGCACCTGTACAACGCCACGGCGCCCACCTTCCGCCGGGTCGTCTTCCGCGGCTCGAAGGACGACATCAAGCAGATCGCCGTGGACGGCACCCGGCTGGTCATGGAGTACGCGGAGAAGCTGCTGGGCCCGGAGACGATCTTCGGCTACCAGTACAGCCCCGAGATCTTCACCGACACCGAGCTGGACTTCGCCCTGGAGGTCTGCGAGGCCGTCTGCGACGTCTGGCAGCCGGAGGAGGGCCGAGAGATCATCCTCAACCTGCCCGCCACCGTGGAGCGTTCGACGCCCTCCACGCACGCGGACCGGTTCGAGTGGATGTCGCGCAATCTGTCGCGCCGCGAGTTCGTCTGCCTCTCCGTCCACCCGCACAACGACCGGGGCACCGCCGTCGCCGCCGCCGAGCTGGCCCTGATGGCCGGTGCGGACCGCGTCGAGGGCTGCCTGTTCGGCCAGGGCGAGCGCACCGGCAACGTCGACCTGGTCACCCTGGGCATGAACCTGTTCTCGCAGGGCGTCGACCCGCAGATCGACTTCTCGCAGATCGACGAGATCCGCCGCACCAGCGAGTACTGCAACCAGATGGAGGTCCACCCGCGCCACCCCTACGCGGGCGACCTGGTCTACACCGCCTTCTCCGGCTCCCACCAGGACGCCATCAAGAAGGGCTTCGACGCCATGGAGGCCGACGCGGCCGCCCGGGGCAGGACGGTCGACGACATCGAGTGGGCGGTGCCCTACCTGCCGATCGACCCGAAGGACGTCGGCCGCAGCTACGAGGCCGTCATCCGGGTCAACTCGCAGTCCGGCAAGGGCGGAATCGCCTACGTCCTGAAGAACGACCACAAGCTGGACCTGCCGCGCCGGATGCAGATCGAGTTCTCCCGGATCATTCAGGCCAAGACGGACGCCGAGGGCGGCGAGGTCACCCCGGCGCAGATCTGGGCCACCTTCCAGGACGAGTACCTGCCGAACCCGGAGAACACCTGGGGCCGGGTGAAGATCCGCACCGGCCAGGTCACCACCGGCGCCGACGGCCGGGACACGATCACCGTCGAGGCGACGGTGGACGGCGCGGACACGGTGCTGACCGGCGCCGGCAACGGCCCGATCTCCGCCTTCTTCGAAGCGCTGCAGGCCATCGGCATCGACGCCCGTCTGCTGGACTACAGCGAGCACACCATGAGCGAGGGCGCCAGCTCCCAGGCCGCCTCGTACATCGAGTGCGCGATCGACGGAAAGGTCCTGTGGGGCATTGGCATCGACGCCAACACCACCCGCGCCTCGCTGGAGGCGGTCGTCTCCGCGGTCAACCGCGCCGCCCGCTGACCCGGCCGCCCCGAGGGGCGGCAGGCAGCCCGGTCCGAACCCCGTCCACCCGTCTTCGGTGGGCGGGGTTCGGCCATCTCCGGGCGGTTGTGACGATCGGGGTGCTGACGCCGCATCACGACTGTGGTTAACATCACGTCCACGCGGCAATGTTGCCGGAGGGGGCACCTCCCGTGTCCTTGGGGCCACGGGGGAGTTACGGAGGTGTTCGACGTGCGCTCAGCCCTGGGTCGACGTGCCATGAAGCTGCGCATCTGCGGCATGCGCACGGTCTGGGACCCCGTGGGCGACGGCGAGTTCTTCTGCCCCGGCTGCGGCGGCGACCGCAACTACCGCAGGCTCACCGGCCGGCGCCGCTTCGCGGTCCTCGGCGTACCGATGCTGCGGCGCGGCACCGTGGGCCCCGTCGTCGAATGCGCCGCCTGCCGGGACCGCTTCGGCACCGACGCCCTCGACCACCCCACCACCACCCGGCTCTCCGCCATGCTCCGGGAAGCCGTCCACACCGCCGTGCTCGGCGTCCTCGCAGCGGGCGGCGCCTCCTCCCGGACGGTCCTGGAGACCGCGGCCGCCATCGTGCGCGGCGCCGGATTCGACGACTGCACCGAGGAACAGCTCCGCACCGTCGTCGAGGTCCTCGCCGCCGACATCGGCCAGGGCCCCGCCCTCGACCTCACGGCCGAGGCGTGCGGAGCGGCCCTCGTCATCGAACTGCACGAGGCGCTGGGCCCCCTCGCCCCGCACCTGGCCGCCGCCGGCCGCGAATCGATCCTGCTGCAGGCCGCCCGGGTCGCGCTCGCCGACGGCCCCTACGGACAGGCCGAGCGCGAGGTGCTGACCACGATCGGCGGCGCGCTGCGGATCGGCGCCGAGGACACCGCCCGGCTCCTCGCCGAGGCGGCCCGCACCCCCTCCTGACGCCCCCGCCCGCCCCCGGCCGGACGGAAGACGGGCCGGGGAACCGTTTCCGTACCGGACAATGGACGCATGAGCTTGTTCCGGGACGACGGCGTGGTGCTGCGCACGCAGAAGCTGGGCGAGGCCGACCGGATCATCACGATCCTGACCCGGGGCCACGGCCGGGTGCGGGCCGTGGCCCGCGGGGTGCGGCGCACGAAGTCCAAGTTCGGGGCGCGGCTGGAACCCTTCTCCCACGTGGACGTGCAGTTCTTCGCCCGCGGCAGCGAACTGGTCGGCCGCGGCCTGCCGCTGTGCACCCAGAGCGAGACGATCGCCCCGTACGGCGGCGGCATCGTCACCGACTACGCCCGTTACACCGCGGGCACCGCGATGCTGGAGACCGCCGAGCGGTTCACCGACCACGAGGGCGAACCCGCGGTCCAGCAGTACCTGCTGCTCGTCGGCGGACTGCGCACCCTGGCCCGCGGCGAGCACGAGCCGCACCTCGTCCTCGACGCGTTCCTGCTGCGCTCCCTCGCCGTCAACGGCTACGCCCCCAGCTTCGAGGACTGCGCGAAGTGCGGAATGCCCGGACCGAACCGGTTCTTCTCCGTCGCGGCGGGCGGCGTCATATGCGCCGACTGCCGGGTACCCGGCAGCGTCGTACCCTCGGCTGAGGCCGTCACCCTGCTGAGCGCCCTGCTCAGCGGAGACTGGGCGACGGCGGACGCGTGCGAGGCGCGTCATGTCAGGGAGGGGAGCGGACTGGTGTCCGCCTATCTGCACTGGCATCTGGAGCGCGGGCTGCGCTCACTGCGGTACGTAGAGAAGTGACACAGGCAGATCAGGCACAGGGAGCGAGACAGTTTCATGGCAGTACGCGGGATGCTCGGCGGCCGTAACCGGCGCGACTACAAGACCCCGGAGCCGCACCCGTCCGGTGCCACGCCCCCGAAGATCCCCGGCGAGCTGGTGCCCAGGCACGTCGCCGTCGTGATGGACGGCAACGGCCGCTGGGCCAAGGAACGCGGCCTCCCGCGCACCGAGGGCCACAAGGTCGGCGAGGGCGTCGTCATGGACGTCCTCAAGGGCTGCATCGAGATGGGGGTCAAGAACCTCTCGCTGTACGCGTTCTCCACCGAGAACTGGAAGCGGTCCCCGGAAGAGGTGAAGTTCCTGATGAACTTCAACCGGGACGTCATCCGCCGCCGCCGCGACGAGATGGACGAGCTGGGCATCCGCATCCGCTGGGTGGGCCGCATGCCCAAGCTGTGGAAGTCCGTCGTCCAGGAGCTCCAGGTCGCCCAGGAGCAGACCAAGGACAACGACAAAATGACGCTGTACTTCTGCGTCAACTACGGCGGCCGGGCCGAGATCGCCGACGCCGCGCAGCGCATCGCGCGGGACGTCGCGGCCGGGAGGCTGGACCCGTCCAAGGTCAACGAGAAGACCTTCGCGAAGTACATCTACTACCCGGACATGCCGGACGTCGACCTCTTCGTCCGCCCCAGCGGCGAGCAGCGCACCTCCAACTACCTGATCTGGCAGAGCGCCTACGCCGAGATGGTCTTCCAGGACGTGCTCTGGCCGGACTTCGACCGCCGCGACCTGTGGCGGGCCTGCCTGGAGTACGCCCAGCGCGACCGCCGCTTCGGCGGCGCGGTGGAGGCGCCGCAGCAGCCCGAGGGGTGAGCGCGAAGGGGCCCGGGGCGCGATGCCCCGGGCCCCTGGACCGTGTCCGCGCCGTCACTTCTCCGTGGCCGCGCACTCCGCGCACGTACCGAAGATCTCCACGGTGTGCGCGACGTTCACGTACCCGTGCTGGGAAGCGATCGTCTCCGCCCACTGCTCCACGGCGGGACCCTCGACCTCCACGGCCTTGCCGCACATCCGGCACACCAGATGGTGGTGGTGCTCCCCGGTCGAGCAGCGGCGGTACACGGACTCGCCGTCCGTGGTGCGCAGCACGTCCACCTCGCCCGCGTCGGCGAGGGACTGGAGCGTGCGGTAGACGGTGGTCAGCCCGACCGAGTCGCCGCGGTGCTTGAGCACGTCGTGCAACTCCTGGGCGCTGCGGAACTCGTCCACCTCGTCGAGCGCCGCCGCCACCGCCGCCCGCTGCCGGGTGGACCGGCCACGTACCGGGGCCGCGTTCGTTCCACTGATCGGCGCCGTCGCCACAGCAGCCTCCTCGTGTCGCCCGTACCTGTGTCGGGCCATTGTGCCAGCCCGACAGGTTCTTAAGGCCGGACCCGGAGATCGTCCGTGGCGGGCCGGGCGGCCGGCACCTCCACGGCCGACATCTCCAGGGTGCACTCCCGCGTTGCCGCTTCGTCGTTCCGGGCGCGCCTCCTGGCCAGCGGGGTCGCGAGCAGCGTCAGGGCGACGAAGACCGCGATGGCCAGCAGCACGATCGTCGCGCCGGGCGGGACGTCCTGGTAGTACGAGGTCACGGTGCCGGCCAGGGTCACCGCCGTACCGATGACGACCGACAGCACGAACGTCACCTTGAAGGACCGGGAGATCTGCTGGGCGGCCGCGACCGGCACCACCATCAGCGCGCTGACCAGCAGCAGCCCGACGACCCGCATCGCCACGGTGACGGTCACCGCGGCGGTGACGGCGATCAGCAGGTTCAGCGCGCGCACCGGCAGCCCGGTGACCCGGGCGAACTCCTCGTCCTGGCTGACGGCGAACAGCTGCCGCCGCAGTCCCAGCGTCACCAGCAGCACGAAGGCGGCCAGCAGGCAGATCGCGGTGATGTCCTCGGTGGAGACCGTGGACAGGGAGCCGAAGAGGTACGAGGTGAGGTTGGCGTTGGAGCCGGTGTCGGAGAGGTTGATCAGCAGCACGCCGCCCGCCATGCCGCCGTAGAACAGCATGGCCAGCGCGATGTCGCCGCGGGTGCGTCCGTACCAGCGGATCAGCTCCATCACGACGGCGCCCGCGACGGCGACGGCCGTGGCCATCCACACCGGGCTGGTGGAGAGCAGGAAGCCGAGGCCGACGCCGGTCATCGCGATGTGGCCGATGCCGTCGCCCATCAGGGCCTGGCGGCGCTGGACGAGGTAGACGCCGACGGCGGGGGCGATGACGCCGACCAGTACGGCGGCGAGCAGGGCCCGCTGCATGAAGGGGGGGTCGAGGAATTCCATGATCAGCTCAGCAGTCCCGTCCGGAGGGGCTCGGAGGCGGCGTGCGGGTGTACGTGGTCGTGGCCGGGCAGGGCGTGCTGGCCCAGCGCCTTCGGGGGCGGCCCGTCGTGCATCACACAGCCGTCGCGCAGCACGATCGCGCGGTCGATCAGCGGCTCCAGCGGGCCCAGCTCGTGCAGCACGAGCAGGACGGTGGCGCCGGCCGCGACCTGTTCGCGCAGGGTCGAGGCGAGGATCTCCTGGCTGGCCAGGTCGACGCCGGCCATCGGTTCGTCCATGATCAGCAGTTCCGGTTCGGCGGCCAGCGCGCGGGCGATCAGCACCCGCTGGTGCTGTCCGCCGGAGAGCGCGCCCACCGAGTCCCCGGCCCGGTCGGCGAGGCCGACGAGCTCGATGGCCCGGTCGACGGCGGCCCGGTCGGCCTTGCGGAGCAGGCCCAGCCTCGCCCGGGACAGCCGTCCGGAGGAGACGACCTCGTGGACCGTGGCGGGGACGCCGCCGGCCGCCGTGGTGCGCTGGGGCACGTAGCCCACGCGCGCCCAGGAGCGGAAGCGGCGCAGCGGGGTGCCGAACAGCTCGACGGAGCCGCCGGTGAGCGGGACCTGGCCGATGGCGGAGCGCACGGCGGTGGACTTGCCCGAGCCGTTGGCGCCGAGCAGGGCGACGACCTCGCCGCGGTGGACGGTCAGGTCGATGCCGCGCAGCACCGGGCGGGCGCCGAGCGTGGCCGTGGCGCCCCGCAGGGCCATCACGGGTTCGGTCGTGGGGCTCCCGGTTTCGGGCATGAGCGCCTCCGATGCTGCTGTGGCGGGGGTTACGGGGGTCACTTCGCGCCGAGCGCCTTCTGCAGGGCCGCGAGGTTGGACCGCATGACCTCGATGTAGTCGGCGCCCTTGGACTTGTCCGTGATTCCTTCGAGCGGGTCCAGGACGTCGGTCTTCAGACCGGTGTCCCGGGCGAGGGTCTTCGCGGTCCTGTCGCTGGCGAGCGTCTCGAAGAACACGGTGGTGGCCCCGTCCTTCTTCGCGATGGCGTGGATCTCGCCGATCCGGGCGGGGCTGGGCTCGGCCTCGGGGTCGACGCCGGCGATGCCCTCCTGGACCAGGCCGTAGCGCTCGGCGAGGTAGCCGAAGGCGGAGTGGGTGGTGACGAAGGTCTTGGTGGCGGTGTTCCGCAGCCCGTCCTCGTACGCCGTGTTCAGGCCGTCGAGCTCGGTGACCAGGGCCTGCGTGTTCTTGCGGTAGTCCGCGGCGTGGTCCGGGTCGGCCTTCTCCAGCGACTTGCCGACGCCCTTGGCGACCTCGGCGTACTTCACCGGGTCCAGCCAGACGTGGGGGTCGGAACCGGTCTCGTCGCCGTGCTCGTGGCCGTGTTCGTCGTGCTCGTCGGCGCCGGCCTCGGTGCCGTGCTTCTCCAGCGTGGTGAGCTTCGCGGCGTCGACGGCGTCCTTCGCCCCGGACTGCTCGATGGCGTCGTCCACGGCGGGCTGGATGCCCTTGAGGTACAGGATGCAGTCGGCGTCGGTGAGTCCGCCGATCTGCCGCGGGCTGAGCTCCAGGTCGTGCGGCTCGACGCCCGGCTTGGTCAGCGTGGTGACGGAGACGTGCTCGCCACCTATTCGCTCGGCCAGGAACTGCATCGGGTAGAACGAGGCCACTACGTCCAGCTTGTCGCCGTTCTTGTGGTCCGCGGCGTCCGATGAGGAGCAGGCGGTGAGGGCCGTGAGACCGAGGACGACCGCTCCGGCGACGGCGGCGGTGGGTATGAGGCGGCTTACGTTCATGACAGTCATTTTCAACAAAGTTGGAAACGATTGTCAACAAGCCCGATGAGATGACTGCGCCGCCGACCGCGCCGGTACCGATTTGATCGGAGGGGCGCGCCCGCCGGTAATCTGAGGTATTCGCCCCCTCGCCTCCCGATCTCCCCGACCGGGGCGCTTCGCGGCATCCCTGTCCGTTTCGTCGTTGTAATGAAGAGAGCACCGTGGCCGCCGACAAGATCGACTCCATCGTCAGCCTGAGCAAGCGCCGTGGCTTCGTCTACCCCTGCAGTGAGATCTACGGTGGCCAGAGGGCCGCCTGGGACTACGGGCCGCTGGGTGTCGAGATGAAGGAGAACCTCAAGCGTCAGTGGTGGCGCTACATGGTCACCGCGCGCGAGGACGTGGTCGGCATCGACTCGTCGGTCATCCTGGCCCCCGAGGTGTGGGTGGCCTCCGGTCACGTCGCCACCTTCACCGACCCGCTGACCGAGTGCACCTCCTGCCACAAGCGCTTCCGCGCCGACCACCTGGAGGAGGCGTACGAGGAGAAGCACGGCCACGTGCCCGCGAACGGCCTGGCCGAGCTCAACTGCCCCAACTGCGGCAACAAGGGCACCTTCACCGAGCCCAAGCAGTTCTCGGGCCTGCTCTCCACCCACCTCGGCCCGACCCAGGACTCCGGCTCGGTCGCCTATCTGCGCCCCGAGACCGCGCAGGGCATCTTCACCAACTTCGGCCAGGTGCAGCAGACCTCGCGCAAGAAGCCGCCGTTCGGCATCGCCCAGATGGGCAAGTCCTTCCGGAACGAGATCACGCCGGGCAACTTCATCTTCCGCACCCGCGAGTTCGAGCAGATGGAGATGGAGTTCTTCGTCAAGCCGGGCGAGGACGAGGAGTGGCAGCAGTACTGGATGGACCAGCGCTGGAACTGGTACACGGACCTCGGCCTGCGCGAGGAGAACATGCGCTGGTACGAGCACCCGGCGGAGAAGCTCTCCCACTACTCCAAGCGCACCGCCGACATCGAGTACCGCTTCCGCTTCGGCGGCAGCGAGTGGGGTGAGCTGGAGGGCGTCGCCAACCGCACGGACTACGACCTCAAGGCGCACTCCAAGGCCTCGGGCACCGACCTGGTCTTCTTCGACCAGGAGGCCGGCGAGCGCTGGACCCCGTACGTCATCGAGCCCGCGGCCGGGGTCGGACGCGCGATGCTCGCCTTCCTCCTCGACGCCTACATCGAGGACGAGGCGCCCAACGCCAAGGGCGTCATGGAGAAGCGCACCGTGATGCGTCTCGACCCGCGCCTGGCGCCGGTCAAGGTCGCCGTCCTGCCGCTGTCGCGCAACCCGCAGCTGTCGCCGAAGGCCAAGGGCCTGGCGGCCGACCTGAGGAAGAACTGGAACATCGAGTTCGACGACGCGGGCGCCATCGGCCGCCGCTACCGTCGCCAGGACGAGATCGGCACCCCGTTCTGCGTCACCGTCGACTTCGACACCCTCGACGACAACGCGGTGACCGTGCGCGAGCGCGACACCATGAAGCAGGAGCGCGTCTCCCTGGCCCAGGTCCAGGCGTACCTCGCCGCCCGGCTGATCGGCTGCTGACCCACCGCGCCACGGACGAAGCCCCGGTTCCCGCACGGAGCCGGGGCTTCGCCGCGCCTGCGGCCGGTCGGACGAAAAGCGGGTGCGACGGTGCGGGGGGCCGGGGTACGGTGCGGCCATGTCTTCGTTCTTCCAGATCTACGAGTGAGAGCGCGGCGGGCCCGACCGCCCGCCGCCCACCGGACTGAATCCAGGTCGTTCCAGACCTCACTTCGCACCATGAACGGGAGAACGCCGTGGCCAAGAGCCGCAACAACCTCCTCGGCGTGGGCGGACAGCGCAAGAAGCTGTCCCGCGCCGACCAGCAGGGCGTGGGTCCCGCCCGCGTCACCGACCGCAGGACGGCGGCCGACCAGAAGCAGGAGCTGCTGCGCAAGATGCGCGAGCGTGCACAGTCGGGCACGGCCTCCGCACAGCCGGAGCCGAACGCGGCGGACGCCTCTGCACCGTCCGACGCCCCCGCCCAGGACGCGCCGGACCAGAGCTGACGCCTCCGCACCACCCGTACGACCGTGGGCCCGGATCACCCGATGATCCGGGCCCACGCCCTTTGCCCACTGTCCCGTGCCTCTGTGCCCCGGACCCGGTCGCCCCGCCGCCGAGGAGACCGCGCGGCGGCTGCGGCGCCTTCAGGACCGGGAGCCCGCCGAAGTCTGGTCCCCGGCCGGGGAGGACTTCGGCTCCTCCAGCAGCTCCGCGGTCCGGCGCGCCGTCTCCCGCGCCCAGCGCCCGCTGGTCAGCGCCCCGACCAGCAGCACGCACAGCCCGCACCCGCCGATGATCCACCAGGCGGGCCTGCTCGCGTCCACGAAGGCGGCTGCGTAAGCGGCGCCGCGCGGCGATCCGGTGCCCGCCACCCCCGCCGCCAGCACCGCACCGATCACGGCGACCCCGAGCGTCCCGCCGATCTGCCGGCTGGTCGAGGCGACCGCGGCGGCCACCCCGGCCTGCGCGCGCGGCATCCCGGAGACGGCCGTATTGGTGATCGGCGCGTTCACCATGCCGAAGCCGAGACCGAACAGCACATAGCCGGTGAACAGCAGCACCTCGTCCGCCTCCGCACCGAACGCGGCGAACAGCACCCCGCACGCCGTCATGGTCACGCCCGCCACGAGCAGCGGCAGCCGGGGCCCGCGGTTGCCGACGAGCCGCCCCGAGAGCGGCGCGCAGACGAAGGTGAGGGCCGCCATCGGCAGCATGTACAGACCGGCGTGCAGGGCGCTCAGCCCGCGCACGTTCTGCAGGTACAGGGTGTTGAGGAAGAGGAACCCGCTCAGCGCGGCGAAGGAGCAGATCGCGATGGCGGTGGCGCCGCTGAACGGGGCGCTGTGGAAGAACCGCAGGTCGATAAGGGGTTCGGCACGCCGGGGCTCGTACAGCAGCAGTCCGACGAGTGAGCACGCGGCGAGCGCGGCGAAGACCGGGATGCGGGCCGAGGACCAGCCCGCCGAGGGCGCCTCGATGATCGCGTACGTCAGCGAGCCGAGCAGCCCGATCACCAGCAGCTGCCCCACCGGGTCGGGGCGACGCGGCTTCGGGGCACGGGACTCGGGGACGTACCGCCAGGTGAGCAGGAACGCGGCGATCCCGACCGGCAGATTGACCCAGAAGATCGACCGCCAGCCGACCGAGTCCACCAGCAGACCGCCGACCAGCGGCCCCGCGGCCATGGAGATGCCGACGACACCGCCCCACACCCCGATGGCACGGGCCCGTTCGCGCGGGTCGGTGAAGGTGTTGGTGATGATCGACATCGCGACGGGGTTGAGCATCGAACCGCCCACCGCCTGCACCATCCGGAACGCCACCAGCGACTCCAGGTTCGGCGCCAGCGAGCAGAGCAGCGAGCCGAGGGTGAACAGGACGAGCCCGGCCTGGAAGACCTTCCGGCGTCCGATCCGGTCGGCGGTGGAGCCCGCGAGCATCAGCAGCGAGGCCAGGACGAGGGTGTAGGCGTCGATCGTCCACTGCATGCCCGCGACGGTGGCGTGCAGCTCCTTCTGCATGGCGGGCAGGGCGACATTGAGCACGGTGTTGTCGAGGCTGACGATCAGCAGGCTCATACAGCAGATCGCCAGCACCAACTGCCGTCGGCGGGGGCTCAGCTCAGGCATACATGGATAGTACGTTTAACTAACGAACTCCGCCGGTGGGCTGCGCCGCCCGGTACGCGACAATGGAGCAATGACCACGCTCGCCCCCTCGCTCCCGCTGCTCCGGATCGGCCCGCACACGGTGCAGCCGCCCGTGGTGCTGGCCCCCATGGCCGGCATCACCAACGCCCCCTTCCGCACCCTGTGCCGGGAGTTCTCCGGCGGCAAGGGGCTGTTCGTCAGCGAGATGATCACCACGCGGGCGCTGGTCGAGCGCAACGAGAAGACCATGCAGCTCATCCACTTCGACGCGAGCGAGACCCCGCGCTCGATCCAGCTGTACGGAGTGGACCCGGTCACCGTCGGCAAGGCCGTTCGGATGATCGTCGACGAGGACCTCGCCGACCACATCGACCTGAACTTCGGCTGCCCGGTCCCCAAGGTGACCCGCAAGGGCGGTGGCTCGGCCCTCCCGTACAAGCGGCCGCTGCTGCGCGCGATCCTCAACCAGGCGGTCTCCAACGCGGGCGACCTGCCGGTCACCATCAAGATGCGCAAGGGCATCGACGACGACCACATCACCTACCTGGACGCGGGCCGGATCGCGGTCGAGGAGGGCGTCACGGCCGTCGCCCTGCACGGCAGGACGGCCGCCCAGCACTACGGCGGAACCGCCGACTGGGACGCCATCGCCCGGCTCAAGGAGCATGTCCCGGAGATCCCCGTCCTCGGCAACGGCGACATCTGGTGCGCGGACGACGCGCTGCGGATGATGCGCGAGACCGGCTGCGACGGCGTGGTCGTGGGGCGCGGCTGCCTGGGCCGGCCCTGGCTCTTCGGCGACCTGGTGCGGGCGTTCGAGGGTGCGGGGGCGGGTGCGGCGCCATCCGGCCCGGACGCGCCCCGCACCGCCGCGGCGCCGGGGCTGCGCGAGGTCGCCGACGTCATGCTGCGCCACGCGACGCTGCTCGGCGAATGGATCGGTGACGAGGCGCGGGGCGTGATCGACTTCCGCAAGCACGTCGCCTGGTACCTCAAGGGGTTCTCGGTCGGTTCCGAGATGCGCAAGAAGCTCGCGGTCACCTCGTCGCTGGAGGAGCTGGCCGGGCAGCTGCAGGAGCTGGACCTGGACCAGCCGTGGCCGGACGGCGCGGACGGGCCGCGCGGGCGCACCTCGGGCAACAACCGCGTGGTGCTGCCGGACGGCTGGCTGAAGGACCCGTACGACTGCGCGGGCGTCAGCCCGGACGCGGAGCTGGACACCTCGGGCGGCTGAGGACGGCCCCCCGGCCGGTTCCGGACGGTTCCGGGCCGGGATGCTCCTCGCTCCTTCCTTCGGCGCTCCTCGGTTCTTCCTCCGGCTTTCCCCCGGCCTTCCCGGGTCTTGCTCCGACCCTCAGGGGCACGCGGCGCCATGGGCACCGCGTGCCTCTTCTTTTGTCCTGCTCATCTGAGCGCTTTATCCGGCCGGAATCGGCGACGGTTCGGTCGGAACGCGCCTCGAACCCATCGGAGGCGGGCGGTGCGCCCCGATTTCGCTCACGCTCGGCTGCCCCTGATGATCATTACGTGACATCGGCTCGTCGACCGGGCGTCCGGATGGTGACATCTGAGCATCGCTCGTAGAGTGATTCTCGCCACCCTGAGAGCCGCGTCGCTCAAATGAGCGCAATTTTGAGAGCTGCATTTCTCAAATGATGGCACTGGGTGCCATGGGGCTCCACTTTGATCGATCGACGCTTCCCTTGCGCAGCGTCACCGAAATGGTGGAATCCGATGGCGTCGAGTGTTTATGTGTTCAGGAGTTGAATGAATGACGCCGATCGGACGGAAGATCGCGTCACTTTCGATCTGCTGGCGGACGGGTGGTTGAGGCCTCGTGACGCGCAAGTGGACGTACCCAGACACCTTCGATCTGGGTATGTTCCTCGCCGTCAGGGCAGCCACCGCGTCCTCGAGGAGTCGAGACCCGTGTCGGAAAACAAAGATCCCCAGGTAACCACCCCGGAGACCCAGGGCCAGAAGTTCGTCTACGACTTCACCGAGGGCAACAAGGATCTGAAGGATCTCCTCGGCGGCAAGGGCGCGAACCTCGCCGAGATGACCAACCTCGGTCTCCCCGTCCCTCCGGGCTTCACCATCACCACCGAGGCCTGCAAGGTCTACCTGGAGAGCGGCGCGGAACCGGCGGAGCTGCGCGACGAGGTCAGCGCGCACCTCGACGCCCTCGAGACGCGGATGGGCAAGAAGCTCGGCCAGGCGGACGACCCGCTGCTGGTCTCGGTCCGCTCCGGCGCGAAGTTCTCGATGCCCGGCATGATGGACACGGTCCTCAACATCGGCCTCTCGGACGAGTCCGTGGCCGGTCTCGCCGCGCAGGCGGGCGACGAGCGGTTCGCCTGGGACTCCTACCGCCGCCTCATCCAGATGTTCGGCAAGACCGTCCTCGGCGTCGACGGCGACCTCTTCGAGGAGGCGCTGGAGGCGGCGAAGGAGGCCAAGGGCGTCACGGTCGACGTCGATCTGGACGCGGCCGACCTGAAGAAGCTGGTCGAGCAGTTCAAGAAGATCGTCGTGCGGGACGCCGGGCGCGACTTCCCGCAGGACCCGCGCGAGCAGATGGACCTGGCCATAAAGGCGGTCTTCGACTCGTGGAACACCGACCGGGCCAAGCTCTACCGCCGTCAGGAGCGCATCCCCGGCGACCTCGGCACCGCCGTCAACGTCTGCTCGATGGTCTTCGGCAACCTCGGCCCCGACTCCGGCACCGGTGTCGCCTTCACCCGTGACCCGGCCAGCGGCCACCAGGGCGTCTACGGCGACTACCTGCAGAACGCCCAGGGCGAGGACGTCGTCGCAGGCATCCGCAACACCATGCCGCTCGCCGAGCTGGAGTCGATCGACAAGAAGTCGTACGACCAGCTGATGCAGATCATGGAGACCCTCGAAACGCACTACAAGGACCTGTGCGACATCGAGTTCACCATCGAGCGCGGCCGGCTGTGGATGCTCCAGACCCGGGTCGGCAAGCGCACCGCCGGTGCCGCCTTCCGGATCGCCACCCAGCTCGTCGACCAGGGCCTGATCGACGAGGCGGAGGCGCTCCAGCGGGTCAACGGGGCACAGCTGGCCCAGCTGATGTTCCCGCGCTTCGACGACGAGGGAGCCATCGGCGGGAAGGGGCCCGAGCTGCTGGGCCGGGGCATCGCCGCCTCGCCGGGCGCCGCCGTCGGCAAGGCCGTCTTCGACTCGTACACCGCGGTGAAGTGGTCCCGCTCCGGCGAGAAGGTCATCCTCATCCGCCGCGAGACCAACCCGGACGACCTCGACGGCATGATCGCGGCCGAGGGCATCCTGACCTCGCGCGGCGGCAAGACCTCGCACGCCGCCGTCGTGGCGCGCGGCATGGGCAAGACCTGCGTCTGCGGCGCCGAGGACCTGGAGGTCGACACCAAGCGCCGCCGGATGACGGTGGGCGGCCGGGTCATCGAGGAGGGCGACCTCGTCTCCATCGACGGCTCCACCGGCAAGGTGTACCTCGGTGAGGTCCCCGTCGTGCCGTCCCCGGTCGTCGAGTACTTCGAGGGCCGGATGCACGCGGGCGCCGACGACGCCGACGAACTGGTCGCCGCCGTGCACCGGATCATGGCGTACGCGGACCGGGTGCGCCGGCTGCGGGTGCGGGCCAACGCCGACAACGCCGAGGACGCGCTGCGGGCCCGCCGCTTCGGCGCCCAGGGCATCGGCCTGTGCCGCACCGAGCACATGTTCCTCGGCGAGCGCCGCGGGCTGGTCGAGAAGCTGATCCTCGCGGACACCGACGCCGAGCGCGAGGCGGCGCTGGGCGAGCTGCTGCCGCTCCAGAAGGCCGACTTCATCGAGCTGTTCGAGGCGATGGACGGGCTGCCCGTCACCGTGCGGCTGCTCGACCCGCCGCTGCACGAGTTCCTGCCGGACATCACGGAGCTCTCGGTGCGCGTCGCGCTCGCCGAGTCCCGCAAGGACGCCAACGAGAACGACCTGCGCCTGCTCCAGGCCGTGCACAAGCTGCACGAGCAGAACCCGATGCTGGGTCTGCGCGGCGTGCGCCTCGGTCTCGTCATCCCGGGCCTGTTCGCCATGCAGGTACGGGCGATCGCCGAGGCCGCGGCCGAGCGGAAGAACGCCAAGGGCGACCCGCGCGCCGAGATCATGATCCCGCTCGTCGGCACGGTCCAGGAGCTGGAGATCGTCCGCGAGGAGGCCGACCGGGTCATCGCCGAGGTCGAGGCCGCCACCGGCACCCGGCTGAAGCTCACCATCGGCACGATGATCGAGCTGCCGCGCGCCGCGCTGACCGCCGGTCAGATCGCCGAGGCCGCGCAGTTCTTCTCCTTCGGCACGAACGACCTGACCCAGACGGTGTGGGGCTTCTCCCGCGACGACGTGGAGGCCTCGTTCTTCACCGCGTACCTGGAGAAGGGCATCTTCGGGGTGTCGCCGTTCGAGACGATCGACAAGGACGGCGTCGGATCGCTGGTCCGCAGCGCCGTCGCGGCCGGCCGGGCCACCCGCCCGGACCTGAAGCTCGGCATCTGCGGCGAGCACGGCGGCGACCCGGAGTCGGTGCACTTCTTCCACGAGGTGGGTCTGGACTACGTGTCCTGCTCCCCGTTCCGCATTCCCGTCGCCCGCCTCGAAGCGGGCCGGGCGGCGGCGGAATCGCAGGGCAGCGACAGCCGCTGACCCGACACCGCGGTCCCTGACCCGGGTCCGCCGCCGGAGCACCGCCCTCACCGGTCCGGCGGCGGTCCCGGAACGCCGGAGGCGGCGACACCCTGTGCGGGGGTGTCGCCGCCTCGCTTTGTTCCGGTTGTTCCGTGGCAATGTCTGTTCGACGGCCGGTCTTTTCTTCGACCATTCGCAGGGTTCGTTCAATACGCAAAGACGTTGGCGGGAAGGGGCCGGGATGCGGTCCATGGGTCCCCACCCATGGACCGCACCCGGGTTACCCCCGTCGGGTACGGAGCCGCACCGTCGCGCACCGCCGCCGAACGAGCAAAACCCCCCACGGCCTTCACTCGCTCTTCCGGTGGCTCCGGATACGCACCCGACGTCGTACAGCTTTTCGGGTGACATGCCTCCTGGGCGAGGCGTTTCACCTGTGGCCGAAACCTCGTGGTGACGTGCTGTTACGGGTCGCATACCCTTGGGTGGGGGGTAATTGCAGGTGCAACAGGTGGGGGTCCGGTGCTGCGTATCCATTTGTCCGGAGTGGACCTTTCCAAGGTGCGGATGGCCACCCGGCCGGATGCGCTGTGGGAAACCATTCTGAGTTTTCACCGGTTGCGGGACCGGCGCGGTTCCGCGGTGTTCGGGAAATGGCGCAAGGAAACCCGGCCTCGGTTGAATGGTGAAGTACGCCTGCTGGCCGCCGTGATTCCACCGCGCGGCTATTTCCCGGATTTCCTGACGCCTTCTCAGGAAGGCGGCGAGCCCTACGGCATCGACGCCGGAATGGAGGCCCTGCGCGGTACGCCGCCCGCCCGCGTCCGCGCCGAACTCGCCCTGCTGTCCGCCGAACGCCGTGATGCGGCCCGCTGTCCGGGCGGCGACGACGCACAGCTCGGCCGGCTCGCCCGCGCCCTGCGCGACTACCACCGCGCCGCGATCGAGCCCTACTGGCCGCACATCCGGGCCAGCGTCGAGGCCGACCGTGCCATACGCGGCCGCGCGCTCCTGGACGGCGGCGCGCACGAACTGCTCGCCTCCCTGCCGCCGATGATCCGCTGGCGGGCCCCGGTGCTGGAGGCGGACTACCCGGTGGACCGGGAGATCCGCCCGGACGGACGGGGGCTGCTGCTCCAGCCGTCCTACTTCTGCCGCGTCACCCCGGTCGTCTACCGCGACCCGCGGCTCCCGCCGGTCCTCGTCTACCCCGTCACCCACTCCCGCGCCCCGGTCTTCGCCGAACCCGAACCGGGCCCCTGGCTCGGCCGGCTTCTCGGCAACACCCGCTCCACCGTCCTGAACGCCATCGGCAACGGCTGCACGACCAGCGAACTCGCCCTGCGCGCCGGGGTCTCCCTCGCCTCGGCGAGCCAGCACGCCTGTGTACTGCGCGAGGCGGGCCTGATCCACACCCTGCGGCACGGCGGCTCGGTCCTGCACACGCTGACCCCGCTGGGCGGATCACTGCTCCGGGGCGGCGCCCCGCTCGCGATGTCCTGACGCCCAGGGGCGCGCGGGGCCGACGGGAGGGGCGGGAGGGGCCGACGGGCGCGCGGGGGGCCGGCGGGCGCGCGGGGGGCCGGCGGGCGCGCGGGGGGCCGGCGGGCGCGCGGGTGGCAGGTGGCAGGTGGCAGGTGGCGAAAAATCTCCTGCGGATTTTCTTCGCCGACGGCGATGAGTTCCGGGGAGCCCGGCCGTCTACCTGTCGTACACGCTCGAACAACAGGGTTCGGGCAAGAGTGGAGAGCGAAGCGGCCATGCCTCAGATGATCTTCGTCAACCTGCCGGTCAAGGACCTCGAAGCGACCAAGTCCTTCTTCGGCAAGCTGGGCTTCTCGTGCAACCCGCAGTTCAGCGACGAGCACGCCGCGTGCCTCGTCATCAGCGACACCATCTTCGCGATGCTCCTCTCCGAGCCGCGCTTCAAGGAGTTCACCAAGAAGGAGATCGCCGACGCCTCGAAGTCCACCGAGGTGATCCTCGCCCTGAGCGCCGACAGCAGGGAGAAGGTGGACGAGCTGGTCGACACCGCCCTCGCCTCCGGCGGATCGCCCGCCAACGAGACGATGGACCACGGCCACATGTACGGCCGTTCCTTCCAGGACCCGAACCACCACATCTGGGAGGTCGTGTGGATGGACCCGGCCGCCATCGGCAGGCAGTGCTGAGAACCACGGACCGCGAACCACGGACGGCGGGGCCGGGTCTCAGGAGTCGAGCCCCGGATACGTCACCCCCGTGAGCTGCTCCGACGCCACCCAGAGCCGCTCGCTCGCCACATCGTCCAGCGTCCAGGCCGCCCGCCGGGACGGAGCCGGCGCACCGCGCCAGCCCAACAGGCCCGGCCCGGTGAACGAATCGGGGGACACGTCGGGCGCGGTGGCCGCGTAGAGCGTGGGCAGCGCACCCATGGATGCGGGCTGGGCGATGAGCCGGTTGCCGAACCCGAACACCCGCTCTGCCACCCTGCGGTTCTCCATCCGGGCGGCGGCGGTCTGCAGATTGGTCGACGCGTATCCCGGGTGCGCGGCGGCTGCCACCAGACCCGAGCCGGCCCTCGCGAGCCGCCGGGCCAGCTCGTGCACGAAGAGCAGATTGGCCGTCTTCGAGCGGGCGTACGCGATCCAACGCCGGTAGTCCCGCTCGCTGTTGAGATCCCCCATGTCGATGTTCGACAGGGCGTGCAGCCCGCTGGAGACGCTCACCACCCGCGCTCCGGGCGTATCGACGAGCCTCGGGAACAACAGCCCGGTCAGGGCGAAGTGCCCGAGGTGGTTGACACCGAACTGCCGCTCGAAGCCGTCGGCCGTCCTCCCGTACGGGAGGGCCATCACGCCCGCGTTGTTGATCAGCAGATCGATCCGCTCGGGCACGCGGTTCGCGGCGAACTCGCGCACGGACGCCAGATCGGCCAGGTCGAGCGGTACGAACTCCACGTCCGCGCCGGTCACGGCCGTCCGGATGCGGGACTCGGCCGCCCTGCCACGCGCCTCGTCGCGGCAGGCGAGCAGCACCCGTGCGCCGCACCGGGCCAGCTCCCGCGCGGTGAACAGACCGATCCCGCTGTTGGCTCCGGTGACCACGGCCGTGCGGCCGCTCGGGTCCGGGATGTCGCTCGCGTTCCAGCCCTTGCTCATGGCCCAAGCGTACGGCGGCGGGGTCTTGGCCGGACCGGTGCGTTCCGGGGTTCGTCGTCGGCGGCGGAGTCGTTGCCGGTGGGGGATTCGTTGCCGGTGGGGGAGCCGGGGCCACGGGGTGCGGGAACCTCAGAACCGGCTCAACTTTCCCGGCATCAGGCCGAAGTGGTTGGACGGGGCACGCATCGCGTCCTTAAGGTCGCGAGCATGCCCGACATAACGCTCACCGCCTTGATCGTCCTCTGCCTCGCCGCCGCCGCGGCCGGCTGGATCGACGCGGTGGTGGGCGGCGGGGGACTGCTTCTGCTGCCCGCGCTGCTCCTGGGCCTGCCGCACGTCCCCGCCGCGCACGTGCTGGGCACGAACAAGGCGGTCGCCATCGTCGGCACCACGGGGGCCGCCGTGACGTATGTGCGCAAGACGCCGGTCAAGGTGGCGACGGCCCTGCGGATCGGGTTCGCGGCCCTGGCAGGGTCGATGACCGGCGCGTTCTTCGCCGCCGGGATCAGCAGCGATGTGCTCCGTCCGGTGATCATGGTGGTGCTGCTGGCCGTCGCGGCGTTCGTGATGCTGCGGCCCTCGTTCGGCAGCACCGTGGACGAGGGCGCGCGGCGCGAGGCCGGCCGTGCCCGCACCGTCGCCGCCATCGTGCTGGTCGGCGGCGGGATCGGCTTCTACGACGGGCTGTTCGGGCCGGGCACGGGCACCTTCCTGGTGCTGGCGCTGACCGCGGTGCTCCACCTCGACCTGGTGAACGCCTCCGCCACCGCCAAGATCGTCAACGTCTGCACCAACGCGGGCGCGCTGGCGATGTTCGCGTACCAGGGCAGCGTGCTGTGGCAGCTGGCCGCGCTGATGGCGGTGTTCAACCTGGCGGGCGGGCTCGTCGGGGCGCGGATGGCGCTCAGCAGGGGCAGCGGGTTCGTCCGCGGGGTGCTGCTGGTCGTGGTGTTCTCACTGGTCGCGAAGCTGGCGTTCGACCAGTGGGCGGCCTGAGAACCTGCCGGACGGCCCCCGGCCGGGGGCGACCGCCCGGCCGGAGGGTCACCTGCCGGACGCCGGGCGGCGGGGCTCAGCGCACGGCGGTCAGATGCGCGTACGCCACCACGTTGCCCTCGTACCCCGTCTCCTCCGAGAAGCCGCCGCCGCAGGTGATCAGCCGCAGCGAGGCGTAGGGCGAGGCGCCGTACACCCGCTCGTCGGGGAAGGCGTCGTTCTCGTAGACCTCGGTCGCGTCGAGCGAGAAGACGGCGGTGCGCCCGTCCCGGCGGACCACCTCGACCGTGCTGCCCTTC
This sequence comes from Streptomyces sp. NPDC001732, assembly GCF_053596315.1. Taxonomy (NCBI): domain Bacteria; kingdom Bacillati; phylum Actinomycetota; class Actinomycetes; order Kitasatosporales; family Streptomycetaceae; genus Streptomyces; species Streptomyces sp. NPDC001732. Next base: position 258,888 of record NZ_JBSFFY010000001.1, read on the forward strand.
TGGAGGGCTCCCAGGTCGTAGAAGACCGACCGCCCCTGCGCGTTGTCGACGTGACCGGCGACGATGGCGCTGCCCAGGGAACCCGGGGGAGTGCCGTCGCGGTACCAGCCGACGACATTGCGGTTCCCGGCCGGCGGCACGTCGAGGCTGCCGTCGGGGCCGAGCCCGAGCCGCATCACCGGCGCGTCGACCCGGATGCTCGGGATGCGCAGGCGTACGGGTTCCGAGGGCTTCAGCGGCTGGGCGAGCGGGGAGCCCGGCTGGAGTTCCGGACCGCTCGCGAAGCCCTGCGCGGTGGTCGGCCGGGGCGGGACCAGCTGGGTGTCGGAGCCGTTCCGGATCAGCCAGACGCCGACCAGCGCGGCGATGACCAGCAGCCAGCCCTTGGCCTTCTGGGACACGGTCGTCCTCCGGGTGACGGAAACGGGAACGGTCCCGTCCCGGTGGCGCGCGGCCACCGGGACGGAAACCAGGCGGTACGGAGACGTGAATCCGGCTCCGTCAGCAGGCTCCCTGCGTGCCGCTCGCCCGGCGACGCAGGAGCCAGGCTCCGCCGACGGCGGTCACGGCGAGAACGCCGGCGCCCGCCGCGATCTGGGTGGTGTCGGACCGGACGCTGCCGCCGACCCCTGTTCTGACGTGCCCGGTCGGGCCGGTCGGCGTGGTCGAGGAGCCCTCGTGCTCCGAGGACGAGCTGTCGTGCCCGGACGAGGAACCGTCGTGCTTCGCCGGGTCCTCCTCCCCGGAAGGCTTCCAGCTCTCACGGCCGGACGACGAGGAGCTGTCGCGCCCGCCCGACTCCTCGTCCCCCTTGTCGCCCTTGCCTCCCTGGTCCGTCTTCTCTTCGCCGCCTCCCCCGTCCTCCTCGTCCCCGGACGCCTTGTCGTGCCCGCCCGGCAGACCGAGTCCGGAGAGGGCGTCGAGCCCGCCCGCGGAGTCGAGCAGCGAGGGGACGCCGAGTCCGGAGAGCGCGTCGAGCCCGAACTGGGCGTCCGCGCCCGGCCCGGCGACGGCGTCGTCCGAGCCCTCTTCGTCGGCGGGCTGCGCCATCGGCCTGTCGACGGTCCGGGACACGGCGTTCGCCGAGCCGGTCCGCAGTGCCTCGGTGTCACCTGCGTACGCGGTCGGCCCGGCGACGAAGAGGCCGAGCGCGGCTATGGTGACCGCCGAAGCGGCGGCACCGGTCACGGGGCGGACAGGACGCATGGGGGGTTCCTCCGGCGATGGGGGGCGAGTCGGTGTGTCCTGGCTCCGAGCTAACGGGCGGGCCGCCACCCATGCCTGCTGACACCAAGTCAGCTTTCACCCGATCGGACCGGCGCGGCAGCCTTGCCGGAATATGATCGCGCAGGTCACTGCGGTAATCGAAGGTGGTGGGAGCGGTCTCGCGCCGCCCGGCGCCGAACGGGTGAAGGCGCCCCGGAAAAAGTGGCGCACATCACACGCATGAGGGGGCGAGGGCCGGGCACACGTCTCACACCCCCCACGGGACGGTCCATCGGCCGCCCCCGGCCGCCGCCCCCACCGGATTCGTCCCCCCAGGACCCGGTGGGGGCGGAACCGTTCCCGGGTCCGGCGGGCGGAACCGTTCCGCGGCGGTCCGGACCGCCCCCGGCGTCAGATCACGTCCCCGGGCGCGGCGTCGTACGCCCGCCCGATCCGTGCCATCAGCTCCTCGTCCACCGCGAACTCCGTGTCGTCGATCCGCCGGACCGGCGCGATGCCCTGCGAGTTGGTGAGGAACGCCGCCCCGAACGAGGGCAGCGTGTCCAGCGTCACCGGCCGCCGCACGGACTCCAGCCCCGCGGCGGGCAGTTGCCGCTCCAGCAGCGCCATGGTGGTGCCGAGCAGACAGGGGGCATCGGGCCAGACCACCGAAGTGCCGTCCCAGAAGCCGACATTGGTGATCGCCCCCTCCGCCACCGTGCCGTCCGGCGCGGTCAGCAGGGCCTCGTCGAAACCGGCGCGTGCGGCCTGCCGCGCGTAGTACATCTGGCCGAACTCCCCGGGACGCTTGATGTGCGGCACGGTGCGGACGTACGGGACGGACATCAGGGCGTGCGGTTCGGTGGACTTCCGCGCCGGTTCGCGCACCGTCACCATGACGGTGGTCTCCGCGTCGTCCGGGGGCAGGAAGCCGTGCACCCGGACGGAGGCGTCCCGCACCCCGGCGCCGTCCAGCGCGTGCCGGACCAGCCCGCGGACCCGCTCCCCGTCCAGCGGGCGCTCGAACAGCTCCCGGTTCGCGGAGTCCAGCCGGGCCAGATGCAGCGCGAGACCGCGCACCTTCCCGTCCCTGACCTGCATGGCGGTGAAATGGCCGTAGCCGGAGAAGGCCGGAATCCGCAGATCCTCCTCGGTGGCCGGGTGCCCGTCGAACTCGGCGTACGGGAAGGGCGGGTGCGGGGAAGTCGTCATGGGTCCACCGTAGGGTCGGCCCGCGGCGGCCGAAGGGGGGCCTGTCCGGCAGGGCTTGACCTCAACCATGGTTGACGTACGAGCCTCTCCGCATGGAACCCACCACAGCACCCGTGTCCACCGTTTCCGCCGCGCCCCTGAAGGTCGCGGTCATCGTCGCCAGCAACCGCGAGGGGCGGTTCGCCCCCGTCGTCTCCGGCTGGTTCCTCTCCCGCACCGCGGAGCGCTCCGACATCGAGACCGATGTGATCGACGTCGCGGAAATCGACCTCCCGGTCGCCCTCTCCCACCGGCCCGACGCCGCCGCGCGGAGCCGGCTCGCGGCCGTCTCGTCGCGACTGGCGGCGGCCGACGCCTTCGTCGTCGTCACCCCCGAGTACAACCACTCCTTCCCGGCCCCGCTGAAGAACCTCATCGACTGGCACCGCGCCGAGTGGCAGGCCAAGCCCGTCGCGTTCGTCTCGTACGGCGGGGTGTCCGGCGGGCTGCGGGCCGTCGAGCACCTGCGGCAGGTCTTCGCGGAGCTGCACACGGTCGGCATCCGCGAGACGGTGTCCTTCCACAACGCGGGCTCCCTGTTCGACGACGAGGGCGGGCACCGCGACCCGGCGGGCTGCGACGCGGCGGCCAAGGTGCTGCTCGACCAGCTGGTCTGGTGGGGGCACGCGCTGCGCGACGCCAAGGCCGTGCGCCCGTACGGCCGCTGACCGCGGGCGGCGCCGGGCCGGGGCGGGTACGACAATCGGGGCAGGGAGCGAGGGCATCCCGTAACCGACCCACGAGGAGCCGAAGGTGACGACGACACCGGCCTGGCTGACCGTACTGACCACGACGGACAGCGAGGAGAAGGCCCGGGGCCTGGCCCGGGGCGTGGTGGAGGCGCGGCTTGCCGCGTGCGTGCAGATCTCCGCGCCCGTCACCTCGGTCTACCGCTGGCAGGGTGCCGTCGAGACGGCGCGGGAGTGGCAGCTGCTGTGCAAGACGACGGCCGAGCGGTACGACGAACTGGAGGCCCACCTCCGGGCGGCGCACGACTACGAGACCCCGGAGATCATCGCGATCCCGATCCTCCGGGGCAGTGACCGCTACCTCGCCTGGGTCTCGGCCGAGACCGCCCCGGTCACCTCCCTGTAACACCGGGTCCGGCGGCGCGGGCGGCACGGCGGGCGGGGGCTACTCCTCGTCCGCCGCCAGCGCCAGCGCCTTCCCGACACCGGGCTCGCGCGGCCCCAGGAAGTGCGGATCGGGCTTGAACACGGCGTCCAGCGCCGCCTTCCCCGCCGCGAACACCTCCCGCGTCCCGCCGTAGTACCAGGTCGCGTCGTGCACGGCGTCGACACCGACGCCGTACGCGTCGATGCCGGCGGTCCGGCACAGCGCGATCGCCCGGTGGATGTGGAACCCCTGGCTCACCAGCACCGCCCGGTCGACCCCGAAGATCTTCTTGGCCCGTACGCACGAGTCCCAGGTGTCGAACCCGGCGAAGTCGCTCACGATCCGATCGTCCGGAACGCCCCGCTCCCTCAGATAGGTGCGCATGGCCTCCGGCTCGTCGTACTCCTTCCGGCTGTTGTCGCCGGTCACGAGCACGACCTTCACCTTTCCGTCCCGGTACAGCTCGGCGGCGGTCCGCAGCCGGTTCGCGAGGTACGGCGACGGCCTGCCCTGCCACAGCCCCGCCCCGAACACCACGGCCACCTGCTGCGCGGGCGCGTCCGCGACCGTCCTGACGCGGGCGTCGGCGACGCAGTGCATCCAGGTCGCGGGCGCCAGCGCGGCCACGCACGCGAGCATCACCCCCTGCACGGCCCGCCGCTGCCCGCGCCGCGTCCGGGGCAGCCCCGGGCGCAACCGTCCGAGCAGCCGCCGTCCCGGCAACCTCATCCGCATGGGAGCCCCTTCTTTTCCGCACCGGAGGCTGCCGCCCCCACATGATCGGACGATCAGTGGACCCAAAGGGTTGCGAATCGGGCGGACGGGTTCGGGCGGGCCCGCGCGTCCGCCCGGTGCCCGCGCCTGAGCCCGCTCGTCGGACCGGCCGTCTACTGTCGGAACCATGGACGGCACGCACGGCACGCACGGCACGCAGGACCACCACGGCACGGCCCCCTACAGTGCGGCGGACGCCGAACGCTGGGACACCGAGCCGGACAAGCGGCCGGGCCGTACCGCGTTCCAGCGCGACCGCGCCCGGGTGCTGCACTCCGCCGCACTGCGCCGGCTCGCCGGGAAGACCCAGGTCGTCACCCCCGGCACCCGCGGCCACACCTGGGACGCCAGCCCGCGGACCCGGCTCACCCACTCCCTCGAATGCGCCCAGGTCGGCCGCGAACTCGGCGCCGCGCTCGGCTGCGACCCCGACCTCGTCGAGACGGCCTGCCTCGCCCACGACCTGGGCCACCCGCCGTTCGGGCACAACGGCGAGCAGGCGCTCAACGACTTCGCGTCGGACTGCGGCGGCTTCGAGGGCAATGCCCAGTCGCTGCGCCTGCTGACCCGGCTCGAACCCAAGCGCTTCGTGCCCGACACCCGGACCGGTGAACTGGTCAGCGTCGGCCTCAACCTGACCCGGGCCGCCCTGGACGCCGCCACCAAGTACCCCTGGCCGCGCGGCGCGCACCCCACCGACCCCGGCTCACCGAAATTCGGGGTGTACGAGGACGACCTGCCGGTCTTCGCCTGGGCCCGCAGGGGCGCGCCGGAGAACCGCAAGTGCTTCGAGGCCCAGGTCATGGACTGGTCCGACGACGTCGCGTACTCCGTGCACGACTTCGAGGACGGGCTGCACGCCGGACACATCGACCCCGACCGTCTCTGCGCCGAGCCCGAGCGCGACGAGATCTGGACGGTCGCCGTCGGCCGCTACGTCCCGGCGGACACCGACCCCGAGGAGCTGGCCGAAGCCCTGGACCGGCTCGTCGCCCAGGACTGGTGGCCGCGCGGCTACGACGGCTCCGCCGTCGCGCAGGCCCGGCTGAAGGACGCCACGAGCCAGCTGATCGGCCGGTTCTGCCTCGCCGCCGAGAGCGCCACCCGGCAGGCGTACGGCACGGGCCGCCTCGGCCGGTACGCCGCCGAGCTCGTCGTCCCCCGCGAGACCCGCAACGAATGCGCGGTCCTCAAGGCGGTCGCCGACCGGTACGTCATGCAGCGCGCCGAGCAGGAGGCGATCCGCGCCGACCAGCGGATCGTCATCGCCGAGCTGGCCGCCGCACTGACCGCGCGCGCCCCGGAAGGGCTGGAGCCGCAGTTCCGGGCGCTGTTCGACGCCGCCCGGGACGACGCCGCCCGCAAACGGGTCCTGGTCGACCAGATCGCCGCCCTCACCGACGCGTCGGCGCGCTCCCTGCACGCCTCGCTCACCTCCCGCCGCTGACCGGCCGCCGGAGGCCCGGCCCACCGGCCGCCGCGCCGGGCCCGGCGCGGTCCGCAGCCGGTTCAGGTCCTCGCTGGTGAAGTGGATGCGTAACATGCGCCCCGCGCATTGCGTCCTCCGCGCCGTCCCGAGGCCCTGCCGGACCGCCCCGACGGCGCCGGATTCCCACAGTAGTCAGTCGCCCCGGCCGGGCAACCGGGAACCGGCCCGTTCGCACCCCGTCCGCGAGCCGCGCCACGGGCCGTGGGCCGCGGGCGCAGACTGGGACCGGCCACGGGGGGTGACCTGATCGGGGTACACCCTCTTTCGCCATCACGCTGCGTGCGGGACGCTCGCAGTTGGCGGCGCCGTGAAGCAAGCACCGAGGAGGCACCAAGTGGTCGACGCACATCGGACGTTCGTCATCGTCGGCGGAGGACTGGCCGGAGCGAAGGCGGCGGAGACCCTCCGGGCGGAGGGTTTCAGCGGCCGGGTGATCCTCCTCGGCGACGAACGCGACCATCCGTACGAACGGCCTCCGCTCTCCAAGGGCTATCTCTCCGGCAAGGAGGACCGCGGCAGCGTCTTCGTCCACGAGACCGCCTGGTACGCGGGCGCCGAGATCGAACTGCACCTGGGCCAGCCCGTCACCTCGCTCGACCGGGCGGACCGCTCCGTACAGCTAGGCGACGGCACCGTCGTCCACTACGACAAGCTGCTGCTCGCCACCGGGGCCGAACCGCGCCGCCTCCCCGTGCCGGGCACGGACCTGGCAGGCGTCCACCACCTGCGCCGCCTCGCCCACGCCGACCGGCTGCGCAACGTCCTGGCCACGCTCGGCCGCGACAACGGCCACCTGGTGATCGCGGGGGCCGGCTGGATCGGCCTGGAGGTCGCGGCGGCGGCGCGCGGGTACGGCGCCGAGGTCACCGTCGTCGAACCGGAACCGACCCCGCTGCACCAGGTCGTCGGCCCCGAACTCGGCCAGATCTTCACCGACCTGCACAGCGAGCACGGGGTCCGCTTCCACTTCGGCGTCCGCCTCACCGAGATCATCGGCCAGGACGGCCTGGTGCTCGCCGTCCGCACCGACGACGGCGAGGAGCACCCCGCCCACGACGTCCTCGCCGCGATCGGCGCCGCTCCCCGCACCGCCCTCGCCGAGACCGCCGGGCTCGCCATGGCCGCCCGCGCGGAGGGCGGCGGCATCGCCGTGGACGCCTCCCTGCGCACCAGCGACCCGCACATCTTCGCGGCCGGTGACGTCGCCAACGTGGCCCATCCGCTGCTCGGGTCCCGGCTGCGCGTGGAGCACTGGGCGAACGCGCTGAACACCGGCCCGGCCGCGGCCCGCGCCATGCTCGGCCAGGAGGTGAGCTACGACCGGGTGCCGTACTTCTTCTCCGACCAGTACGACCTCGGCCTCGAATACTCCGGCTGGGCGCCGCCGGGCAGCTACGACCAGGTGGTCATCCGCGGCGACGCGGGCAGGCGCGAGTTCATCGCCTTCTGGCTGAAGGACCAGCGGGTGCTGGCCGGCATGAACGTCAACGTGTGGGACGTCACCGAGGCCGTGCAGGCACTGATCAGGTCCGGCCGGCAGATCGACCCGGACGCGCTGGCGGACCCGTCGGTACCGCTGGAATCCCTGGGCTGAGCCGGGGGCGGGGCGCCCGACGGCGTCCGCCCTCCCGCCCGGCCTCCCCGGGCGGGGGCGGACCCGGCCGCACCGGACCGGCGGGTTCCGTGGATCACATCGCCGCGCGGTCCGGCTGTCCGACCCCACCCGTAGAATTCACCCGTGGCAGGCAGGATCAATGACGACGATGTGAAGGCGGTACGGGACGCGGTCCCGATCGACGCCGTCGTGTCCGAGTACCTCCAGCTGCGCAACGCGGGCGGTGGCAACCTCAAGGGGCTCTGCCCGTTCCACGACGAGAAGTCCCCCTCCTTCCAGGTCAGTCCGAGCAAGGGCCTCTTCCACTGCTTCGGCTGCCAGGAGGGCGGCGACACGATCGCCTTCGTGATGAAGATCGACCACCTCTCGTTCTCCGAGACGGTCGAGCGGCTCGCCGCCAAGGCGGGCATCACCCTGCGGTACGAGGAGGGCGGGTACAACCCCTCCCACCAGCGCGGCGAGCGCATCCGGCTGGTCGAGGCGCACAAGGTCGCCGCCCGGTTCTACGTCGAGCAGCTGGAGAGCCCCGAGGCCGAGATCGGCCGGAAGTTCCTCGCCGAGCGGGGCTTCGACCAGGCCGCCGCCGCCCACTTCGGCATCGGCTACAGCCCGGCCGGCTGGGACCACCTCACCCGCTATCTGCGCGGCCAGGGCTTCAGCGACAAGGAGCTGATCGCCTCCGGCCTCTCCCAGGACGGCAGGCGCGGCCCCATCGACCGCTTCCGCGGCCGGCTGATGTGGCCGATCAGCGACACCTCCGGCGACGTCGTCGGGTTCGGCGCCCGCAAGCTGCGCGAGGACGACAACGGACCGAAGTACCTCAACACCCCCGAGACCGCGATCTACAAGAAGTCCCAGGTGCTGTACGGCATCGACCTGGCGAAGAAGGACATCGCGAAGGCCAGCCGGGCCGTGGTCGTCGAGGGCTACACCGACGTCATGGCCTGCCATCTCGCCGGGGTCACCACCGCCATCGCCACCTGCGGCACGGCCTTCGGCGGCGACCACATCAAGATCCTGCGCCGGCTCCTGATGGACAACGGCAGCGCCCGGGTGATCTTCACGTTCGACGGCGACGCGGCCGGTCAGAAGGCCGCCCTGCGCGCCTTCGAGGACGACCAGAAGTTCGCCGCCGAGACGTACATCGCGATCGCCCCGGACAACATGGACCCCTGCGACCTGCGTCTGGTCAAGGGCGACGACGCCGTGCGCGACCTGGTCGAGCCGCGCACCCCGCTCTTCGAGTTCGCGCTCCGCCAGATCGTCTCCAGGTACGACTTGGAGACCCCGGCGGGCCGCGCCGCCGCGCTCGACGAGGCGGCGCCCGTCGTCGCCCGGATCAAGAACAGCTCCTCGCAGCACGAGGTCGCCGTCCAGCTGGCCGGCATGCTCGGCATCCTGGACACCCAGTTCGTGGTCAGGCGCGTCGGCCAGCTCGCCCGCTGGGCCCGCGAGCGGGGCGACCAGCGGGGCCCCGCCCGGGGCCCCTCCCGCCCGGGGCCCCAGCACCAGCAGGCCCCGGCGCCGGTGACCCCCTCGGGCCCCGCCCTCAACCTCCGCAGCCCCGCCCACCGCACCGAGCGCGAGCTGCTGAAGCTCGCCCTCCAGAAGCCCTCCCTCGTCTCGCCCGCCTTCGACGCCTACGGGGCCGACGAGTTCACCGCCCCGCCCTACGCCGCCGTACGGCGGTGCATCGAGGAGGCGGGCGGCGCGGAATCGGGCGTGCCGGAAACCCGCGAGTACCTGGCCCAGGTCCTGGACGCGGCCCCCGACGACACGGTGCGCAACCTCGTCACCGAACTGGCCGTCGAGGTCTTCCACGGCAAGACCATCGACGAGACCTACGCGGGCATGCAGCTCGTCCAGGTCAGGCTGCGCGCCGTGGACCGCCGGATCAACGACGTCCAGGGCAGCCTGGCCCGCCTCGGCAGCAATGTGGCCCCGGACCATCTGGCCGCCGCGCAGAACGAGGTCTGGGTCCTCCAGCAGTACGCCCAGAGCCTGCGCAGCCACGGGGCCGCCGCGCTCTGACGCCCCTCGGGCGCTCCCGGCGGTAATCGCCCGGTCACGGACCGGACTCAGAAAGTCCCCGCACGCCCCTCGTGACGGGGATGTGTCGTGCCCCACACTGAGGGCGGTGCCTGAGTCATCGGAGCGCGGCCGGTCCACCGAACGGTGGCTGCCATCCCCGCGGTCCGGCAGCGATCACCTGGAGGTCGCCCCCGTGCAGACCCGGACCCTGACCAAAACCGAGTACGTCTCGGCCATCCCCACGCAGAACCGGGCCGTGCGACATCCGGAGGCCGCGGTGGAGCCCCCGCCGGTACCGGCCGCCGAGCCGCCGGACCCGCCCGGGGCGCTCGCGGAGGAGCCCGAGGCGCCCGAAGCTCCGGAACCGGAAACGGGGTCGGGCCCGGAACCGGAGCCGGGGGCGCGGAGCCGTTCGGAGACCGAGGGCAACTCCTCCGACCTCTTCCGCCAGTACCTGCGGGAGATAGGCCGAATACCCCTGCTCAGCGCCGCCGAGGAGGTGGAGCTCGCCCGCTGCGTCGAGGCCGGGCTCTTCGCCGAGGAACGGCTCGCGCGCACCCCGGACCCGGACACCCGGCTGGCCGGCGACCTCGACCGGCTGGTGGTCATGGGGCGGACGGCGAAGCGCCGCCTCATCGAGGCCAACCTCCGCCTCGTCGTCTCCGTCGCCAAGCGCCACATCGGACGCGGACTGACCATGCTCGATCTGGTCCAGGAGGGAAACCTCGGACTGATCAGGGCGGTCGAGAAGTTCGACTACACCCGGGGCTACAAGTTCTCCACGTACGCGACCTGGTGGATCCGGCAGTCCATGTCCCGCGCCCTCGCCGACCAGGCGCGGACCATACGGGTCCCGGTGCACGTCGTCGAACTGATCAACCGCGTCGTGCGGGTCCAGCGCCGGATGCTCCAGGAACGCGGGTACGAGCCGACGGCCGAGGAGGTCGCCGACCAGCTCGACCTCACCCCGGAGCGGGTCGGCGAGGTCCTGCGGCTCGCCCAGGAACCCGTCTCGCTGCACGCCCCGGTCGGCGAGGAGGACGTCGCCCTCGGCGACCTGATCGAGGACGGCGACGCCGCCTCCCCGGTCGAGTCCGCCGCGTTCCTGCTGCTGCGCGAACACCTGGAAGCGGTGCTCTCCACCCTCGGCGAACGCGAGCGGAAGGTGGTCCAGCTGCGCTACGGGCTGGACGACGGGCGGCCCCGCACCCTTGAGGAGATCGGCCGGATCTTCGGCGTGACCCGCGAACGCATCCGCCAGATCGAGTCCAAGACGCTCGGCAAGCTGCGGGACCACGCCTTCGCCGACCAGCTCCGCGGCTACCTCGACTGACACGGCGCGAGGGCCCGCGCCACCGGCGGCGGCACGGGCCCTCGCGATCCGAACGGGCGGTGCTCCTAGTCGACTTCGGCGACCGCCTGGGCGAACTGCGCCGAGTACAGCCGGGCGTAGGCACCCTGGGAGGCCAACAGCTCCTCGTGCGTGCCCTGTTCGACGATCGAGCCGTCCTCCATCACCAGGATGACGTCGGCGTCCCGGATCGTGGAGAGCCGGTGCGCGATCACGAAGCTCGTGCGGCCGTGCGCGAGGCGCGCCATCGCCTTCTGGATCAGCACCTCGGTACGGGTGTCGACGGAGCTGGTCGCTTCGTCGAGCACCAGGATCACCGGATCGGACAGGAACGCGCGGGCGATCGTGATCAGCTGCTTCTCGCCCGCGCTGACCCCGGTGCCCTCGTCGTCGATCACCGTGTCGTAGCCGTCCGGGAGGGTACGGATGAAGCGGTCGGCGTGGGCCGCCCGCGCCGCCTCCTCGATCTCCTCCCGGGTGACCTCGCGCGAGGCGCCGTACGCGATGTTGTCCGCGATCGAGCCGCCGAACAGCCAGGTGTCCTGGAGGACCATGCCGATCGACCGGCGCAGCTCGTCGCGCGACATCTTCGCCACGTCCACCCCGTCGAGCGCGATGCGGCCGCCGGTCACCTCGTAGAACCGCATCAGCAGATTGACGAGGGTGGTCTTGCCGGCGCCGGTCGGGCCGACGATCGCGACCGTGTGGCCGGGCTCGACGTCCAGCGACAGGTCCTCGATCAGCGGCTTGTCCGGGTCGTAGCGGAACGACACCTTCTCCAGCGAGACCCCGCCGCGCAGCTCCTCGGGCCGCTCGCCCGTGCCGGGTGCGGGGTCGGCGGCCTGCTCCTCGGCGTCCAGCAGCTCGAAGATCCGCTCGGCCGACGCGACGCCCGACTGCACCAGGTTCGTCATCGAGGCGACCTGGGTCAGCGGCATCGAGAACTGGCGCGAGTACTGGATGAACGCCTGCACGTCACCGATGGACAGCGAGCCCGAGGCGACCCGCAGCCCGCCGACGACGGCGACCAGCACATAGTTCAGGTTCGACATGAACATCATCAGCGGCTGCATGATCCCGCTGTTGAACTGGGCCTTGGAACTCGCCTCGTACAGCGCCTCGTTCTGCTCGGCGAAGTCCTTCGCGGACTCCTCCTGCCGCCCGAAGACCTTCACCAGGGTGTGCCCGGTGTACATCTCCTCGATGTGGGCGTTGAGCGTGCCCGTGACCTTCCACTGCTCCACGAACTGGGGCTGCGAGCGCTTGCCGACCTTCGTCGCCACGACCACCGAGAGCGGCACCGTCACCAGGGCCACCAGGGCCAGCAGCGGCGAGACCCAGAACATCATGACCAGGACGCCGACGATGGTGAGCAGGGAGTTGATGAGCTGGCCCATCGTCTGCTGCATCGTCTGCGAGATGTTGTCGATGTCGTTCGTCGCCCGGCTGAGCACCTCGCCGCGCTTGGCCCGGTCGAAGTACGACAGCGGCAGCCGCGACAGCTTCGTCTGGATGTCCTCGCGCAGCTGGAACACGACCCGGTTGATGATCCGGATCGACAGCCGGGTGGCCACCAGCATCAGCAGCCCGGCCCCGACGTAGATCGCCAGTGCCACCAGCAGGACGTCGCCCACCGCGCCGAAGTCGATGCCGTGCCCCGGCACGAAGTCCACCCCGGACAGCATGTCGGCGAGGCCGCTGTCGCCCTCGCGCATGCGCGCGATGGCCTCTTCCTTGGTCGTCCCCTCCGGCATCTTCCGGCCGACGAACCCGGCGAAGACCAGGTCGGTCGCCCGGCCGAGGATCTTCGGCCCGATCACCGACAGGCCGACGCTCACCGCGCAGGCCGCCAGCATCGCGTACAGCGAGACCTTCTCCGTCTCGAAGCGCCTCAGCAGCCGCTTCGAGGACCCCTTGAAGTCCATGGACCGGTCGGTCGGCGCCCCGCCCGCCATCATGCGTCCGCCAGGACCGGCCATTACGCGGCCTCCGCTTCCGTCAGCTGGGAGAGCACGATCTCCCGGTAGGTCTCATTGCCGTCCATCAGCTCGTGATGGGTGCCGGAGCCCACGACCCGGCCCTCGTCCAGCACCAGGATCCGGTCGGCCTCACGGATGGTGGACACGCGCTGCGCCACGATCACCACGGTCGCGTCGGCGGTCTCCCGCGCCAGCGCCTCGCGCAGCGCGGCGTCGGTCGCGTAGTCGAGGGCGGAGAACGAGTCGTCGAAGAGGTAGATCTCCGGCCGCTGCACCAGCGTCCTGGCGATGGACAGCCGCTGCCGCTGCCCGCCGGAGACGTTGGTGCCGCCCTGCGAGATCGGCGCGTCCAGGCCGTGTTCCAGGGCCTCGACGAACTCCTTGGCCTGGGCGACCTCCAGCGCGTGCCACAGCTCCTCGTCGGTCGCGTCCGGGTTCCCGTACCGCAGGTTCGTCGCGACCGTCCCGGAGAACAGGTACGGCTTCTGCGGAACGAGGCTCACGGTCTTCGCCAGCAGGGCCGGGTCCAGCGTCCGCACGTCCGTGCCGTCCACCAGCACCTGGCCGTCCGTCACGTCGAACAGCCGCGGCACGAGCCCCAGCAGCGTCGACTTGCCGCTGCCGGTGGACCCGATGATCGCGGTGGTCTCGCCGGGGCGGGCCACCAGCTCCACCGACCGCAGCACCGGCTCCTCGGCGCCCGGGTAGCGGAAGTCCGCGCCGCGCACCTCCAGATGGCCGCGGGCGTGCAGCTCGTGGACCGGCGAGACCGGCGGGACCACGCTCGACTCCGTCTCCAGGACCTCCTGGATGCGCTCGGCGCACACCTCGGCGCGCGGCACCATCATGAACATGAAGGTGGCCATCATCACCGACATGACGATCTGCATCAGATAGGCGAGGAAGGCGGTCAGCGCGCCGATCTCCATGCCCCCGCTGTCGATGCGCTGGGCGCCGAACCAGAGCACGGCGATCGACGAGACGTTCACGACCGTCATCACGGTCGGGAACATCAGCGCCATCAGCCGGCCCGTGGCCAGCGACACGTCCATCAGCTCGCCGTTGGAGCCGCGGAAGCGCTTCTCCTCGTACTCGTCGCGGACGAAGGCGCGGATGACCCGGTTGCCGGTGATCTGCTCGCGCAGCACCCGGTTCACCGTGTCGAGCCGCTCCTGCATCGTGCGGAACAGCGGGCGCATCCGCTTCACGATCAGGCTCACCGCGATGCCCAGCACCGGCACCACCGCGAGCAGCACCGCCGACAGCGGGACGTCCTGGCCGAGCGCCATGACGATGCCGCCGACGCACATGATCGGGGCCGACACCATCAGGGTGAACGTCGTCAGCACCAGCATCTGGATCTGCTGGACGTCATTGGTCGTACGGGTGATCAGCGACGGTGCCCCGAACCGTCCCATCTCACGCGCCGAGAACGACTGCACCCGGTCGAAGACCGCGGCCCGTACGTCACGGCCGAGCGCGGAGGCGGTACGGGCGCCGTAGTGGATGGCCCCCATGTTGCAGACCACCTGGCCGATGCTGACGGCGATCATGATGGCGCCGAACTCGAGGATGTAGCCGGTGTCCCCCTGGACGACACCGTTGTCGATGATGTCGGCGTTCAGGGTGGGGAGGTAGAGGCTGGCACAGGTCTGCAACAGCTGGAGGAGAACCAGCAGTGCGATGGGTTTCTTGTACGGACCGAGATGGGCCCGCAGGAGTTTTATGAGCACGCGTGTCTCTCGGGTGTCGGCAGAGTGCGGGAGTCGACCCATTTTCCGGCACCGTCGGCCCCGACTGCGAGCAATTTTACTCAAGACCAGGTCAAAAAAAAGACCGAGTACACAGTGGGAGGGAGTCCCGCCGTGCACCCGGTCCCATGCGCCGGTGCGCGCTCAGCGCACGGCGTCGAACGCCCCCGGATGGATCCGGTCCCTGGTCGTCGCGTACTGCTGGCGCACCGCCTGCCCGACCGCCAGCTCCTCGCCCGGCTCCAGCACCTGCGCCGCGGCGCCCTGCCAGGCCGGGGGGACGAGCGGATCGGCCGTGCCCTGCGAGACGCCCAGCGCCCAGGCCGCCTGCCGGGCCGCGCCCAGCGCCGCGTACTCGGCGGGCTGCGGCACGATCACCTGCGTACCGAGGAGCGCGGGCGCCAGCCCCTGCACGGCGGGCAGCTCGGCCGCCGCCCCCAGCAGGAAGACCCGCCGCACCTCGACACCCCGGCCGCGCAGCACGTCGAGCGCGTCGGCCAGCGAGCACAGCATCCCCTCGAACGCCGCCCGCGCCAGGTGCTCCGGCTTCATCGACTCGCGCCGCAGTCCGCACAGCGTTCCCGCGGTGTGCGGCAGGTGCGGGGTGCGCTCGCCCTCCAGGTACGGCAGGAGCACCAGCCCGGAGGCGCCCGGGGTCGACTTCAGCGCCAGCGCGGACAGCTCCTCCAGGTTCTCCAGGCCGAGCATCTCGGCGGTCCCGCGCAGCGCCCGCACCGCGTTCGACGTGTGCACCACCGGCAGGTGCATCCCGGTGGCGTCCGCGAACGACGTGATCATTCCGGCCGGGTCGGACAGCGCCTCGTGGTGCACCGCCATGACCGAGCCCGAGGCGCCCAGCGACACCACCGCGTCGCCCACCCCGACCCCGAGCCCGAACGCCGCGGCCATCGTCTCGCCGGTCCCCGCGGAGATCAGCAGCCCCTCGGGCGTCGTGCCGGCGGTCTCGGAGGGGCCGAGCACCTCGGGCAGCGCGGCCTGGTGCCCGAGCGCGAGCTCCACCAGGTCGGGCCGGTAGGCGCCGCTGCCCGCCGACCAGTAACCGGTGCCGGAGGCGGCGCCCCGGTCGGTGGTCCGCCGGGCGGGCCGCCCCAGCAGCTGCCACACCAGCCATTCGTGCGGCTGGAGCACCGAGGCCACCCGCTGGGCCGCCTCCGGCTCGCTCCGCGCCATCCACCGCAGCTTCGCCAGCGGCTGCGCCGCCTGCGGCACCGAGCCGACCGCCTCGGCCCAGGGCTGCCGCCCGCCGAGCAGGTCGACCAGGTCCGCCGCGGCGGCCTGCGCCCGCTTGTCGTTGCCGAGCAGCGCGGGCCGTACGGGATTGCCCTGCTGGTCCAGCGGCACCAGACCGTGCTGCTGCGCGGAGACGCCGATGGCCTGCACGCCTTCGAGCAGCCCCCCTTCGGCGGCCTCGCCGAGCGAGAGCAGCCACGCCTGCGGGTCGACCTCGGTGGCCTTCGGATCGACGGGGTGCGCGGCGTACCCCCGGCGCAGCACGGCGCCGGTGTCCGCATCGCAGACGACGATGTGCGTGAAGGCGGAAGAGCTGTCCAAGCCCGCGACTATCCCCATGCACAAGATTCTGCCGCACCACCGGAGCGTTTCCGTACCGGGCGGCGCGGCAGGCGGGCGCCCCGGCGCGCGGGGCCCGACCCGGAGGAGAGGCCACAGCACTAGGTGTTGGAGGTGCCCCAGTCGTCCTCGGCCCCGTTGCGGGTGCGGTCCCGCAGCGAGCGCATCCGCTCGGCCACCGGGGCGGGCACCTTGGCGCCGACCTTTTCGCTCATCGCGTGGTACGCCTTGCCTGCCATCTGCCGGCCGTTCTGCGCCGCGGACTCGGCGGTGTTGCGCACGGCCGGGTTCTGGGCGAACCGGCGCGCGGACTCCTTCATCTGTTCGTAGCGCTCGCGCCCGGCCCGTGTCCCGATCACGTATCCGAGGGCCAGTCCGGCGATGAACGTGAGCCGGTACCGCATGGCTGCCACCCTTCCTTGCGTCGGTGCGACGCTCGTGGGACGTGTGCTGTCCGGCCGCCCGAGAGCGCCGGAGATCGGCCCGGGGATACCGATTGGCAAAGCACCCCCCTGCTTGCGCTAATGTATGTGTCGCAGCGAACGCGCGCCGCCCGGCATCGACCAGGCAGGTAGGGTTCGGTGCAAACGCAGCAATCCCCTGTAGCTCAATTGGCAGAGCAGCCGGCTGTTAACCGGCAGGTTACTGGTTCGAGTCCAGTCGGGGGAGCGCGATCCCCTGTAGCTCAATTGGCAGAGCATTCGGCTGTTAACCGGAGGGTTACTGGTTCGAGTCCAGTCGGGGGAGCGGAACGGAAGAGGGCCCTGCGGGGTCCTCTTTCGCATGCCCGTCGCCGGTCGGCGCCGTGATGCGTGTGGGATGCATGTGACTCTTTCGGGGGTTGTTTCGTCCCTTCCGGAACCGGGCAGCCGTCGGCGCGGTCTCCATGGTCAGGCGAAGCCGACCATCCGGAGCGAGAGATCGTATGACCGGCTATGCTGCGGCAGACGGCGCGCACACCTGTACGCGCCACGCCGAAAAGGGGCGGTAGCTCAGCCGGTTAGAGCAGCGGACTCATAATCCGTCGGCCGTGGGTTCGAGTCCCACCCGCCCCACCGAAGCGTCCAGAGCAAAAACGTTCTGACCTGGTGAAACGTAAAGGCCCCTGCGTTGGCGGGGGTCTTTTGCGTGGTCCAAGATCATTGGCTCGCCCGCCGCCCGCCGCCCGCCGCCCGAAGTGTCATCGGCGTGCCGGTCTGCGGGCCGGCGGGCCTGAGGGTCGCGGCCCTGGGGAACGGAGCGCGAATCCCTGTCCGTGACCCCCGAACGCCAGTACCCTGCTGCTTGTCGCGAGCCTGTCATGGAGGCGTGCATGGGGGAGCCCCTCTTCGGAGTGCTGGGGCCGCTTCGGGTGGGGGCCGGGGGCGGTGCCGTCCCCGTCGGCGGGCTCAAACCCCGAGCGGTTCTGGCCACCCTGCTGCTGCAACCCGGGGGCTTCGTCTCGCTCGACGTCCTGACCGAGGTCCTGTGGCCCGGTGGCGCGCCCCGGTCGGCGGTGGCCAATGTCCGTACCTATGTGCGCGCTCTCCGAAGCGCCCTGACGGAGGCGGGAATCGCCACCGGAGGGCTGAGCACCCGGTCCTCGGGCTATTCGCTCGACGTCCCGCCCGAGGACGTCGACACGCTGCTCTTCGAACGGCGTCTCGGGCAGGCCCGTGCGGCACGTGACCGGGGCGAGGACGCCGCGGCCCTGCACGCCTACGAATCGGCCCTCGGCCTCTGGCGCGGCAGCGTCCTGCAGGACCTCCCCGCCAGTGTGGTGTGGGACCCGGCGGTCGTCAGGCTGGAGGAGATGCGCTCGGTCGCGGTCGGCGAGTGCCTCGAAGTGCGACTGCGCCTCGGGGACTACGCGCCCCTGCTCGTGGAGCTGAGGTCCCGGCTCACCGAGGATCCGCTGCGCGAGGACCTGTGGCAGATGCTCGTGCGCACGCTGCACCGCGCGGGTCGCACCTCCGAAGCCCGGTCCGCCTACGCCGAGGCCGAGGGGATGCTCGCCCGTGAGCTCGGCATCGAGCCGAGCGCACCGCTGCGGGCCATGGGGGAGGAGCTGAACGGGTACGAGTACTTCGGCAGGAGCCGTCCGGCGGCGCCCACGCCGGTGTGTCAGCTACCGATGGACATACCGGATTTCACCGGCCGGACCGAGGAGATCGGGTTACTGGACCGGCTGCTGTCGAGATCCGGGCGGCAGCCGGTCGTCGCGGTCCTCTCGGGACCGCCGGGGTCGGGCAAGTCCACGCTGGCGGTGCACGTCGCGCACCGGGTGCGCGAGGCCTTCCCGGACGGTCAGCTGTTCGTCGATCTGGGCGGTATGAGCGATCAGCCGCGCGAGCCGGGCGACGTACTGGCCGAGCTGTTGCGCGGTCTCGGCGCCGCCATGGACAGCGCGGTACCGATCGAACTGAGCGAGCAGGCCGCGCTGTTCCGCTCCCGACTGGCACAACGGCGGTTCCTGATCGTCCTCGACGACGCCGCCGACGGCGCACAGGTGCGCCCCCTGCTGCCCGGCACCGGCGGCTCCGCCGTCCTCGTCAGCTCGCGTCGCCGGATGCCGGACCTTCCGGCGTACCACTGCCCCCTCGGGCTGATGAAGCGACAGGAGGCCCGCGAGCTGTTCGGCGGCATCGTCGGGGCGGAGCGGCTGCACTCCGAGGAGGCGGACGCCGACCGGGTGCTCGCCGGCTGCGGCTTCCTGCCGCTGGCCGTCCGGATCGCCGGTTCCCGGCTGGCGAACCGGCCGGGCTGGACCGTCGGCACCCTGGCCGACTCCCTGGAGGACGAGCGCGGACGCCTCGACCAGCTCCGGACCGGGGAGATGGAGGTGCGGGCGAGCGCCGAGCTGAGTTACCGGCATCTGCCCGAACCGGCGGCGGCGGTCTTCCGCGCCTTCGGGCGGCTGGGCGACGAAGCGGTGGCGGGCTGGCTCGTCGCGGAGGCGGTGGGCCGCTCCGACGGTGCCGCCGGGGAGCTGGAGACGCTGCTCGACGAGCATCTGATCGAGGCGGTCGGCACCGACGGCCTGGGGCTTCGGCGGTACCGCATGCACGACCTGCTCCGCTGCTACGCCAGGGAACTGTCCGAGACGGACGGCCCCGGCGTGCGCCGCCGGAGCCGGCTGCGGGTCGTCGACGGCCTCATCACCCTTGCCCGTTTCGCGAACTCGGCGATGCCCACCCACTTCCTGGGCGTGCTCGGCGAACCCGGCACGCCGAGCGGCCCGGTGGCCGCCCTGGCACCGGTGGTGCGTGCCCTGCCCGTGGAGTGGTTCGAGACCGAACGCCGCACGCTGGTCGGGGCCGTGGAGTCCGCACTGCGGCTCGGCTGCGTCGACCGGGCCGCCGACCTGGCGATCGAGCTGGCGGGCTTCTTCGACATGCGGTTCTACTACGACGACTGGCTGCGGACCCACCGGCTGGTGCTGGAGGCGATGCCCGATCCGTCCGACGCACGGGCCGCCGCGCTGCTGCGCAACCTCGGCCAACTCCACCTGTACCAGGACCGGTACGTCGACGCGCTCGTCTCCTTCGGCCGGGCGCGTACGCTCTTCGCCGGTCTCGGGCACCTGTCCGGCGAGGCGGTCGCGGCGGTGGGCACCGGGTCGGTGTACCGGTTCCTGGGCAAGGCCGACGCCGCCCTGGAGGCGTTCACCGACGCGCTGCACCGGTTCGGCAAGGCGGGTGACCGGCACGGTGAAGCGGTCACCTGCAACGCGATCGCCTCGGTGTGGCTGCAGCGGCAGGACCCCGTGGCCGCGGCCCCCTGGCTCGACGGGGCGTTGGAGCTGTCCCGCGAGGTCGGCGACCGGCACCGGGAGGCACAGGTGCGCCGCAGGGTCGCGACACTGCACGAGCAATTGGGCGAACCGCACCGTGCGCACGCCGAGTTGAGGAAAGCGCTGGGCATCCTGGACGAGCTCGCCGACCTGCACTGTGCGGCGTTCGTGCAGCAGGCCATCGGGGAGCTTTTCCTGCGTCAGGGCAACGCGGGAGCGGCCTCGGCGCCGCTGGTCGACGCGCTCGCCGTGCAGCAGCGACTCGGTGACCGGGCCGCCGCCGCACGCGTCGCCGGTCTCCTCGGCGAACTGCACCAGGCGGCGGGCCGGAGACACACCGCGCTGCGCTACTTCCACCGCTCACTGTCGACGTGGCGTCGGCTCGGCGCGCGCGACCAGGCGGAACTCGTGCGCGCGAGGCTGCGGGCGTTGGGCTGAGGGGAGTTGAGGGGAGGGGCCGGGGGCGGTCCGGGCCGGCCGGGGCGGGAACGGCGAGCCCCGCGTACCCGCCCCGGCCCGGGGCTGTCGGTGTCTCAGCCGCAGCCGTTGTTGCTGACCTGGTACCGCTTGAGGTAGTCGGCCCAGGTGACGCCCTGGACGACCGCGACGACGACCCTGTTGTCGTGTATCTGCTCGTAGTGCAGGTGCGGGGAGATGTCGTAGAGCGCGGACGAGGCGCCGACCTGCCCTATGACGCGGCCCTGGGCCACGCGGTCGCCGAGCTGGACGTTGCGGCTCCTCAGATGCGAGTACCGCGTCTGCCAGCCGTTTCCGTGGGCGATCACGACGGTGTTGCCGTAGCCGGTGCTGGTGGAGTAGTACGAGGCCACGACCTCGCCGCCCGCGCTGGCGAGCACCCGGCGGCCGAGGTCGTTCGGGGTGCCGCTCGCGTCGTAGTGGTTCCAGTCGATCGAGTGTGCCGGGCTGTGTCCGTTCCAGTTGCTGCCGAGCCACTTCTGGCCGCAGCGGAACGGCATTTTGAAGGTGGGTCGGCTCGCGTTCGCCGTGACGTCCGACGAGCCGGCCCGCGGTGCGGCCACGGCGTCGGGAGCCAGTGCCGCGAGGGTGGCCGCCGCGCCGATGACGGCCAGAAGCCGACGGGTACGTCTCCGCATGGTCCTCTCCTTGTCCTCGGTGACCGAGCGATTCAAGGAGGCGGGCATACAAAGCGGATACAACCGCGGCACGCAGGAGGGGCGGACCCGTGCTCCGGGCACGTCACCGACCGCGTCCGCGAACGGGGGAAGAGGGGCGGCACGGCAGGGAGAAGAGTCCGCGTGAGAGGGGAAAGGGCCGTGTCCCCGCGGGCCTCCGGTACTTCGTCGGGTTGGCCCCCCTCGCACCCCGGCCCGCGGCAGGGGGCGCCGAGTCGGGGAGCACCGGTCGTCCCGGGCCCCGGGTGGCCGGGGCCGAGGAGAGGCTTCAGGAGTTCGAGGTGGGCCGACGGCAGGACGGTCGTGCGCCGTTCAGGGAGGTGCCCGGAGAGTCACCGACGGTAACACTCCGATGAAATACGATATTTCACGGCTTTTAATGCTGATATGGGCTTGTACGACTTGTTGGTCGTAGGGGGTCGACGTAGTGTCGGAAGTGCCGTTGCAGAAGCAAGGAGCGGCACAGCATCCTCCGAAGGAGGCGAAGATGAACGTACGCAGCATCTTCGACCACAGGGACAGGGGTCGCGGTCGTTTCGGCGGACGCGGACGTGGACGCGGACGTGGACGCAGGTTCCGCGGCGACTACGGCGACTACGGCGATTACGGCGACTACGGTGACTACGGCGGCTACGGCTATGGCGGCCGTGGAGGCCGGGGGGGCTACTGACCCCCTCCCTGACACCGAACCCAGCCCGAGGCAGGCTCGCGCGTACCGCGCGGGTCCGCCTCGGAGTTCTGGGGCCCGTGTCCACGGGGGACGGCCCGCGGCCCCGACGTCCATGGCGACGGTCCACGCCCCCAGAACCTCTGTGACGTGACGCCCATGAGCCTTCGCAGCCCGCTCCAGCGTTCAGCACGTACCGAAGAGCCGCCCCAGGACTCGGTGACGGACGTTCCGATCCGCACCGACCCCGTCAGCGTCGTGGTGGCGTTCCGGCGCTTCTGGCCACTGACCAGGGGAGACCGGCGCTGGTTGATCGTCATCTTCCTGTGCGCCGTCCTGGCTGCCCTCGCCGAGACCGTCACGGTCCTGCTCTTCGCCGAACTCACCGACACCGCCCTGCAACGGGGCGACGTCAGTGCCTTCTGGAAACCCGCCGGTCAGTGGCTCGCCGTCGCGGTCGCCGGTGCCGTGGTGGGGTACCTGGGCAGCTCGCTCGCGGTCTGGACCGCCGAGCGCTTCGTGCTGCGGCTGCGGGCCCGCGTCTTCGGCCACCTCCAGAAACTGCCGCCGCACTTCTTCCAGCGCAATCGCCGCGGCGACCTGGTGGAACGGCTGACCGGGGACGTGGAGGCCATCGAGGCGCTGGTGATCTCCGGCATCGTCGGGACGGCCTCGGCACTGTTCGGCACCATCTTCTACGCGGGCGCGGCCCTGATGCTGCGCTGGGAGCTGGCCCTCGCCACCTTCGTCATGGTCCCGCTGCTCCTGATCGTCACCCGCCGGTTCACCGGTCCCCTGCGCGCGGTGTCCCGGCGCGGCCGGGCGGCGGACGGCGCCATCACGGCGGTGGTCGAGGAGACGCTGGTCAACGTCGTCATGACCCAGGCGTACAACAGGCAGCAGGACGAGGAGATCCGGCTCGCGGACAAGGCGCGGACCCGGCTGCGGACCGCCGTGAAGGCCGTCCGTCTCACCGAGTTCTACGAGCAGTTCATCGAGGTCCTCGAAACGCTCTGCGTCCTGACCATCATCGGCCTGGGGGCGTGGGAGATCTCCGCGGGCCGGATGACCCTCGGACAACTCCTCGCCTTCGCCGCGTTCATCGGCTACCTCTACCCGCCGATCCGCTCACTGGGGAAACTCGGTCTGACCGCCACCGCGGCGACCGCGGGAGCCGAACGACTGCTGGAGATCCTCGACTCCCGGCCCTCCGTCACCGACCCGGCCGCCTCCGTGCCCGAGCCGCCCCGGAGCCGGGCGCTCGGCGAGGTGGAGGCGTCCCACGTCTTCTTCCATTACCCCAACGGCAGCGAACCGGTGCTCCGGGACCTCTCGTTCACCGCCAGCCCCGGGGAACTCCTGGTCATCACCGGCCCCAGCGGCGCGGGCAAGTCGACCCTGGCGGCGCTGCTGCTGAGGTTCTACGACCCCGACTCCGGCAGCATCAGGCTGGACGGCGTCTCCGTGGACCGGTTGCCGCTGACCCACCTCCGCCGGAACATCACGCTGCTGCCCCAGGACACGCTCGTGCTGCACGACACCATCGAGGAGAACATCGGCTGCGGGCGCACGGACGTGAGCCACCGCGACGTGGTGGAGGCCGCGCGGGCGGCCGACGCCGACGGGTTCATCGAGGCCCTGCCGGAGGGGTATGACACCGTCATATCGACCGGGACCTCCCGGTTGTCCGGCGGCCAGTTGCAGCGCATCGCCATCGCCCGCGCCATGGTGCGCGACGCCCCCGTGCTCCTGCTCGACGAGCCCACCACCGGGCTGGACCGGCTGGCCGCACAGCGCATCCTCGCCCCGCTGCGGCGGCTGGCCCGAGGGCGCACCACCATCGTGATCACCCACGACCTGGCCCTCGCCGCGGACGCCGACCGCGTCCTGGTCCTGGACGAGGGGCGGCTGGTGGAGTCCGGTACGCACACCCAGCTCCTCGGCAACAGCGGCCTGTACGCCACGCTCTTCGAACGCCGCGTCCGGCAGCACGACAGGGTCGCGCACCGGTCCGGCGAACCGTCAGGAATCCACTGGAGCTAGGGCCTTTTGTCTCGATTGGTTCGGATCGGGGGGCAGGGCGTGTGATGGCCGGAAGGCGGTGGTGGATGCGCGCGGCCGGAAACGGGCCGTGCCCGGCGGCGGTCGGGACCTCGCTCGTTACCATCCGCTGTGACCGAAACGACCGAAGGACCCGCCCGCCGCACCCGCATATTCGCCGACCTGACACCGCTGAGGGCCTCTCCCGACTACCGACGCCTCTGGTTCGGCAACACGGTCTCCTGGATCGGGCAGGGGATGACGTCGCTCGCCGTGTCGCTCCAGGTCTACGACATCACCGGGTCCGCCTTCTCGGTCGGGCTCATCGGCTTCTGCTCGTTCCTGCCGCTCGTCGTCTTCGGCCTGTACGGCGGTGCCGTCGCCGACACCATGGACCGGCGCAAGCTGGGGCTGGCCAGCGCCTCGGGCTCGTTCCTGCTCTCCGTCGTCCTGGTCGTCGCCGCCGTCGCCGGGGTGGAGCAGGTGGGGCTGCTGTACGCGGTCGTGGCCCTCCAGGCGGCCTGCTTCGCGGTCAACGCCCCGGCCCGCAGCTCGATGATCGCCCGGCTGCTGCCGGCCGAGCAGCTGCCCGCGGCGAACGCCCTCAACTCCATGACCAGCACCACCGGCATGCTGGCCGGGCCGATGCTCGGCGGGCTCGTCGTCGGCTGGTGGGGCTACCGGGCCGCGTACACCGTCGACGCCGTCACCTTCACCGCCTCGCTGTACGCGATGTGGCGGCTGCCCTCGATGCTGCCGCAGCGGGAGGAGGACTCGGGGGACAAGCGGGCCTCCGTCGCGGACGGGCTGCGCTTCCTCGGGACCAGGCCCAATCTGCGGATGACCTTCTTCACCGACCTGTGCGCCATGGTGCTGTCCCACCCCCGGGCCCTGTTCCCCGTCGTCGCCGTCCTCTGGTACGGGGGCGACGCGAAGACCACCGGGCTGCTGGTCGCCGCCCCCGCGCTGGGCGCGCTGCTCGGCGGGGTGTTCTCCGGATGGCTGGGCCGCGTCCGGCGTCACGGCCTCGCGGTGCTGCTGGCCGTGGCCGCCTGGGGCGCGGCCGTCGCGGTCTTCGGGCTGACCCGCCAGCTCTGGCTCGGGCTGATCTTCCTGGCGCTCGCCGGGTGCGCGGACACCACGTCGATGGTCTTCCGCAACACCATGCTCCAGGCGGCCGTGCCGGACGAGATGCGGGGGCGGCTGCAGGGCGTGTTCATCGTCGTCGTGGCGGGCGGGCCCAGGCTCGGCGACTTCCTGGCCGGGTCGGTCTCCGATCTGGCCTCGCCCGGTCTGGCGGTGACCGGGGGCGGGATCGCCTGTGTCGTCGCCGTGACCCTGCTGGGACTGCGGTGGCGCGGGTTCGCGCGGTACGACGCGCAGAACCCGCAGCCGTGATGCCCCCGCCCGCGCCTCACTCCCGCGTCGCGCCCCCGACGTCGTCCCGAGTCGTGCCCCCGGAGCCGTCCTGCGACGGTCCGTCCTGCGGCGGCCCCACCACCGAGCGGGCGAAGCCCAGTTCCACCAGGTCCTGGGGGCGCAGCCGCAGCTGGTCGGCCGTGGCCCGCACCTCCTCCGGCGGGCGCTTCAGGATCGCCGCCGCCAGCTCCGGGGCGATGACCGAGAAGTAGCTGTCCCGGGTGACATGGGTGTTCCCCGGCGCCGCGAGCGCCAGCGCACCGCCCGAGCCGCCCTCGCCGATCACCAGGGTGGTGACGGGCACCCGGGCCTCGGCCATGGCCGCGAAGGCGTCGGCGATGGCGGCGCCCGCCCCGGCCCGTTCCGCCTCCGCGTCGTTCGCCGCCCCCGGGGTGTCGACCAGGGTGAGGACGGGGATGCCGAGCCGGTCCGCCAGCCGGATCAGCCGGGCCGCCGTGCGGTAGCCGGCCGGGCGGGTCGGGGTGCCGCACTGGGCGACGTACGCGATCGACCGGTGGCCCCGCCACCCGAAACCGGCGAGCAGCCCCGGGTCCGTGCCCCCGCAGCGGTCGCCGACGAGCGGCATCCGGTACGCGAAACAGGCGTCCAGATACGCCTCGGCGCGCGGCCGGGAGGGCGAGCGGGCCTGCCGGACCGCCTCCCAGCCGGTCCCCGGGAGACCGGTGGCGGCCAGGGCCTCCGGCACCGGCGCGGGGAGCGCCGGGCCGTCCGGGACGTGCAGCGCCCGCAGCCAGCGGCCCACCGTCCTCGGGAGCTCGTCCGGCGGGACGACCGCGTCGATCTGGCCCGCAGCCAGCTGGCCCTCGGCGGTGTACGCCGCGGGGTCCGCGTCCGGGGGCCGCACCCGGGAACCGGCGAAGCCGACCTGGGCGCCCGGCAGCGCCAGGATCACGTCGGCGCCCGCCCCGAGCGTGGCCCAGCCGCCGCCCGTCGTCGGGTCGCGCAGGACCGCGATCTGTGCCGGGCCCGCCGCCCGCAGCCGCGCCGAGGCGCGGGCCACCCGCTGGAGCTGGGTCAGGGCGATCATGCCCTCCTGCATCCGGCTGCCGCCCGTCGCGATCAGCGAGACCAGCGGCAGCGCCCGGCTCCGGGCGGCTTCGTACGCGGCCACCAGCCGGTCCCCGGTGCGCTGCCCCAGCGAACCGCCCAGGAAGCCGAACTCGAACGAGACCAGGACGCAGGTCCGGCCACCGATCGAGGCGAGGCCGTGGACGACGGACTCCTCCTCGCCGGTACGGGCGGCGGCGCGGGCCCGGGAGTCCGCGTACCCGGCCCAGGCCAGCGGCCCGTCCCCGGTGTCGTCGGTGCCGGGGACGACACCGGGGAGCTCCTCGAACTCAGTGGTGAGCGCCGCGATCGCCGCTCTCGCCGTCAGCCGCTCAGGCACGGAGCGACCTCTTCATGATCTTCCCGAGGTCGTTGCGGGGCAGGGCGTCCAGGTAGCGGACCGTGCGGGGGCGCTTGTGCGGGGACAGCTGGGCGGCCACGTGGTCGGCCAGCTCGTCGGCGGCCGGGGGAGCGGACGGGTCGGCCGACACCACCCAGGCGACGATCCGCTCGCCCAGGTCCGGGTCCGGTTCGCCCGTGACGGCGGCCTCGCGGACCCCGGGGTGGTCCAGCAGGGCGTTCTCGATCTCCCCGGCGCCGATCTTGTAGCCGCCGCTCTTGATCAGGTCGGTGGCCCTGCGGCCGACGATCCGTACGTAGCCGTCGGGGTCACGGGTGGCCATGTCGCCGGTCCGGAACCAGCCGTCCTCGGTGAGCGCGGCGGCCGTGGCGTCGGGGCGGTTCAGGTAGCCGGTGAACAGGTTCGGGCCGCGCACCTGGATCTCGCCGATGACGTCGGGGCCGGTCAGGACGGTGCCGTCCTCCTCGACCAGACGGAGCTCGACACCGCGCAGGGGTGCGCCGACCGTGCCGGGGCGCGGCTCGCCGTCGGCCCGTACGCCGGTGTTCATCAGGGTCTCCGTCATGCCGTACCGCTCGATGACCCGGCGGCCCGTCGCCGCAGCGATCCGCTCGTGGTCGTGGACCGGCAGCGCGGCCGAGCCGGACACCAGCAGCCGGGCCCCGGCCAGCGCCTTCGCCAGCCCGTCCGCGCCCGGTGCTGCGCCGTCGAGGGCCTCGGCGAGCCGGTGGTACATCGTCGGTACGCCGAAGAGCATGGTGCCGCCGGACGACAGCTCCCGGGCCACCCCCTCGGTGCTGAACCTGCCCAGGTGCCGCACCGAGCCGCCCCGGCGCAGCGGCCCGAGCACGCCCAGGATCAGGCCGTGCACATGGAACAGCGGCAGGGCGTGGACGAGCACGTCGTCCCTGGTCCACTGCCAGGCGTCCTCCAGCGCGTCGAGCGACGCGGCGATCGCGCGGCGCGGCAGGACCGCACCCTTGGGCGGGCCCGTGGTGCCGGAGGTGTAGACGATCAGCGCGGGGGACTCGGGGGAGGGCTCGGGGAGCGACGCCCCGCCCGCCCCGTCCGGCTCCGTCCCGACGTCGATGCGGTCCAGCGCGTCGAGCACCGGCGGGAGCGTGTCGTCCGTCCCGGCCAGCACCACGGTCGGGGCGCTGTCGGCCACGATGTGGGCGAGCTCCCGCGTGCCCGTCTTCGGGTTCAGCGGGACCGCCGGCACCCCGGCCCGCAGTGCGGCCACGACGGCGACCACCGTCCCGAGGGTGGGCGTGGCCCATACGGCGACCCGTCCGGTACCCGCGAGACGCCCGGCGAGCGCGGTGGACGCGGAGGCCAATTGGTCGTAGGTCATGGCGTGTTCGCCGAATCGGACGGCTTCCCGGGTCGAACCGTCGGACGGCACAGACAGAAGAGGAGTCACCCACCGCACACTAGCGAGGTGGTGCCTCCCGCCACCCCTCGCTCGTCCCGTGACTCCGCGCACACGTCCCGGCCGGAGCGTGTGCGAGGGCGGAGGGCGGGCGTGCCCCGCCGCTCCGGAGCCGCCCCGCGCACGTCCCCGCCGCTCCGGGGGCTGCCCGCGCACGTCCCCGCCGCTCCCGGACGTCTCACTCCCGACGGACGTTCCGCATCCGGCCGTACGCGTACACGCAGCCCGCGAGCGCCAGGTCCGACAGCAGCATGAAGCCGATCGAGTACGAGTCCTTCGCGCTGTAGATCGCCCCCATCACCAGCGGCGGCACGAAACCGCCCAGGCCGCCCATGGCCCCCACGATCCCGGTCACGCTCCCCACCTTCGCCTGCGGCGTCACCTGCGCGACCAGGGCGAAGACGCTGCCGCTCGACGTGCCCAGACCCGCCGCCATGCAGAGCAGCGCGAGCGTGCCGCCCGGGGCCAGCGGCGGGTCGAACGCCTGGGCGATCGCCATCAGGGCGGCCAGACCGAGCGCCACCGCCGTGACCAGGGCCGGGTGGACGCGGTCCGAGAGCCAGCCGCCGATCGGCCGGAAGGCGACCGTGACCAGGGCGAACCCGGCAGCCTTCGTACCGGCGTCGGTGGGCGACAGGTCGTACCAGGTCTTCAGGTACGTGGGGAGGTAGACGCCGAAAGCGACGATTCCGCCGAAGCCGATCGCGTACAGCGCGGACAGCTCCCAGGTGACCCGCAGCCGCCCCGCACCGGCCAGCCGACGGCCGAGGGACTCCCTCGGCACCGGCCGGTCGGGCCGGTCGCCGACCAGCACCGCGGCCAGCGTCGCGTAGACCACGAGCGCCGCCGCGACCACCAGGAACGGCAGGTTGTCGCCGTGCCCGGCGATCCGCGGGGTGAAGTACCCGGACAGGGCGACACCGCCCATGCCCATCCCGAACACCCCGAGCGCGAGGCCCGCCTGGCGGGCGGGAACCACGAGTTGACCAGCGGAATGCCGATCGCGAACGTGGTGCCGCCCAGCCCCAGCAGAAAGCCCACGGCGAGCATCGCACCGTACGAGTTCCGCGCCGGGATCAGCAGCAGCACGGGCACGACGGTGAGCGCCGAGACCAGCGGGAACATCAGCCGGGCGCCGTACTTGTCGGTGAGCGCGCCGACCGGGACCCGGCCCACCGAACCGACCAGCACCGGCACCGCGACCAGCAGTGACTGCTCGAACGAGGACAGGCCGAGCCGCTCCTTGAAGTCCCCCGCCAGGGGCGCGATCAGATTCCAGGCCCAGAAGGTCAGCCCGAACCCGATCGTGGCCATCACGAGGTTGCGGTAGGCGGCCACGGACGGTGCGTCGACCGGGGCGGGAGCCTGCTTGACGGCGGTATCCACCCCTTCAGTCAAGGGCGTGCGGCGTTCGAGGGCCCGCCGGGATGAGCCATGCGGGGCAACCCTGCCGGGAGGCGTGCACGCCGGTGCACGGGCTCCCCGACTGCGGCTCGCACCGTCGTAAACCGGGCAAAGCTGAGACAATCGCAGTATGGACCGGCTGGACAGGGAAATCCTCGGCATCCTCCAGGAGGACGCCCGGATCTCGTACCGCGATCTGGGCGTGCGGGTCGGGCTCAGCGCCAACGCGGCGGCCGACCGGGTGCGGCGGCTGCGCCGGGACGGCGTCATCCGGGGCTTCACCGTGATCATCGACCCGGCCGCCGACACCCGTACCGGCCTCGTCGTCTTCATCGACGTGACACTGCGGATCGACACGACGAACGAGGTGTTCGAGCGGGCGGTGCTGGCCCTGCCCGGCATCACCGAAGTGGTCCATGTGACCGGCGGCCACGACTACCTCGTACGGGCCACCGTCGCCGACACCGCGGCCCTGGACGGACTGCTGCGCAGACTCAAGCGGGAGGCCGGTGTCGCGCACTCCAACACCCGGGTCGCGCTCAGGGCGGCGCCCGCGAGGTGAGGGTCCGGGTGACGTCCGGGGAAGGAGCCGCGGAAATTTCGGTGCGGTGCCCGCCGGGTCCCGGAGCGGCCGGGTTTCGGAGTCGCCGGGTATCAGAGCGGCCGGGTATCAGAGCGGTGCCTGCCAGGTGAAGGTCGACGGGCGCGAACCGTCCTCCTCGCGGCCGTCGTCGGCGACCACCAGCCGGACCGCGCTCCGCCCGTCCGGAAGGACGGCCGTCGCGTCCACCTCCACCTCGATCGCCGACACCCCGGCCCGCCGGTGCGCGGCGGCGAGGGCGCCCCGCAGCGCGGTGAGCAGCCGGCCGTCCACGGGCTCCTGGACCAGGGCGTCGACCGCCCCGGTGAAGTGCACCGACGGCTGGAAGCCGAGCACGGCGGAGGCGCCCCCCGTCTCCCGCAGCACCCGGCCGCGGAAGGTGGCGGGGACCTCGGCGGGCGGCTGCTGGAGGGCGAAGATCGCCGTCCGCACCTCCTGGATGGTGGAGTCCAGCTCGTCGACCGCCCTGCCGAGCAGCTCGTCCGTCTCCGGGGCGACGGTCCTGCGACGGGTCGACTCCAGCATCATCTCGGTCGCGAACAGCCGTTGGACCACGAGGTCGTGCAGATCGCGGGCGATCCGGTCCCGGTCCTCGTAGACCGCGAGCTGTTCCCGGTCGTGCTGGGCGTCCGCCAGTACCAGCGCGAGCGCGGCCTGCGAGGCGAACTGCGAGGCCAGCAACCGGTCCACGGCCGTGTACGGGCGGGCGCCGCGCCGCCGGGGCAGGGCGAGGGTGCCGATCAGCCGGCCGCCGCTCTGCAGCGGCAGCATCATGCTGGGGCCGAACCGCGCCCGCACATGCGTCGTCATCCGGGGATCGGTCGCCGAGTCGTCGATGAACACCGGCTCCCCGCCCAGCAGTTGGACCAGCACCTCGGAACCGGGCGCGATGGTCGTACCGACGATGCCGGCCGGGTCGTCGAGCGTGGACGCGGTGACGATCTCCATGCCGCCCTCCTCGTTCGGCTGGAGGATCACCCCGGCGGACGCGTCGGCCAGCACCCGGGCCCCCTCGGCGACGGTCATCAGCGCGTCGGCCGGGCTCCCGCCGCTCAGCAGCGCGGTGGTGACGGCGGCGGCTCCCTCGATCCAGCGTTCCCGCTGCCGGGCCGCCTCGTACAGCCGGGCGTTGGCGATCGCGATTCCGGCCTGCGAGGCCAGCGCCTTCAGCACCGCCGTGTCCGCGTCGGTGAAGGCACCGGCGCTTTTGCCGGTGAGGTAGAGGTTGCCGAAGACCTGGCCGTGCACCCGGACCGGCGTCCCGAGGAAGGACCGGGCCGGCGGATGGCCGGGCGGCACCCCGCAGGAGCGCGGATCGGTGCTCGGGTCGTCGGAGCGCGCCGGCTCCGATGCGCCGACGAGGGCACCGGGCATCCCCGAGTACCCGTCCGGGAAGTCGCCGATGCGTCGGCGCTCGTCCTCGTTGAGCCCCGAGGTGAACAGCTCGCCGAGGGTGCCGTGCTCCTGGTCGAGCACGCCGAGCGCGCCGTGCCGGGCCCCGGTCAGGGTGGTCGTGGTGTCCACGATCCGCTGGAGGGTGGCCCGCAGCCCGAGGTCGGTGCCGATGCCCAGCACCGCCTCCAGGAACATCGGCAGCCCGGATGCCGCGGGCTCGGTGAGCCCCGGGCGCTCGGCGGGTTCCGGGCGTTCCGTGCCGGGGACCGTTGGGCGTTCCAGGGACGGGTGTTCCGTGCCGGGAACGTCCGGCGGTTTTGGCGCGGGCGCGTGTTCGGGGTCGGGGACGTCCGGGTGTTCCGTGCCCGAGCTGTCCGGTGGCTCCGCGGGCGTGTGTTCCGTCTGGTCGGGCATGCGCCACGCCCCCTTCGTGCTCAGCAGGCGAGCGGGTCGAGGACCATCGGCTCGATCTGGCCGTCCAGCATGGCGCCGAGCCCCAGCACCGCGCAGACGTCCGGCCGTTCCGCGATGTGCACCTGCATGCCCGTCGCGTCCCGCAGCATCTGGTCGAGGCCGGGCAGCAGGGCGCTGCCTCCGACCATCATGATCCCGCAGTCCACGAGGTCGGCCACCAGGTCGGGCGGGCAGTCGCGCAGGATCTTGCCGAGCCCGTCCAGGACGCTGGTGAGCGGGGCGTGGATGGCCTGCCGCACGGCGGCGGTCTCGACCCGCACCGAGCGGGCCAGGCCCGTCGCCACGTCACGGCCGTGGATCTCGGTCGTGGCGGGCCCCCGTGAGGTCAGTCCGCTGCCGCTGAGCGCCAGTTGCAGGGGGCGCACGGACTGGCTCGGCAGCATCAGTGCGTGGTGCTGGCGCAGGTGCTGGATCACCGCGTGGTCGATGGCGTCGCCGCCGATCGGGATGCGTACGGCGCTCACGATCGAACCGAGCGAGAGCACCGCTATCTGGGTGGTCGCCGCCCCGCACACCATGATCATGGTCGCGGTCGGCTGCTCCACCGGCAGCCCGCAGCCGACGGCCGCCGCGATCAGGGTGTCGACCAGCTCGACCCGCCGGGCGCCGAGCCCGACCAGGGTCTCCACGGCGGCCCGCTGGGCGAGCGGATCGCTGTCGTGCGGGGTGCAGGCGGCGGCCCGCAGCCGGGGCTTGCGGCGCAGCTGGCGGCGGAGCTTCTCGCCGAGCAGATGGCGGAGCATGCGCTGGGCCATCTCGATGTCCACGACGGTTCCGCCGGAGACCGGGCGGGTCACCCGGATGTAGTCGGGGGTGCGGCCCGTCATCTGTTCGGCGAGCGCGCCGACCGCGATGAGCGACCCGGTACGCGTGTTCACCGCGGCGACGCTCGGCTCGTCCACGACGAGCCCGAGCCCCTTGACGTACACGCGGGTCCGGGCGGCTCCGAGGTCGACGGCGACATGGCAACGACGCAACTGCTCAAGACTGACGGTCACGGCAGGTTCTCCCGGGAGCGCGGACGGGTGGGTACCGGCAGGGCAGCCGCCGGTTCTCTCTCGCATGGTGCGCCCTTTGCAGTCGCGGCGCGCGCTGGGAGGCGCCGGAGGAGGGTACGGAGCTGACGGCCTGCCAGAAAGCGCGGCGGAAGGTGAGGGGGCGAGGCAGGGGAGCGCACGGGAACGCGATGGGGTGAGGCACGGCGCGACGCGGCGCGAGAAGGCGGGCCGCCCCGGCTCACCCCGGCAGCAGTCGCTGGAACAGCCCCCAGGTGAACTCGGCGACGTACGGCCGGCCCGTCCCCGGTTCGGTGACCGCCAGCGCCCACCGGGTCGGCGCGCCGCCCTCCATCGGCCGGGCCGGCGGGAAGGCCCGCGCGACCTCGTCCACCGTGGCCGACCAGGGGCGCAGGTCCGCGATCGCGCGCAGTTCAGGGCCCGGCGCTCCCGGCGCCCGTACCAGCCATTCGTTCCATACGGCGCCGCCCGGCGCGACCATCACCTCGAACCGCAGGTCCGGCCAGAGCGGCACCGGCCACCGCAACGCGTCGCACTCCAGGTCGCCGATCGTGCGGCGCTCGGACGACTCGGGCTCACCGAGCACCGAACGGTAGCGGCGCAGCGCGCCCCGGCCGCGCGGCGCCCGCGCCATGGCCTGCCAGCGGCGGTTGGCCTCGCGCATCTCGGCGGACGAGGCGCCCAGTTCGCGCCGGGCGTCCTCGACCGGGCCCGGCTGGTGGTCGGCCATCCGGCGCAACAGGACGAGCTGGAACTCACGGGGGCCGAAGGGCACGGACGCGGTCATGGGCCCACGCTTCCACACCACGGCCCGCGCCACCGACCGCCTCGTATTCAGTCCTCGGAGGGGCCCGGCCTCTCCGGCAGGAGGTCCGGTCCGCCCAGCATCCGCCGCAGCAGGTCCCGCAGCAGCGCGCGGTCCCCGTCGGACAGCCGGGCCAGCGGTTCCCGCGCGAAGGTGAGCGATTCGCGCAGCTCCCGCGCGGTCCGCGCACCCTGCTCCGTCGGGGCGGCCAGCTTCACCCGGCGGTCGGTGGGGTCGGGCCTGCGCTCCACCAGGCCGCGGGTCTCCAGTCGGTCGACGATCCCCGTGACGTTCGACGGCTCGCACTTCAGCTTCTGGGCGATCCGCCGCATGGGCATCGGCTCCAGCGAGAGCAGCCCGAGCACGCGCGCCTGCGCGCCGGTGAGCGAGTGGGCCGCGGCGGCCTCGTCGTACTCCTCGTAGTAGCGCGCCACGACGGTACCGATGAGCTCGACGACTTCGAGGGTCAGAGGGTCTGTGCGGGTGGTGGCCATGACGCCAGGATAGCCGGTTGCTTGACAAGGTGAAATATTCAGGAGCATGGTTGTTTTACTTCATGAAGTATTTCGTCCCGCCGCCCGGACTCCGCGGGCGGAGTTCCCCCATCCCGTGAGCCATTGAGGAGAACCCGAGCCCATGTCCGCAGCACTTCCCGCGTCCGGCCGCGAATGGCACCTCGTCGCCCGTCCCCACGGCTGGCCGAAGGCCGAGGACTTCACGCTGCGTGAGGCCCCGGTCACCGCCCCGGCCGAGGGCCGCGTCCTCGTCCGCAACCGGTACTTCTCGGTCGACCCGTACATGCGCGGCCGGATGAACGACGTGAAGTCGTACGTCCCGCCCTTCGGGCTCGACCGGCCCATGGACGGCGGCGCGGTCGGCGAGGTCATCGCCTCGAACGCGGAGGGCATCGCGGTCGGCGACCACGTCCTGCACGGTCTCGGCTGGCGCGAATACGCCCATGTCCCGGCCGGGCACGCCGTGAAGGTCGACCCGGCGGTCGCCCCGCTCTCCGCCTACCTCGGCGTGCTCGGCATGACCGGGCTCACCGCCTACGCGGGCCTCTTCGACGTCGCCTCCTTCAAGGAGGGCGACGCCGTCTTCGTCTCCGGTGCGGCCGGTGCCGTGGGCAGCCAGGTCGGCCAGATGGCGAAGCTCAAGGGCGCCTCGCGGGTCATCGGCTCGGCCGGTTCCGACGAGAAGGTCGCGCTCCTCGTCGAGGAGTACGGCTTCGACGCCGCGTTCAACTACAAGAACGGCCCGGTCGTCGAGCAGCTGCGCGCCGCCGCCCCCGACGGCATCGACGTCTACTTCGACAACGTCGGCGGCGAGCACCTCGAAGCGGCGATCTCCTGCCTCAACCCGCACGGCCGCGTCACCGTCTGCGGCATGATCGCCCAGTACAACGCCACCGAACCGACGCCCGGCCCGCGCAACCTCGCCCTCGTCATCGGCAAGCGGCTGCGCATCCAGGGCATGCTCGTCAACGACCACGCCGACCTCCAGCCGCAGTTCGTCCAGGAGGTCGCGGGCTGGCTGGCCTCGGGCGAGCTGAAGTACCGCGAGACCGTCGTCGAGGGCATCGAGAACGGCTTCGACGCCTTCCTCGGACTGCTCCGCGGCGAGAACACCGGAAAGATGATCGTCTCCCTCGCCTGACCCTCGTCCCCTCGCCCGACCCTCGTCCCCTCGCCCGACAGCCGCTTGGGCGCACCGGCTAGTCTCATCGGCAGGCCGTCGCGATCGTGGGCGCGAGTCGCGGCGCACAGCAGGAGGAATCCTCGGCATGACCATTCAGGACATCAACGTTCTCTACACCGCCGTCGCCACCGCCGAGAACGGCCGTGACGGCCGCGTCTCGTCCGACGACGGCAACCTCGACGTCGTCGTCAACCCGCCCAAGGCCATGGGCGGCAGCGGCGCGGGCACCAACCCGGAGCAGCTCTTCGCGGCGGGCTACAGCGCCTGCTTTCAGGGCGCGCTGGGTGTGGTGGCCCGCCAGGAGAAGGCCGACATCTCCGGCTCCACGGTGACCGCCGCGGTCGGCATCGGCAAGACCGCCGAGGGCGGCTTCGGCCTGGAGGTCACGATCACCGCGACCATCCCGAACGTCGACGCCGACACCGCGCGGGCGCTCGTCGAGAAGGCCCACCAGGTGTGCCCGTACTCGAACGCCACGCGCGGCAACATCAAGGTCGAGCTGTCGGTCGCCTGACCGTCCGCCCGTTCCCGCCGAGGGCCGTACCCCGCAGAGGGTGCGGCCCTCGGCCCCGTCCGGGACCGGAACACCCGCCCCCGGCTCCCCGTTCGAAGGCCCCCGCCGATCCCAGTACGCTGACGCCATGCGTGATCTCGGGGCGGGCTTCGGCTACTTGATAAAAGGACAGCGCTGGGTCGGACGGCACGGGCGCTGGTTCGGCTTCGGCCTGCTGCCCGGACTCGTCACCCTCGTGCTGTACGTGGCGGCGTTCATCGGCCTCGGGTACGGCGCCGACGACCTGGTGGGCTGGGCGACCCCGTTCGCCGACGACTGGTCCTCGCCCTGGCAGGGGCTGCTCCGCACCACCCTGACCGTGCTGGTCTTCGGTCTCGGGCTGTTCCTCGCCGTGATCACGTTCACCGCCGTGACGCTGCTGGTCGGCCAGCCCTTCTACGAGTCGCTGTCCGAACAGGTGGACCGCACCGAGGGCGGCAAGGTCCCCGAGTCAGGGCTGCCGCTCTGGCAGGAGCTGTGGATCTCCGCCCGCGACAGCGTCCGCGTCCTGGTGCGGGTGGGGCTCTACTCGGCGCTGCTCTTCGCCCTCGGGTTCGTCCCGGTCCTCGGCCAGACCGTCGTCCCCGCGATCGGCTTCTGCGTCACCGGCTACTTCCTCTCCGAGGAACTGACCGCCGTCGCGCTCCAGCGCCGCGGCATGGAGCTGAAGGAACGGCTCGGGCTGCTCCGCGGCCGTCGCGCACTGGCCCTCGGCTTCGGCGTGCCGCTGGCGCTCGTCTTCCTGATCCCGTTCGTCGCCGTGTTCCTGATGCCGGGGGCCGTCGCCGGGGCCACCCTGCTGGCCCGGGACCTGGTGCCGGTCGAGGACGAGGACGGGGACGGGGACGGGGACGGCGGGGAAGACGGGGCCGGGGACCGGGCACGGGGCGGGCACGGGGCGTCGGCCCCGTACACCCCCGGCAGGGACTGAGCCGGTCCCGCACCCGGTCCGAATGAAGGACCTCAGGCGCTGTGCACCTCCAGCGCCGTCCTGACCGCCGACTCCAACGCCCCCTCGATCCAGGCCGGCTTGACCGAGGTGTGGCAGCCGGCGAAGTGCAACGGCCCCTCGACCGACCGCACATCGGCGAACAGTTCGGTGTGCTGGCCGGGCAGCAGCACCGACGCCTCGCCGTACGCGTACGGATCGCGCATCCACGACTGGGTGGCGCCGACGCCCGTGTAGAACACCTCTACGCGCTGCCCGTACACGTCCTGCACCCCGGACAGGGAAAGCGGATAGCGCTCGTCGTCGTCCAGCGAGTCCCACTTCAGCGCGTCGTCGGACCAGCTGTACGAGGCGAGGAGGACCCCGCCCGCGCTGCCCTCGACCGGGTGGGACGGCTGGAACATGAAGCGGTTGGGGTTGTCGGTGACCGAGCCGCCGCCGATGACGTGCGCCGCCTCGGGCTGGCTGCGGGCGGTGGCCCGGTGCGCCGCGTAGTGCACGCGCTGGTCGGGCGGGATGTGGCCGGGCGGCACCGAGGGATGGGCGCCCAGCAGTGAACCGTCGGCCGGCGCCCTGCCCAGCCGGTAGGCGTCGTACAGGCCCGGCTTGATCTTCTCCAGCTCGGTCTTCCAGTCCTTCTCCTCGAACTCCCACCAGCGGCGGCTGAATTCGAGCAGCACCTTGGTCGCCGCGTCGTAGTGGATCTCGGTGATCGCGCGCCGCTTGCCGTACGAGAGCGCGGGTGCGACGGGGATGTGGCGCAGCCCGGAGAACGGCACGGTGATGATCGCCCGGTCGCCGGTGAACGTCTGGCGCACCAGCGGCCTGCCGTCACGGCCCTCGGACACGGTCTCGACCCGGACGCCGTCCTCGCCGTGACCGATCCGGGTGACCCGGCGGTCCAGCCGCACCAGGTCCTCGACCCGCCCGTACATCGCGTCGGCGAGGACGCCCGTGCCGCCCGGCAGTTCGAAGAAGGCGGTGTCCGGGCTGATCAGGGAGGCCCCGATGAAGCTGTGCACGAAGGCGAGATGGAGCCGGGAGGTGAGGTTCTCCACCGTGCCGATGAGGTCGACGGTGCGCTCGTCGAGCTTGGCGGCCTCGGTCAGGAACCGGAACATCGACCAGTGCCCGTACCGCTGGATCACCCGCGCCCAGCCCTCGACCAGCTCCCGGCCCTCCTTGCCCTCGAACTCCTTGCGGACCGGGGCGAACGCCTCGCGCACGATCGTCGCGGCGGGCTTGTCCTCGAACTCGGCGGGGACGCCGAACGAGCGGTTGATCGCCCGCGGCTTCTTCGCGTAGTCGGCCTTGCGCATCCGGACGCCGTTGACGTGGATCCAGGTGTGGTTGACGGGCCGTCCCTCGGCGTCGACGTCCACCAGGTAGAAGCGGCGGCGCTTCAGGTCGAAGCTGTCGATGAGCCCGGTGACCAGCGGATGGCTGTCGGGAATCCGCATGGCACCGGCCTCGGCGTACTGCTTCGGGTCGGCGAAGGGCGCCTTCGCGTTCTCGTGGCCGCCCTTGCGGAAGGTCTTGATCCGGCCGCCGACGCGGTTGCCGTTGGCCTCGATGACGGTGACGGAGTGCCCGGCCCCGCGCAGCAGGTGGGCGGCGGTGAGCCCGGCCGGGCCCGCGCCGACGATCAGCACCTTCTTGGGGGGCTTGCGGCTGCGCGGCAGGCCCTTGGAGAGCAGGATGTCGCGGTAGCGGGGGACCAGCGGCCGGTCCTGTTCGTCGCGTACGAGGATGGCGCGGGCGATGTCCAGGCAGGTGTTCCAGTCCGATCCGGCGGCCGCGGGGGCGAGCGTGGTGCCGGAGACGGGAAGGGCGTCGGCGGCATCCGGCGCGGCGGCGCTCGCGGTACCGGAGGCGCTCGCGGCCAGGGCGGCGGCACCGGCGGCGCCCGCGATCAGGGTGCGGCGGGAGGGCAGGCCGGACGAGGGTCCGGCGGGCTCGGAAGTCATGCGGTCAACCCTGGGTCGCCCCGGAACGTGCCCCGTGCCCGGACGCGCGTAGACCGCCCGGGAATCACTCGAAGGCGCTCCGGACCGCTCGCCGTGCTGACGCCACCACGGGGCACATTACGGGGCGCGTCACGGGGGAGGGGACTGCGACTCCTCCGCCCCGGCCGGCCGCAACAGGGCCAGGAAGTCCTCGAACGCCGCGGGCATGTCCACCGAGTCCGGGTCCAGCAGCCACTGGTACTGGAGCCCGTCCAGCACCGCCACGAGCAGCGGCGCCGCGCGCTCCGGCGTCAGCCCGCCCGGCAGCCGCTCGCCGTGCTCGGCGCGCAGTGTCGCCGCCATGCTCGCCCGGACCTGGGCGTAGCGGCGGGTGAAGAACTCCCGCGCGGGATGACCCTCCGTCACGCTCTCGCCCAGCAGCGCCGAGAACGTCTGGACGATGCCGGGCCGCATCGCGTTGTACTCGACGAGGGAGGCCAGCAGCTCGATCCGCCAGGCGCCGTCGCTCCGGGTGACGCCCCCGGTGTCCCACTGGTCGCGCTCCTCCAGCACCGCGACGAGCAGCGCCTCCTTGGTCGGGAAGTAGTGCAGCAGCCCCTGCTGGCTGAGGCCGACCCGCTCGGCCACGGCGCTCAGGGAGGCGCCGCGGTAGCCGCGTTCGGCGATCACTTCGAGAGCCGCCCGGACGATCTCCGCCCGCCGCTCCGCGCTTCTGGCCCGCGCCATCTCCCCGGCCCCTTCCGGTACATGATCGGTCCCGCACCCCGGACCGCACCGTACGCCATCCCCGAGTGTAACGAAATGGTCTCGAAACCTACTGGTCTACCGGTCGGGGGGTGAGTATGGAGGCGTTCAGCGCAGGAACCCGACGAGGAGGTACGGCCGTGGCAGACGCGTCCACACCCAGCAACCCCGATGCGGTCCGCGAGGCCGCGGTCGACGCGGCGCTCGCCGCGCTGGGGCTCGACGACAAGGCCCGGCTCCTGGCCGGTCAGGACATGTGGTCCCTGCCCGCGATCCCCGCCGTCGGGCTGCGCTCCCTGGTGATGTCCGACGGGCCGATCGGTGTCCGCGGCGTCTCCTGGAGCGCCGACGACCCGTCCGTCGCGCTCCCCTCGCCCACCGCGCTCGCCGCGACCTGGGACCCGGCACTGGCCCGCCGGGCCGGCCGGCTGCTCGCCCAGGAGGCCCGCCGCAAGGGCGTGCACGTCCTGCTCGCCCCGACTGTCAACCTCCACCGCTCCCCGCTCGGCGGACGCCACTTCGAGGCGTACAGCGAGGACCCGTACCTCACCGGCGAGATCGGCACCGGCTACGTGCGGGGGGTGCAGGACGGCGGCGTCGGCACGACCGTCAAGCACTTCGTCGCCAACGACGCCGAGACCGACCGCTTCACCGTCGACAACATCGTCGCCCCGCGCGCGCTGCGCGAGGTCTACCTCGCCCCCTTCGAGCGGATCGTCAGGAACGCCCACCCCTGGGGCATCATGTCCGCCTACAACCGGGTCAACGGCTCCACCATGACCGAGCACCACCACCTGCAGAACACGGTGCTGCGCGGCGAGTGGGGCTACGACGGCTTCGTCGTCTCCGACTGGCTGGCCGCCCGCTCCACCGCCGGGGCCGCCCGCGGCGGTCTCGACGTCGCGATGCCCGGCCCCAGGACGGTGTACGGGAAGGCGCTCGCCGACGCCGTACGGGCCGGGGAGGTCGAGGAGTCCGTCGTCGACGGCGCCGTGCGCAACGTGCTGCGGCTGGCCGCCCGCGTCGGCCTCCTGGACGGTGCCCCGCCCGTCGTCGATCCGGCCGCACACCCCGGCACCCTCGACGGCGATGCCCTGGCCCGCGAGATCGCCCGCCGCTCCTTCGTCCTCGTCCGCAACGAACGCGCCGCCCTGCCCCTCGACGCCACCGCCGTCCGCCGGGTCGCGCTCAGCGGGGCACTCGCCCGGGACGCCCGGGTCCTCGGCGGCGGCTCCGCCCAGGTCTTCCCGCACCACGTCGTCTCCCCGCTGGACGGACTCGCCGCGGCCCTCCCCGAGGGGGTGCTCGACTACCGGGTCGGCGCCGACCCGAACGACGAACTCGTCCCCGCGCAGAAGGGCTTCGAGCTCCGGGCCGTCTGCCGCGACGCCGACGGCACCGTCATCGGCTCCGCCCCGCTGCACGACGGCGCCCTCCAGTGGCTCGGCGACGACCTCCCCGAGGGCGTCACCCGCGAACGGCTGCACAGCGTCGAGATCACCGGCACCCTCGTCCCGCGCGACAGCGGCGAGCACGTCTTCGGCACCCGGGGCACCGGGGCGCTCACCCTCACCGTCGCGGGCGAGACCCTGTACGACGGCGTCCACCGGGTCACCGGCTCCGCCGACCCCGGCGAGGCGTTCTTCGGCAACCCCCTGGAGCGCGGCCGGATCACCCTCGCGGCCGGCGAACCCGTCCAGGTCTCGCTGCGGCAGGTCCCCGACACCCTGGCCGAGGACGGACCGATCCTCGGCGTCTCGTTCTCC
Source organism: Streptomyces sp. NPDC001732 (assembly GCF_053596315.1). Taxonomy (NCBI): domain Bacteria; kingdom Bacillati; phylum Actinomycetota; class Actinomycetes; order Kitasatosporales; family Streptomycetaceae; genus Streptomyces; species Streptomyces sp. NPDC001732. The sequence goes on from NZ_JBSFFY010000001.1 coordinate 300,326, forward strand.
CTCTGCCACCTCGGCCCGCGCCGCGACCCCGGCGAGCTGATCGCCGAGGCCGTCGAGGCCGCCCGCGGCGCGGACGCCGCGATCGTCGTCGTCGGCACCACCGAACGCGTCGAGTCCGAGGGCTTCGACCGCACCGACCTGAGGCTCCCCGGCCACCAGGACGAACTCGTCACCGCCGTCGCCGCCGTCAACCCCCGTACCGTCGTGGTCGTCAACTCCGGCTCCCCGGTGGAACTCCCGTGGCGCGAGGAGGTGGCCGCCGTGCTGCTCGGCTGGTTCCCGGGCCAGGAGGCCGGTCACGCGCTGGCCGACGTCCTGCTGGGCGCCGAGGAACCGGGCGGCCGGCTCCCCACCACCTGGCCGGTCGCACTCGCCGACGTCCCCGTCTCCGCCACCACCCCCACCGACGGCGAACTCCACTACGACGAGGGCGTCTTCGTCGGCTACCCGGCCTGGGAGAAGGCCGGCACCGCGCCCGCCTACCCCTTCGGCCACGGGCTCGGCTACACCACCTGGGAGTACGAGAGCCTGGTGGCCGGCCAGGACTCCGTCACCGTCCACGTCCGCAACACCGGCACCCGGCCGGGCGCCGAGACCGTCCAGATCTACCTGGCACCCCGGTACGCGGGCGACGGACGCCCCGCCCGCCGGCTGGCCGGCTTCGCCCGGGTCGAGGCGGCCCCCGGCGAGAGCGCCGAGGCGGTCGTCGAGATCGAACGGCGCGCCTACGAGATCTGGGACGAGGAGGCGTACGACTGGGTCCTCGTCCCCGGCACGTACGAGGTGCAGGCGGCCCACTCGCTCGGCGACGTGCGCCGCACGGCGGTCGTCGAGATCGAGAAGTAGCCGGCACCGGGGAGCGGCGGCCCGGCCCCGGTCCCGGCCGGAGCCCGCGCCGGGCCGCCGCACCGCCTCAGCGCACCGAGAACCCGTACACGGTCGTCGAGACGAACTCCTCGCCCGGCCGCAGCACCGTGCTCGGGAACTCCGGCCGGTTCGGGGAGTCCGGGAAGTGCTGGGTCTCCAGCGCGACCCCGGCGCACGGGCCGAACGGCCGCCCGTCGAAGTGGTCCGCCGTGTACAGCTGGAGCCCCGGCTCCGTCGTCGTCACGGTCAGCACGCGCCCCGAGCCCGCGTCGTACAGCTCGGCCGCCGGACCCGGTCCGGCCGCGTCCAGCACGAAGTTGTGGTCGTAGGCCGGGCCGAGCGGACGCGGCGCACGGAAGTCGAACCGGGTGCCGTCCACCGGCAGGAAATCGCCCGTGGGCAGCGACTCGGCGTCCACCGGGGTGATCCGCCCCGCCGCGATCCGCAGCTCCTGCCCGAGCGCGCCGCCGCTGCCGACGCCCGCAAGGTTCCAGTACGTGTGGTTGGTCGGGTTCAGCACCGTCGGGGCGTCGGTCGTGGCCCGGTACGCGATCCGCAGCGCCCCGCCCTCGTCCAGGGTGTACGCCGCCGACATCGTCAGACGTCCCGGGAAGCCCTCCTCGCCGTCCTCGGAGACCAGCAGCAGCTCGACGCCGTCGGCCGCCTCCCGCGCCCGCCACACCCGCTTGTCGAAGCCCCTGGCCCCGCCGTGCACCTGATTGCGCCCCTCGTTGGGCGTCACCCGGTGCGTGCGGCCGTCCAGCTCGAAGCGGGCCCCGCCGATCCGGTTCGCGTACCGCCCGACCAGCGCGCCGAAGTACGGCCCGGTGAACGTCTCGTACCCGGCGAGGTCCGGCAGCCCGAGCGCGACGTCCGCCCGCACCCCGTCCCGGTCCGGCACCTCCACCGACTGCACGATGCCGCCGTACGTCAGCACCCGCACCCGGGTGCCGCCCCGCTCCAGCGTCCAGCGGTGCACCGGGGTGCCGTCCGCGAGGCTGCCGAACTCTTCCGTGCGCACCGCCGTGCCCGAACCAGTGATCATGAACGACGACCCTACGCCGGGGGCCGGGCCGCGGTGACGTTGCGGTACGCGATCTCCGCCAGCCGCGCCTGCCCGTCCCGCCCCGGATGGAACCAGTCCCACTGGCTGAGCTGCGCGCCGGTGAACGGGTAGTCGAAGACCGCCCCGCCGTCGTAGCGGCAGCGCAGGTCCTTCGCACAGACTTCCCGGAGCACCTCGTTGTACGCCACGACCCGCTCCCGCACCGAGGCCCGCCGGGCCACCGCCGCCGCACCCATGTCGTCCGCCTCGCCCAGCATCGACCGGCAGATCCCCAGCTTCCAGATCTGCTTGCCCAGCGGGTTGTCGCGCCCCGTCGACCAGAGCCGCTTCAGGTCCGGCACGCTCGACACGTACACCTGGGCCTTCGGGGCCCCTGCCCGCAGCCGGCGCATCGACGTCTCGAAGGACGTGCGGAAGTCGGCCACCGGCGTCATGTGCCGGGCCGAGTCCCGGCAGGCGTCATTGGCACCGATCATCACTGTCACCAGATCGGGTTCCTTCTTCGCGGCCAGCGCCATCTGCTCCGGCAGCTGGGCGATCCGGGCCCCCGTCTCCGCGTGGTTCCAGCTCCGGTCCACGGCCCCCGACGCCCCCAGCAGCCGCACGGCCAGGCTGCGCACCGCGCCGTCCGTGCCGGTCGCCCAGGACGCCTCCGGGCAGTCCGCCAGCACCGAACAGGCGTCGAAGCCCCGGGTGATGGAGTCGCCCACCGCGGCCACCGAACCGGGGCTGCGGTCCCAGACCGGAGCAGGTCTGGCCGACGGCTTCCGCTCCCCGGACGCCCCCTTCGTCGTCCCGTCGTGGCCGGAGTCACAGCCGGACAGGGCGGCCGTGCCGAGCAGTGAGGTCACTGCCAGGAGGGCCGCTGCGGTACGCGACCGACGGCGGACGGAACGATCCTGCATCCTCGGGTCCCCTCGCTCATGCCCCCGGCAGCCCCGTGTGGCACCGGTCGGAAGGCCCCGCCGCCCCGGCGGGTGAAAGCTGGGCGAATGATGTGCCCGGGACCGACCGTACGTCACACCCGGGACCTCCCCGCGCGGTAGCTTTTCCTCGTCGAACCAGCGGCGCTTCCCCGGCCCGGCTCCACTCGGGTGGCATTCGGGAAATCACACCACGTCACATACTTTCCCTTTTCAGGAGTTTCACCCCGATGCTGTTTACTGATGACAACCTCGGGAGCCGACCGGGAAGAGGCGGTACGGGCGCGAGGCCGCTGGGGAAGGCGAACTTCGTCCCACACTGGAGGTCCCGGTGACGACACGTGGAGTTCTGTACGTTCACTCCGCACCGCGCGCGCTCTGCCCCCACGTCGAATGGGCGGTGGCGGGTGTCCTCGGGGTGCGGGTCCAGCTGGACTGGATCAGACAGCCCGCCGCCCCCGGCACCTGGCGGTCCGAATTCTCCTGGCAGGGCCGCCCCGGCACGGCCTCCGAGCTGGCCTCCGCGCTGCGCGGCTGGGACCTGCTGCGGTTCGAGGTGACGGCCGAGCCGAGCGCAGCCGCGGAGGGCGAGCGCTACAGCTCCACCCCCGGCCTGGGCATCTTCCACGCCGTCACCGGGGTGCACGGCGACATCCTGGTGCCCGAGGACCGGCTGAGGGCGGCGCTCGCGCGGTCCGTGCGGGGCGAGACGGACCTGGAGGCCGAGATCGCCAAGCTGCTCGGCAAGCCCTGGGACGACGAGCTGGAGTCCTTCCGGCACGCGGGCGAGGGCGCGCCCGTGCGGTGGCTGCACCAGGTGGTGTGAGGGCGCGGGCCCCGGCGCCGGGGCGCCGGGGGCGCGCGGCGCCGGGAGCCTCCCCGCCGGGCGCCCCGGGGCGCTCCGGTGCAACCGAAGAGGCCCGCTTCCGTCCGAGGGGCCCGTTTCCGCGGAACCGAAGAGGCCCGCCCCCCCGTGCGGGGAAGGCGGGCCTCTTCGATTACGAGCCTCTTCGCGACCGGGCCGCGGGACCTCGGGTCAGACGCTGCGGAACGCCAGGACCACGTTGTGTCCGCCGAAGCCGAACGAGTTGTTGATCGCGGCGATCGAACCCTCGGGCAGCGGTCGCGGCTCGTCGCGCACGACGTCCGCCTCCACCTCCTCGTCGAGGTGCTCCACGTTGATCGTCGGCGGGGCCGTCCGGTGGTACAGGGCCAGGACCGTCGCGACGGTCTCGATGCCGCCGGCGCCACCGAGGAGGTGCCCGGTCATCGACTTCGTCGCGGAGATCGCGACGTGGTCGAGGTCGTCGCCCAGCACCTTGCGCAGGGCCTTCAGCTCCGCGATGTCGCCCTGCGGCGTCGAGGTGGCGTGCGCGTTGAGGTGCACGACCTCGGACGGCTTGAGGTCCGTCTGCTCCAGCAGGTTCTCCATCGCGGCGGCGATGCCGCGACCGGTCGGCTCGGGCTGCGCGATGTGGTGGGCGTCCGCGGACAGGCCCTGGCCCAGCACCTCGCAGTACACCTTGGCGCCGCGCGCGGCGGCGTGCTCCGCGGACTCCAGGACGACGACGCCGGCGCCCTCGCCGAGGACGAAGCCGTCACGGCCGGTGTCGTACGGGCGGGAGGCCTTCTCGGGCTCCTCGTTGTTCTTGGACATCGCCATCATGTTGGCGAACGCGGCGATCGGCAGCGGGTGGATCGCCGCCTCCGTGCCACCGGCGAGGACCACGTCGGCACGGCCGGTGCGGATCATCTCGACGGCGTACCCGATCGCCTCGGCGCCCGAGGCGCAGGCGGAGACCGGCGTGTGCACACCGGCCTGGGCGTTGACCTCCAGACCGACGTTGGCCGCCGGACCGTTGGGCATGAGCATGGGGACGGTGTGCGGGGAGACGCGGCGTACGCCCTTCTCCTTCAGCACGTCGTACTGGTCGAGCAGGGTGGTCACGCCGCCGATGCCGGAGGCGATGACCGAGCCCAGCCGCTCGGGCTGGATCTTCTCGTCCTCACCGGCCTTGCCGGTGAAGCCGGCGTCCGCCCACGCCTCGCGGGCCGCGATCAGCGCGAACTGCGCCGAGCGGTCCAGCTTGCGGGCGAGCGGGCGGGGCAGTACGTCGCCCGGGTCGACGGCCGCGAGGGCGGCGATCCGGACGGGGAGCTCGGCGAAACGTTCGCCCTCGAGAGGCTTGACGCCGGAACGACCGGCCATCAGACCTTCCCAGGTCGACGCCGAGTCGCCACCCAGCGGAGTGGTTGCGCCGATACCGGTGACGACCACGGTGCGATTGGTCGAGTTCACTGGAAAATCTTCTCCACGTGTAGAGGGTCGTGAATCAGCGGCGCCACCGCCGGGTGGCGACACAGGAGCCGGGGCTGATCAGCCCTGGTGCTTGAGGATGTAGTCGGCAGCGTCGCCGACCGTCTTGAGGCCCTTGACGTCGTCGTCGGGGATCTTCACGTCGAAGCGCTCCTCGGCGGCGACGACGACCTCGACCATGGACAGCGAGTCGACGTCCAGGTCGTCGGTGAAGGACTTGTCCAGCTGGACGTCCTCGACCGGGATCCCGGCGATCTCGTTGACGATCTCGGCGAGACCGTTGACGATCTCTTCCTGGGTGGCGGCCATGATGGCTCCTTCGGTATTTATCTACAGGGTTCGGACGTCCGGGCCGAAACGGCCTGGGGTGCCTAGGGGAGGGTAACGACCGTCGCGGCGTAGACGAGACCCGCCCCGAAGCCGATGACGAGCGCGGTGTCGCCGCTCTTCGCCTGACCGGTCGCCAGGAGCCGCTCCATCGCGAGCGGGATCGAGGCGGCGGAGGTGTTGCCGGTGGTTTCCACGTCACGGGCGACGGTGACGTTCTCCGGCAGCTTCAGGGTCTTCACCATCGAGTCGATGATCCGCATGTTGGCCTGGTGCGGAATGAAGACGTCCAGGTCTTCCGGGCTGATCCCGGCCGCGTCCAGCGCCTGCTGGGCGACCTTCGCCATCTCGAAGACGGCCCAGCGGAAGACCGCCTGGCCCTCCTGCGTGATCGCCGGGAACTTGATCTCGCCGCGCTGGTTGAGCGGCAGCCGCGAGACGTCGCCGGCGTGGAGCTCGTCCCACGACACGGTCTGCTTGATCGTCTCGGACTTGTCGCCCTCGGAGCCCCAGACGGTCGGCCCGATGGCGGGGACCTGGGAGGGGCCGACGACGACCGCGCCGGCACCGTCGCCGAAGAGGAAGGCCGTCGCGCGGTCCTCCTTGTCGGTGAGGTCGCTGAGCCGTTCCACGCCGATGACGAGGACGTACTCCGCCGAGCCCTCGACGATCATGCCCTTGGCCAGGGTCAGCCCGTAGCCGAAGCCCGCGCAGCCGGCCGAGATGTCGAAGGCGGCGGGCTTGCCGGCCCCGACCCTGTGGGCGATCTCCGTCGCGATGGCCGGGGTCTGCTTGAAGTGCGAGACGGTGGAGACGATCACGGCGCCGATCTGATCGGCCCTGATCCCGGCGTCCGCGATGGCCTTGCCGGACGCCTCCACGGACATCGCGGCCACGGTCTCCTCCTCGGAGGCCCAGTGGCGGGTGGCGATGCCGGAGCGCGAGCGGATCCACTCGTCGGACGAGTCGATCGTTTCGAGGATCACCTCGTTGGGCACGACCCGGGTCGGGCGGTAGCCGCCCACCCCCAGGATCCGTGCGTACGGGGCGCCCTGACTGGGCTTGATCTTCGACATGCTCTCGGGCTCCTTAGACACTCGCGTGCTCGGAGATGAGCGCGCGGGCGGCTTCGAGGTCGTCGGGGGTCTTGAGCGCGAGCGTCTTCACACCGGGCAGCGCGCGCTTGGCGAGACCCGTGAGCGTGCCACCGGGGCACGCCTCGATGAGGGCCGTGACACCCAGCTCCTTGAAGGTCTCCATGCACAGGTCCCAGCGGACCGGGTTGGCCACCTGGCCCACCAGCCTGGAGACGACCTCGTCACCCGTGGCCACGGTCCTGCCGTCGGCGTTGGAGACGTACGTCACGGTCGGGTCGGAGACGTCGAGCCCCGCGGCGGCCTCGCGCAGCCGGTCCACGGCGGGCGCCATGTGGTGCGTGTGGAAGGCACCGGCGACCTTGAGCGGGACCACGCGGCGCACGCCCTCGGGCATGTCTTCGGCCAGCGCGGCGAGCTGCTCGATGGTGCCGGCGGCGACGATCTGGCCGGAGCCGTTGACGTTTGCCGGGGTCAGCCCGAGCTTCTCCAGGTGCGGGACCGACACCTCGGGGTCGCCGCCGAGCAGCGCCGACATGCCGGTCTCGGTGACCGCGGCGGCCTCGGCCATGGCGAGCCCGCGGGTCCGCACGAGGCGCAGCGCGGCCTCGTCGCCGATGACTCCGGCGAGGACGGCTGCGGTGATCTCGCCAACACTGTGACCTGCGACGACGGCCGGGGAGGCGTCGAGCGCGGCGGCGGAGAGCAGACCGGCGGCGACCAGCAGCGGCTGCGCCACCGCGGTGTCACGGATCTCCTCCGCTTCGGCCTTGGTGCCGTAGTGGGCGAGGTCGAGCTCGATGGCGTCGGACCAGGCCGCGATGCGGTCGGCGGCGCCGGGGAGGTCGAGCCAGGGAGTCAGGAAGCCGGGCGTCTGGGCGCCTTGGCCGGGAGCGACGAGTACGAGCACCCTCACACTCTCTCTTGTGAACGGTCCGGAACACCCGTGGGGACAGGGACCAAGAACCGTATGGGGAATTGTTGATGTTCGACAAAAGTCTAGGACTGTGGATCTCTGGCGGCCAAGCGCCCCAGGATCAGGGCGATCCGCAACGTGAATGCCGAGCGGACATCGGAAGGTGACCATCCGGTGACGTCTGTCACACGTCGGAGCCGGTAGCGCACGGTGTTGGGGTGAACGAAGAGCATTCTGGCCGCGCCCTCCAGGCTGCTCGCCTGCTCCAGATACACACTCAGTGTTTCCAGGAGAGCGGAACCCGCTTCTTCCAATGGTCTGTAGATCTCCTCCACCAACTGGTCCCGCGCGGCAGGGTCGCCCGCCATCGCGCGCTCCGGCAGCAGATCGTCGGCCAGCACCGGTCGCGGGGCGTCCTGCCAGGCACCGCACGCCCTGAGCCCGGCCGCGGCGGCCTGTGCGGACCGGGTGGCCGCCAGCAGGTCGGGCACCACGGGCCCGGCGACGACGGGCCCCGCCGCGTACGGGCCGATCAGCGCCTTGGCGACGTGCAGCGGACTGTCGCTGCCGCCCGCGATGACCACGAGGCGGTTGCCGAGCACCCCGGTCAGGACCTGGAGCTTGGCATGGCGGGCGGCCCGCCGGATCGCCTCCACGGTCAGCTCGCTGTCGCCGTCCGGGGCCGTGCCGAGCACCACGCAGACGTGCTCGGGGGAGTTCCAGCCGAGCGCCGCGGCGCGTGACACGGCACCCTCGTCGGCCTCGCCGGACAGCACCGCGTTGACCACGAGCGACTCCAGCCGGGCGTCCCAGGCGCCGCGGGCCTCGGCGGCCTGCGCGTACACCTGGGCGGTGGCGAAGGCGATCTCCCGCGCGTAGACGAGCAGCGCCTCGCGCAGCACCGATTCGTCACCGGGTGCGGCGACTTCCTCGATCGCGGCCTCCATGACCTCGATCGTGGTGCGCACCATCTCGACGGTCTGGCGCAGGGTGATCGCCCGGGTCAGCTCGCGCGGAGCCGTGCCGAACACGTCGGTGGAGATGGCCTGCGGGGTCTCCGGATGCCGGAACCACTCGGTGAACGCCGCGATGCCGGCCTGGGCCACCAGGCCGATCCAGGACCGGTTCTCCGGGGGCATCGCCCGGTACCACGGCAGCGATTCGTCCATGCGGGCGATCGCGTTCGCGGCCAGTCGGCCGGAGGACTGCTCCAGCCGTTTCAGGGTCGCGGCATGCAGGTGGGCGTCGTTCGCAGCGGGCTGCTCAGGATCGGGTCGGGGCACGAGACAAGACTGCCTTATCGGGCGACGGGCACGGAGGGCCGGGGCCACCGCGGGTCGTACCGGCCGGTAGTGACCGGGGGGTTCCCCGCGCTCCCGCCGGGCTACCGTGGACCGGTGATTTCCGTACACCGCGCCGAAGACCGCTTCCAGGGCGGGGACCGGGACGCCGGCATCCTGTCCCGGCACGCGTTCTCCTTCGCCGGCTTCTACGACCCGGGCAATCTGCGCTTCGGCGCGCTCATGGCCGTCAACGAGGAACGCCTGGAGCCCGGCGCAGGCTTCGACGAACATCCCCACAGCCATACGGAGATCGTCACCTGGGTCGTCGAGGGCGAGCTGACCCACCGCGACTCCACCGGCCGTGCCACGGTCGTACGGCCCGGCGACCTCCAGCACCTCGGCGCCGCGTCCGGCGTGCGCCACGTCGAACGCAATGACGGGGACGTACCGCTGACGTTCGTCCAGATGTGGCTGACACCGCTCGAACCGGGCGGCGAACCCTCGTACACGATCGTCCCCGGCCTCGCCGACGCCGCCACCCCGTACGCCCTTCCGGCGGCCGGTGCGCTGCTGCAGGTGCGCAGGCAGGCCGCGGGGGAGCGGACGACGGTGCCGGAGGCGGCGCGGGTGTACGTCCATGTGGTGGCCGGTCCGGTGCGGCTCGGCGACGAGGAGCTGCGACCGGGCGACTCGGCACGGATCACCGGCGAGGCGGGGCTGGAACTGGTGGCGGCCGGACCGGCCGAGGTGCTGATCTGGGAACTGCCGGCCTGAACTGCCGTCCCGGCCTACTGGCCGCCGTTCCGGCGCCACATCGACCACATCGGCGGCCCGGCGCGGAACGTCATCTCCTCGTGCAGGGCGAAGCCGTGCCGCTGGTAGAAGGTGAGGTTGCGGCGGTTGCTGGACTCCAGGAAGACCGGCCGTCCGTCCGCGTCCGCCCGCTCCAGCAGCCCGCCCAGCACCCGCGCCCCGCGCCCGGTGCCGCGCGCGTCCGCCCGGGTGCCGATGTACTCGACGTACCAGTGCTCGGGACCGGTCGGATGGCGGTGCTCCATGGCGAACAACCGCCCTGCCGTACGCGGGAGTCGAGCCCCCGTCGCGCGCACCAGCGGCCCCGCGTTGCGCAGCAGGTACGTCACCGGAAGCTTCCACTTCCCGGGCTCCGCCCACACCGCCGCGACGGTGCGCTCCGGATCGGTCCACACCCGGCCGGCCGGGACCTGCTGGGCCAGATGCGCGGTGAACAGCAGCCGCAGCCGCCGGTCGCGGTCGTGCGGCATCAGCCAAGTCCACACGGGATCCTCGGCGTAGGCACTGGCGAGCACGGCGGCGAGCGCGGGGACATCGGCGGCGGTGGCGCGGACTGTGTCGGCCATGACCGAGGAGAGTAGCGGGTGTCGCGTCGGCCATGCCTCTCTGTCTGGCGGGCCGGCCGATTCTGCCCCCGTGTACCTGGCCCGGAGCGGTGTGGTCCGCGTAGTGATGGAGGGGCCACTGCCCCGTGCACCCCTCCGGAAGGATTCTGATGCGCGCACGAGACTCCGACCGCACCCCCGGTTCCGCCCGCGCACGCACGCCGGTGAGGCGGCCGGAGACGGGCGAACTCCCCGAGCACCTGCCGCGCACCCTCCGGAGCAGCCTCGGCAACGCCGCCGTCGTCCAGCTGCTCCGGCAGGCGGGGCACCCCTGGGCGCAGCCCGAGGAGCACCGGCCGGAGGAGCACCGGCACGACGTGCAGCGTTCCGCCGTCCATGACGTCCTGCGCACCGGGGGCAGGCCCCTGGACGCCGTGCTCCGGGAGGAGATGGAGGCACGCCTCGGCGCCGACTTCTCCGACGTGCGCATCCACGACGACAGCGCCGCGCGGGCCTCCGCCGCCGAGGTCGGCGCCCGCGCCTACACCTCCGGTCACCATGTCGTCGTCGGCGCCGGGGGAGGCGACAAGCACACCCTCGCCCATGAACTGACCCATGTCGTCCAGCAACGGCAGGGCGCCGTCCCCGGCACCGACAACGGCGCGGGCCTGCGGATCTCCGACCCCTCGGACGCCTACGAGCGGGCCGCGGAGCAGAACGCCCGCCGGGTCATGTCCGCACCGGTACGGACCGGGACCTCCGGCGACCGGGAGAAGCCCGAATCCCATGCGCCGTCGACCGCCGGGACGGCGGTTCAGCGCGCCGGTGACTGGAAGAACAATCCGACGAAGAACGCCCTGGCCGCGGAGAAGGCGGCCAATCCGGGCAACGCACTCGTGCACACCCTGCACCACATCGTGCCCAAGTCGCTGCTCGAACGGTTCGCCGGGCTTCTCACCCCGGCCCAGCTGACCGATGTCGTGACGGCCCTGGGGCCGGTCGCCCCGACCGCGTTCACGAGCACCAGCGCCCAACTCAACGCCGTTTCCAAGGCGTTGAAGAACATTCCGGCCAACTTCGCGCTCGGCCCCGCGCCGGCGGACAGGAACGACGACCCGGGCAGCAGTGGACCGGACCTCAACTTCACCGAGGACGGTGCCATCACGCCCCGCTCCGAACAGCTGGAGCACGTCTACGACTTCATCGACGCGAAGGTGACCGCCGGGGCGGCGGTCACACAGGCGGAGCTGCAGAACGACTTCATCGACCCCCTGGAGCGGGCCTGCATCGAGCACAACGCCGTGATCGCCCGGCTCGGCCTCGCCAACGGCGTGGGTCTCGACCCGAACCGGACGGCCTGGTCGGGCGACGCGGCCACGCGGTCCCGGCGCCGGACCCACATGATCGAACCACTCGTCTGACCCCGGCCGACCGTCTTCCGGCCGGCCGGGTTCCGGCCGGTGTCAGCGGCCGGAGCCCAGCTCCGCGAGCACCGCGTCCGTGAACGTCGGCCACACCTCCACCGCCCACGGCCCGAAGGCCCGGTCGGTCAGGGCGACGCAGGCCGCGCCCGCGACCGGGTCGACCCACAGGAAGGTGCCGGACTGGCCGAAGTGCCCGAAGGCCGCGGGCGACGACGAAATTCCGGTCCAGTGCGGCGACTTGGAGCCCCGGATCTCGAAGCCGAGCCCCCAGTCGTTGGGGTTCTGGTGTCCGTAGCCGGGCAGTACGCCCTTCAGCCCGGGGTGCACGACGGTCTGCGCGGCCAGCACCGTACGCGGATCGAGCAGCCGCGGGGCCTGCACCTCCGCCGCGAACCGCACGAGGTCCTCGACGGTCGAGACGCCGTCCTTGGCGGGCGAGCCGTCCACCGCGGTCGCCGTCATCCCGAGCGGTTCCAGCACGGCCTGGCGCACGTATTCCGGGAACGGGATGTCGGTGGCCTTGGCGATGTGGTCGCCGAGCACCTCGAAGCCCGCGTTGGAGTAGAGCCGCCGGGTGCCCGGCGCGGCCGTCGTCCGGTGCTCGTCGAAGGCGAGCCCGCTGGTGTGCGCGAGCAGATGCCGCACGGTGGACCCCTCGGGCCCGGCCGGTTCGTCCAGCTCGACCGCCCCCTCCTCGTACGCCACGAGCGCCGCGTAGGCCGCGATCGGCTTGGTGACGGAGGCGAGCGGGAAGCGGTGCGCGGTCGGGCCGTGCGTACCGACGACGCCGCCGTCCGCTCGTACGACGGCAGCCGCCGCGGTGGGGACGGGCCAGTTGTCGATCATCGCCAGGCTCTGCATGCGTACGAGCCTAAACCCGTTCCCGTCCGCGCTTGCTTCGAGTGCACTCCAAGGTTCTAGCGTGGAGGGCATGACGGTGATGGAGAGCACTTCCGTGAAGGTGGACGTCTGCGCCTCGGCCCCGCAGGCGCATCCACGCCCCGACGGCCAGGACCGCTACACCATCAGTGAGGTCGCCGCCTTCACCGGACTCACCGCGCACACCCTGCGCTGGTACGAGCGGATCGGACTGATGCCGCACGTCGACCGCTCCCACACCGGCCAGCGCCGCTTCACCAACCGCGACCTGGACTGGCTGGCCTTCGTCGGCAAGCTGCGGCTGACCGGGATGCCGGTCGCCGACATGGTCCGGTACGCGGAACTGCTGCGCGAGGGAGAGCACACCTTCGAGCAACGGCAGGAGCTGCTGGAGGCGACCCGCCGCGACGTGAGGACGCGGATCGCGGAGCTCCAGGACACCCTCGCCGTGCTCGACCACAAGATCGACTTCTATGCGGGCGCCCGACGGGCGCCGGAAAGGCCCAGTGCCTGATGACTGACGACAAGATCATCACCGTGGAGCTCGGCAACGGCGGCCCGCAGGTCGGCGTGCAGGGACTCGGCTGCATGGGCATGAGCGAGTTCTACGGTGCCACGGACGAGGCCGCCGCCCGCGAGACGCTGGAGACGGCGCTGGCGGCGGGCGTCACCCTCTTCGACACCGCCGACGTCTACGGAAGCGGCGCCAACGAGACCTTCCTCGCCCCGTTCGTCGGGGCGCACCGGGACGAGATCACCCTCGCCACGAAGTTCGCCATCGAGCGCAGGGACGACGACCCGCACTACCGGGGCGTGCGCAACGACCCCGCGTACATCCGCAAGGCCGTCGAGGACAGCCTGCGCAGGCTGGACACCGACGTCATCGACCTCTACTACATGCACCGCCGCGACCCGGCCGTCCCGCTGGCCGAGTCCGTCGGCGCGATGGCCGAACTGGTCCGGCAGGGCAAGGTCAAGCAGCTCGGGCTGAGCGAGGTGACCGGGGCGGAGCTGCGTGAGGCGTACGCGGTGCACCCGATCGCGGCCCTCCAGTCCGAGTGGTCGCTCTTCAGCCGGGACGTCGAGCGCAGCGCCGTGCCGGCCGCCGTCGAGCTCGGGGTGACCTTCGTGCCGTACTCGCCGCTCGGCCGGGGCTTTCTGACCGGGGCGTTCACGGACGCGGCCAAGGAGCTGTCGGAGGGTGACTTCCGCCGGTACCAGCCCCGCTTCACCGGCGAGAACGCGAAGCGGAACGCCGCCCTGCTGGAACCCGTCCACAAGATCGCGGCGGCGCACGGCGCATCGGCCGCGCAGGTGGCACTCGCCTGGGTGCAGCAGCGGGCCCGGGTGCACGGCCTGACCGTGGTGCCGATCCCCGGCACCCGCAGGAGCAGCCGGCTGCTGGAGAACGTGGCCGCCACCCGGATCGTGCTGACGGACGAGGAACTGGCGCTGCTGGAGCCGATCGCGGGGCTGGTGGCCGGGGACCGGTACCCGGACATGAGCTCGACGTCCACCGCGCGCGAGTAGCCGCCGGCCGGAACGGGACCGGGCCCGCCGACCGGGGCCGCGACGCACGCCGAGCTTGCGGCGCCCGTCGAGCCCGCGGCGTACACCTGGTCCGGCACCCGCGACGTACGCCGAACCCGCGGCGCCCTCCGAGCCCGCGACGTACGCCGCCCCCGCGGCGCCCGTCGAGACCGGACGGCGACGTCCGACGTGCCCGGGGGACCGGGCGCGTCGGGGCTCACCGTGCCTTCCCCTCGGCGATCGTGGCGAAGGCGCGGAGCGAGTCCGTGCCGGGGGCGAAGTAGCCCGTGTGACCGTGGGCGTCGCGGGCCGGGACCCGGCGCGCGCCGAAGTCCGGGCCGGCCGGATCGGGGCCGTGGCCGAGCCCCGCCACCTCGACGTTCGGCACGTCGTCGATCCAGTCCGTGGCGTCCTTCGCCGCCCAGACCCGGGCCTCGGTGTGCAGATCGGCGACGCTGTCCGCGCGCATCCCGGGCGAGCCGAGGACGACCAGGTCTGCGGCGCGCAGCCGGGGCGCGGCGAGGCCGCACACGACGGAGCCGTAGCTGTGGCAGAACACGGCGGGGGCCGGCGTGCCGACGGCCGCCAGCCCGTCCGTGAACCGGGTCAGCCGTTCGGCACCCGCCTCGGCGAGCGAGCCCGTCGCGGCGTCGATGCCGAGGCCCACGGGAGTGGTGTACCCGGTCCAGGCGACGACGGCGCTGCCGCGCCCGGTCCGTGCGTACAGGGACTTCGCCATGCCGACCGGGGTGCCGTACACGTCGTTCGTACGGTCGAAGGTCCCGGCGTCGTTGTCCGAGCCCGGCACCACGACGGCCACATGGCGTGCGGTGTCCAGGTCCCCGAAGACCTCGGCGACCTGGCCGCGTCCGCGCGGGTCGAAGGCCAGGATGTGCCGGCCCGGCATGGCGAGACGTGCGTACCGGGGGTCGTGACCGGCGCGCAGGGAAAGGGCGTTGGCCCGGTAGCGCAGCTTCACCGGCACCCCGTCCAGATTGCCCACGACGAGCGGATGCCGGACCACCAGGGTCTGCTGCTGGCCGGCGGTCAACCCCCGGAAGAAAGCGCCGACTTCGGCCGGAGTGGCCCGTTCGGGGTCGGGCAGCTCCTGCCCCAGCGAGTGATCGGCGCGCCAGGCCGCGGTGCCCGGGGGCGGCCCGGTGAGGGCCTGCTGGGCGTTCCCGGACGCCCAGCCGGCCGTACCCGTCACCGTCGTGATCGCCAGCGCGACCGTCACCAGGGTCCTCGCGTAACGGCGCACCCGTCCTCCCCCTCCGGTCGACCCGGAATCCCGCACGCCGACCGGCGTGACGGAGAGGAAGGTAGAGGGAAGGCGGGCCCGGAGACATCACACCGAGGAGCCAAGTACGAAGTGCTACCCAGGTGCCAGGGAGACCACGGATACCGAGGTGACCCAGGAGGCGCCCGGGGTTACGCCTCGCCCGGGACCACCACTCCCGACTCGTACGCGAAGATCACGGCCTGCGCCCGGTCCCGCAGGTCCAGCTTCGCCAGCACCCGCCCGATGTGCGTCTTCACCGTCTGCTCGGCCAGCACCAGCTTCCCCGCGATCTCCTGGTTGGACAGCCCCCGCGCGATCAGCTCCAGCACCTCCGTCTCACGCGGGGTCAGCCCGTTCAGCCGCAGCGCGTGTCCGCTCCGGGCGACGCCGGCGGGCCCCTGCCGGGCGAAGTCCGCGATCAACCGGCGCGTCACGGACGGGGCGAGCAGCGCCTCGCCCGCCGCGACCACCCGGACCGCCGAGATCAGGTCCGTGGGCGGCGCGTCCTTCAGCAGGAAGCCGGACGCCCCGGCGCGCAGCGCCTCGTACACGTAGTCGTCCACGTCGAACGTGGTCAGCATCAGGACCTTGGGCACGTGCACCACACCCGTCGGCGGGTTCAGCAGCTCACGGGCCGCCGCCAGCCCGTCCATCTCGGGCATCCGGACGTCCATCAGGACCACGTCCGGGTGGAGCCGCCGGCTCACCTCGACGGCCCGGCGCCCGTCCGGGGCCTCGCCGACCACGTCGATGTCGCTCTGCGCCGAGAGCAGCGCCGCGAACCCCGCCCGCACCATGGCCTGGTCGTCGACGATGATCACGCGGATGGTCAAGAGTCCTCCGAAGCCTTGGCCGTGACAGGGGGCAGGGGCAGCCGCGCGGCCACCCGGAAGCCGCCGTCGGGCAGGGGCCCGGTGTCCAGCGTGCCGCCCGTCAACCGTACGCGTTCCCGCATGCCGACCAGGCCGTGCCCCGTCCCGGTCGGCTCCAGCGGCGAAACGGGATGCTCCGCCGGGCCGTTGACCACCAGGACGGTCAGATGAGCGTCGTCGGAGGTGACCGACACCCGGGTCCGCGCACCGGGCGCGTGCCGGACCACATTGGCCAGCGCCTCCTGCGCGATCCGGTACGCCGACACGTCCACCGCCTGCGGCACGTCCGGCAGCCGGGCGGGGAGCGACAACTCGGCGGGCAGCCCCGCCCGTACCGTCGCCTCCACCAGCTGCTGGAGCCGGTCGAGCCCCGGCTGCGGCGCCCGCTCGCCCTCCGTGCCGTCGCTGCGCAGCACCGTCAGCAGCCGCCGCATCTCCGCGAGGGACTCCCGCGCGCTCGCCGCGATCGCCCCGAACTCCTCGCGCGCCTCCTCGGGCAGCCCGCTGATCCGGTAGGGCGCGGAATCGGCCTGGACCGTGATCACGGACATGTGGTGCGCGACCACGTCGTGCAGCTCACGGGCGATCCTGGCGCGTTCCTCCAGCAGCGTGCGCTGGGCCCGTTCGGCCTCGCTGATGGTCTCCTGCTCGGCGAGCCGGCGCTGTGCGTCGCCCCGTTCCCGGATCACCGCACCGATCACCATGAGCACCGCGCCGAGCGCCGGGAGCAGGGCCGAGGTGCCGTTGCTGCGGTCCGTGGCGGCCAGGTGCAGGACCAGGCTCGCCACGGCGGTCAGGGCCCAGACGGAGATCACGGTCCGCCGGGTCTCGCGCAGGGCCACCGCCAGCATCACGAAGAGGTAGCAGACCAGCGTGGAGGCGGGCCACGGCCAGATGCCCTGCGGCGGGTCCGGGTACCCGAGCAGTACCAGCGCCCCCACGATGTCGGCGGGAAAGACGATCCACCACGCCTGCAACGGGCGGTGCGCCAGCATCAGCAGCGGTGCCGTCTGGGCGACGGCCAGCAGACCCGCCAGTGCGTTGGCCACCCCGTAATCATTGGTCAGCACATTGATCGTGACCGGGACGAAGACCGTCGCGAGGGCGATGACGACCACGTACGGCAGCAGCCTCCGCCACCGTCCGGGCGCGTTCGCGAACGGCGGGAGCGGGGGGTGCGACGGATGGCGGAGCCCGTGGGCGATCTCGCGCAGATTGCGGCGGGCGGCGCTCACCAGACCGTCGGCGGCGGGCTGCGGGCGCGGCGGCGCCTCGCTCGGAACGCGTGGCGGGGAAGTGGTCATGGCTGCATCAGCCTAGGGAGCGGCCCTGCCCGGTGGCGTCATACCGGGGTTCCGGTTCGCCACCGGGCCTCTCGTACGGCGGTACTACCGGCCGGGCGGGCCGGAGGGGCGCGCCGCCCTACAGCTCGGCGAGCAGCTGGGCCTTCTTGGCGCTGAACTCGTCGTCCGTCACCAGACCGGCCCGGTGCAGCTCCCCGAGGTGCCGGATGCGTTCCGCGATGTCCGAGGGGTCGCGCCGTCCCGCGCCCGCCAGGACGGTGGCCGGGGCGGCAGCCGAATGGTTTCTCCGTACGGATTCCAGCACGGCCGCGGCGAACGGCAGCGACTCGTGCACCGGGCCGTAACCGAAGCCGAAGACCACCGCGGCCGGGTCCTGGTCCGCCTGCGCGGGGCGGAGCGACCTCGGCTGCGGGCTCCGCAGCACCGAGCCCGTGCCGTCCGGCCCCGGCTCGGTGTCCATGCCACCCATGCCCGGTTCCATGCCCAGGCCGGTACTGGTGCAGGCGCCCGGGGCCAGGCTCTCCGAACCCCTCGGCACCAGGCGCAGATAGCCCTCCAGGGCCTCCGGCGAGCGCCACTCGACGCCGCTCAGCTCCGTCACCCCGAACGTCTGGTCGCCGGCCTTCCACTTCGCCGTGGAGGCGCCCGTCCGGAACCAGCGGAAGGAGACCCGTCGGCCGTCGAAGCCGGCCCGGCCGTCGTACGCCTTGAACTGCATCGGCGCCTCGGGGGCCGCGACCAGGAACCGGTCGGCGGGCTCCGCCGCGTCCGCGCCGAGCACGGCACGCAGCGCGTCCGCGTAGTACTCTGCCGGCGCCTCGCGCTCGGCGGGAAGCACCAGCCGGTACGGATCGCAGCTGTCCTTCAGCTGTCCGGCGGCGGCTTCCATCAGCGGATCGGCACCGGGTCTCGGCACGGCGTGCAGCACCACCGTGCCCCGCTTGCCCGGGGTCAGCGTCACCGATGACAGCGCCGCGTGCGGAACACGACGCTCACGCAGGCTCTGGAAGAGCTTCGGCGTGCGGATCCCCCGTTCGAAGCGGATGAGCACGGAGTCGGTGTCGAACTCCCAGGTGGCATGAATTCCGGCCAGCGCATCACCCATGTGCCTCATCGTATGCGGCACTTGCTCGCTCGTCCCCCTTCGGAGCAGACCATGATGTGCAGGACGGTTGCGGTATGCCGCAGCCGTCAGATGTCCTGGCTTCCGGCGATTCGTTCCCGGCAGCCCTTGTCGGAACTCGCGCAGCTCACCGAGTCGTAGGCCCCCACGCCGATCGCGGCGAAGTTGTCGAGGCTCTCGGTCCCCGGCTCGAAATAGCCGCTGTGCCCGATCGCGCCGCCCGCCGAGACGACGCGTGCGCCGAAGCCCGGGTCGACCGGGTCGGCGCCGTGGCCCAGGACGCCGAACCGCAGGTTCGGTACGTCCTCGATCCAGTCGCCGCGGTCCCGCATCGCCCACACCCGGGCCTTGGTGCGCAGCCCACCGGCGCTCTCCACCCGCATGCCGGGGCTGCCCGCGACCGCTATGTCGCCGACCCTGGAGGGCAGTCCGTGCGCGGCGACCCCGCACAGCACCGAGCCGTAGCTGTGGCAGAACAGCGAGACCGGGGCGGTGCCGGGCAGGGCGTCCAGCAGCGCGTTCAACCGCACCGCCCCACGTGCGGCGAGGTTGCCCAGGGCCGCGTCCATGCCGATTCCGGCGGGCGTGGTGTAGTCGGCCCAGGCGATCACGGCGGTCCGGACACCGGGCCGCGCGGCGCGCTCGGCCGCGTACAGCGACTTCGCCATGCCGACCGGCGCGGCGTTCGCCTTCGGCGCGGACCGCTCCAGCGTGAGCAGGTCGGTGTCGACGCCGGGGACGATCACGGAGACCCGCTGGGCCCGGTCGAGATCGCCGAACACCTCTGCGGCACGGCCCCTTCCGGACGGGTCGAAGGCGAGGAAGTGCCGGCCGGGGGAGAGCATCGAACCGAAGCGGTGCACCCGGCGGAGCGCTTCCGCGCGCCCCTCGGGGGAGAGCCGCACGTCGTGCGTGCGCCGCTGTTCGACCTTCCGCGCCTGCACCAGCGCCAGCCGGTTGGCGCGGTAGCGCAGAGTGACCGGGGCGCCGTTCAGGTTCCCCACGACCAAGGGGTACCTGTCGGCCAGGCCGCTGCGCTGCGCGGCCGTGAGCGTGGCGAAGAAATGGGCCAGCCGGTACGGCGGGGCGTCGGCGGCCGGCAGCGCACGACCCGCCACCGTGCCCCGCGCCCAGGCGGTGAGCGCGATCTCGCGTGGCTCGTCGGAGCGTTGATGACGTACGGCGGTCCAGCCGGTGGTCGCCAGCATCACGAAGACCACCGCGACGGCGAGCAGCGCGCGCCATGCGGTGAGCGTGGGGGAGGAGTCGAAGGAAGTCACTCCGGCCCACATTAGGAGACGCGCGTCGGCAGTCATGGAGAGGGTGATGCACATCACTCGGCTGCAGGGAATTCGGGGTCGTCGTTCTCACGCTGTGTGGTCGGCATGCGCACGCTCAGGAGTGCGAAACGCCTCTCGGGCGCCGTGCGCGCCCGCCGGGGAGCGGCTGTTGTGAAGTCGGTCATGGCGCGGCGATGAGGCGTGCAGCACATCGGGCGGCCCGGGTGCGCACCGGTGGATCGGGGCGTACGGGGGCGAAGGCGGCCGTCAGGCGGTCCGGTCGTCCGGCACCGGGTGGGCCCCGGCCCGCCAGTCCCCCGCCAGGGCGGGGCCGAGCTGGTCCAGGTACGTCTCGGTCAGCGTGCGCAGCGCATCCACGGTGGCGTCCCCACCCTGCCCCCAGAGCTGCCCGGCCACCCGCATCACCCCGCAGAACGCGGCCACGGCGACCCGCGGGCGCGGATCCTCGTCCACGTCGAGGCCCTCGCGCCGCGCGATCAGCGCCGCGAGCCGGCTCTCCAGCTGGCTGCTCCGCCGCAGATGGGCGGCGAGCAGCGAGGGCGTCGACTCGATCATCCGGTACGTGCGCATGTGGAGTTCGACCGTGACCACCGCCTCGACCGCCTCGCCGATACTGCTCCAGGTGCGGAAGACGGCACCGCGCAGCGCCTCGAACGGGGCCTCCTCGGCGGGGCGGCGGCGCAGCTCCGCGAGGAAACGCGACTCCACCATCTCCTGGATGGCGAAGACGGCCTCCTCCTTGCTGGCGAAGTAGCGGAAGAAGGTGCGCTGGGAGACCTCCACGGTGTCGACGATCTCGTCGACGGTGGTCTCCTCGTACCCCTGGGTGGTGAAGAGGACGAGGGCGGCGTGCAGCAGGGCGTCCCGGGTGCGGCGCTTCCTCCGTTCGCGCAGCCCGGTCGAGCGTACGGCCTGCTGCCCAGCGATCACTTGAACGGTCCTCTTTCTCCTGCTTTGCCCGGTCAGCGTACCTGTGAGGTACGTGACAGTTACTGGCTTGTGAATTGGTTTGTCAACTGTCAGAGGCTGACACTAATGTCCCCGGCATGACTAGTCAGACCACCGTCGAAAAGGCGTCGCGGGAGCCGCACGGCTCCGTCGATCCCGCACCTGCCAAGGGGCTGCGCGGCCACCCCTGGCTGACGCTCTTCTCCGTGGCCATCGGCGTGATGATGGTCGCGCTCGACGGCACGATCGTCGCGATCGCCAACCCCGCCATCCAACAGGATCTGCACGCCTCGCTCGCCGACGTCCAGTGGATCACCAACGGGTACATGCTCGCCCTCGCGGTCTCCCTGATCACCGCGGGCAAGCTCGGTGACCGGTTCGGCCACCGCCAGACCTTCCTCATAGGTGTCGTGGGCTTCGCCGCGGCATCGGGGGCCATCGGCCTTTCCGACAGCGTCGCCCTCGTGATCGTCTTCCGGGTGCTCCAGGGCCTCTTCGGCGCCCTGCTGATGCCCGCCGCGCTCGGCCTGCTGCGCGCCACCTTCCCGGCCGAGAAGCTGAACATGGCGATCGGCATCTGGGGCATGGTGATCGGCGCCTCCACCGCGGGCGGCCCGATCCTCGGCGGTGTGCTGGTCGAGCACGTCAACTGGCAGTCCGTCTTCTTCATCAACGTGCCGGTCGGCGTGATCGCGCTCCTGCTGGGCCTGGTGATCCTCCGCGACCACCGCGCCGAGAACGCCCCGCGCTCCTTCGACATCGGCGGCATCGTGCTGCTGTCGCAGGCGATGTTCTGCCTGATCTGGGCGCTCATCAAGGGTGCCGAATGGGGCTGGGGCGACTACAGGACGCTCGGCTTCCTGGGTGGCGCGCTGGTCCTGTTCGTGGTCTTCGCGCTCTCCCAGAAGAACGTTGGGGAGCCGCTGATCCCGCTCGCGATGTTCCGCTCCGTACCGCTGTCCGCGGGCACGGTCCTGATGGTGCTGATGGCCTTCGCCTTCATGGGCGGGCTGTTCTTCGTCACCTTCTACCTCCAGAACGTGCACGGTCTGCGCCCCGTCGACAGCGGCCTGCGCCTGCTGCCGCTGACCGGCATGATGATCGTCGCCTCGCCGCTGGCGGGCGCCATGATCACCAAGTTCGGCCCGCGGGTCCCGCTGGTCGGCGGCATGGTGTGCACGGCGGTCGCCATGTTCGGGATGTCCCGGCTGGAGATCGGCACCGGCACCCTGACCATGTCGATCTGGTTCGGTCTGCTCGGCCTCGGCCTCGCCCCGGTGATGGTCGGCGCCACCGAGGTCATCGTCGGCAACGCCCCGATGGAGCTCTCCGGCGTCGCGGGCGGTCTCCAGCAGGCCGCCATGCAGGTCGGCGGCAGCCTCGGCACGGCGGTGCTGGGCGCCGTCATGGCCTCCCAGGTCGACTCGAAGCTGGCCGGCAACTGGAAGGCCGCGGAGCTCCCGCCGCTGAGCCCGGCCCAGCTCGACCAGGCGTCCTCGGCCGTCGAGGTCGGCATCCCGCCGGTGGACGGCAACGTTCCGCCGGAGGTCGCACAGAAGATCGCGGGCGTCGCCCATGACACCTTCGTGTCGGGCATGAGCACCGCGTTCACGGTCGCCGGCATCGTCGCGGTGGTCGCCGCGGTGGTCGCCACCCTCACCAAGCGCGGCGAGAACGCCGCCGCGGGAGCGGGCGCCGGCCACATCTGACCGGTCACTGCGACGGCCCCGGAGCCGGCGTCCGTACCCCGACGCCCGGTTCCCGTACGTCAACACAGCGCATACGACAGCCCCGCCGGACCGTTCCGGCGGGGCTGTCGCCTATCAGGGTGGTGTGGTCCGCGGCTCCTTCCCCGGGCACCGCGCCGCAGGTCAGGGTGCGTACAACTGATTCGCAACGCCACGGGGGCTGATGTCCATGCGTACGACCTTCCTTGCCGCGGCCCTGGCCGCCACCGCCCTGATCCCGCCGGCCGCAGGCCACCTCGCGGGCCCGGGGACCGCCCCGCACCCCGCGAACGCCCGCACCGCGCACGGCGCGGCGGCCGTCGGTCTCGGGAGCTGCGGGAGCGGCCAGCTCTGCCTCTGGGCGAAGCCGGACTTCACCGGGGCCCGGCAGACCCACGAACTGTCCACCGTCGACATCGAGAGCTGCATCCCGCTGCCGAAGGGCAGCAGCGTCCAATCGCTCGCCAACCGCACCGGCCGCCCCGTCACCACCTACCAGTCGGCGGAGTGCGCCGAGACCGGCGAGTTCGAGACCTACCCGGGCGGCGGCACCTGGACGCCCCGGTCCCCGTACCAGGTCAGGGCCTTCAAGATCTGGGAGAACTGACCGGGGCCGAGGCGGCTCCGAGGCCGGGGTTCCGGGGAGTCGGCGAACCGGAGAACCGGCCACGGATGCCGAAGGGCGGCGGGACCAGGAGGTCCCGCCGCCCTTCACACGTCGTGCGCCGCGCCTACGCGTCGCCGCCGGCCGCGCCCGGGTCGGCCGCCGTGACGTCCAGCAGCTCGTACCGGTCGATGGCCTGCTTCAGCAGCGAACGGTCGATCCGGTTCTCCTTCGCGAGCTCGGTGAGCACCGCGAGGACGATCGACTGCGCGTCGATGTGGAAGAACCGACGGGCCGCACCACGAGTGTCCGCGAAGCCGAAGCCGTCCGCGCCCAGCGACTGGTACGCACCGGGCACCCAGCGCGCGATCTGGTCCGGCACCGAACGCATCCAGTCCGAGACCGCCACGAACGGCCCCTCGGCGCCGGAGAGCTTCCGCGTGACGTACGGCACGCGCTGCTCCTCCTCCGGGTGCAGCAGGTTGTACCGCTCCACCTCCACGGCCTCGCGGCGCAGCTCGTTCCAGGAGGTCGCCGACCAGACGTCCGCGCGGACGTTCCACTCGTCGGCGAGGATGCGCTGCGCCTCGACCGCCCACGGGACCGCCACGCCGGACGCCATGATCTGGGCCGGGATATCGCCCCGCTCGGCGGCCTTGAAGCGGTACACGCCCTTGAGGATGCCCTCGACGTCCACGTTCTCGGGCTCGGCCGGGTGCTGGATCGGCTCGTTGTAGACGGTGAGGTAGTAGAAGACATCCTCACTGTTCTCGCCGTACATCCGGCGCAGACCGTCCTTGACGATGTGCGCGATCTCGTAGCTGAACGCCGGGTCGTAGGCGACACAGCCCGGGTTGGTCGAGGCGAGCAGCTGCGAGTGGCCGTCCGCGTGCTGGAGGCCCTCACCGGTCAGCGTCGTACGGCCGGCGGTCGCACCCAGCACGAAGCCGCGCGCGAGCTGGTCGGCCATCTGCCAGAACTGGTCACCGGTGCGCTGGAAACCGAACATCGAGTAGAAGACGTACACCGGGATCAGCGGCTCGCCGTGCGTGGCGTACGCCGAACCGGCGGCGATCAGCGACGCCGTGCAGCCGGCCTCCGAGATGCCGTCGTGCAGCATCTGACCGGTGGGCGACTCCTTGTACGCCAGCAGCAGATCGCGGTCCACCGCCTCGTACTGCTGCCCCAGCGGGTTGTAGATCTTCGCGCTCGGGAAGAAGGCGTCCATGCCGAAGGTGCGGTACTCGTCCGGCGCGATCAGCACGAAGCGCTTGCCGATCTCCTTGTCCCGCATGAGGTCCTTCAGGATGCGGACGAATGCCATGGTGGTGGCGATCGACTGCTGACCCGAACCCTTCTTCGCGGTCGCGTACGTCTTGTCCTCGGGCAGGACCAGCGGCTTCGCGCGTACCACCCGGGTCGGGACGTAACCGCCCAGACCCTTGCGGCGGTCGTGCATGTACTGGATCTCCTCCGAGTCACGGCCCGGGTGGTAGTACGGCGGCAGGCCGTCCTCCAACTGCTTGTCCGTGATCGGGATGTGCAGCCGGTCGCGGAACCGCTTGAGGTCCTCGACCGTGAGCTTCTTCATCTGGTGGGTCGCGTTGCGGCCCTCGAAGTTCGGCCCCAGGGTCCAGCCCTTGACCGTCTGCGCCAGGATCACCGTCGGCTGGCCCTTGTGGGCCTTGGCCGCCGCGTAGGCCGCGTAGACCTTCCTGTGGTCGTGACCGCCGCGGCCCAGGTGCAGGATCTGGTCGTCGGTCATGTCCTTGACCATGTCGCGCAGCCGCGGGTCGTCCCCGAAGAAGTGCTCACGGATGTACGCGCCCGACTCGGTGGCGTACGTCTGGAACTGGCCGTCCGGCGTGGTGTTCAGCTTGTTCACCAGGATGCCGGTGCGGTCCTGCGCGAGCAGCGGGTCCCAGGAGCGGTCCCAGACCAGCTTGATGACGTTCCATCCGGCCCCGCGGAACTGCGACTCCAGCTCCTGGATGATCTTGCCGTTGCCGCGCACCGGGCCGTCGAGCCGCTGCAGGTTGCAGTTGACCACGAAGGTGAGGTTGTCCAGGCCCTCACGGGCGGCGATGGAGAGCTGGCCGAGCGACTCGGGCTCGTCCATCTCGCCGTCGCCCAGGTACGCCCAGACGTGGGAGTCGGAGGTGTCGGCGATGCCGCGCGCCTCCATGTAGCGGTTCATCCGGGCCTGGTAGATCGCGGCGAGCGGACCGAGGCCCATCGAGACCGTCGGGAACTCCCAGAAGTCCGGCATCAGCCGCGGGTGCGGGTAGCTGGACAGGCCGTTGGGCGCCTTCGACTTCTCCTGGCGGAAGGCGTCGAGCTGCGCCTCGCTCAGTCGGTCGAGCAGGAAGGCGCGGGCGTAGATGCCCGGGGACGCGTGCCCCTGGAAGAAGATCTGGTCGCCGCCCCGGCCGTCGTCCTTGCCCCGGAAGAAGTGGTTGAAGCCCACGTCGTACAGCGAGGCGGAGGAGGCGAAGGTGGCGATGTGGCCGCCGACACCGATGCCCGGACGCTGGGCGCGCGACACCATCACGGCCGCGTTCCAGCGGGTCGCGTTGAGGACCTTGCGCTCGATCTCCTCGTCGCCGGGGAAGAACGGCTCGTCCTTCGTGGCGATCGTGTTCACGTAGTCCGTGCTGCGCATCTCCGGCACGGCGACGCGCTTCTCTCGCGCGCGCTCGATGAGTCGGAGCATCAGGTAACGGGCCCGCTCGCGGCCGCGCTCGTCTACCGCGGCGTCGAGCGAGTCGAGCCACTCCTGGGTCTCTTCGGGATCGAAGTCCGGGACCTGGCTCGGCAGGCCGCCAATGATGATCGGGTTGCGATCGGATCCGGAAGCCACGCTGTTCCTTCGCTGTTCGGTGGTGCTCTATGGGGCCTGATTGAGGGAGAACATGCCCCCGGGATGTATGCATGTACGCCATCACCATCGTGTACCTCGGGGGCGCAAACGTCATCTCTACCGAGGGGTAACCGTCGTGTTGCGAGACATCGCGACCGGAGTACGGGGATGGCCTGGTCCAAACCGCAACCATACGCCCAAGGCGTCCAAGCGTTCCCAAAGCATGTTCGACTCCGAATGGGGGATCGAAACGGCATAAGCTGTGGAAGGACGTAAATGGGAGTGGACGGCAGTGCCGGTCCCGCGGAGGGGTCCGCCGACAGTGCGGCGACGTGGCGGGGAACGTCACCGTTTAGGCGGTCTCGCACGCCGGGTACTTGCGCGATCCGCCGCTCCCGTGTGGACTACGGCCAACGCCCCGCGCACGCGCGTGGCTGAAGCATTTTCCGAAACATGATCAGGAGGCAACCCGTGAGCGCGACCGCGGACCACGCGGAGGAGCGGACCAACCCGGCGGCACGCCTGGGGTTCGAGCCCGGACAGGTGGTCCAGGAGATCGGCTACGACGACGACGTCGAGCAGGAGCTCCGTGAGGGCATTGAGGCCACAATCGGCCAGGATCTCGTCGACGAGGACTACGACGACGTCGCAGACGTCGTGCTGCTGTGGTTCCGTGACGAGGACGGCGACCTTACGGACGCGCTGGTGGATGCCATTGGTCTGATCGAGGACGGCGGCACGGTCTGGCTGATGACGCCGAAGACCGGCCGTGACGGGTACGTCGAACCGAGCGACATCAACGAGGCCGCGCAGACGGCCGGTCTCTCCCAGACCAAGAGCATCAGCGCGGGCAAGGACTGGACGGGCAGCCGTCTGGTCACGCCGAAGTCGGCCAGGGCCAAGCGCTGACCCACGCTCGCCGGGCACTTCGCCCCGAAAGGCCCCCGACGGCATCGAGCCGGCCGGGGGCCTTCGTACGGACTGGGTCCTTCCGTGCCGGTTCCTTCCGCGCCGGTTCCTTCCGCGCGGGGCGGGGCAGCACAGGGCGGGGCCGCGCCCGGCGGGGCCGTGCGGCGGGGTGCCGCCCGTGACGCCGCCGGACCGCCGGCCGCACCACCTTTGGACTCGTCGTCCGTGACGTCTCCGGGTCGCCGGTCCGTGGGCTCCGTGCGGCTTGTCACAGGCTCTGCGTAGGGTGGGAACCACCCGGACAGCCCAAGCCCGGTCAACGTAGCGAAGGGACGCTTTTCATGGCGATCGAGGTCGGCACCAAGGCCCCGGATTTCGAGCTGAAGGACAACCACGGCCGGACCGTGAAGCTCTCCGACTTCCGCGGCGAGAAGAACGTCGTGCTGCTGTTCTACCCGTTCGCCTTCACCGGCGTCTGCACGGGCGAGCTCTGCGCGCTCCGTGACGAGCTGCCGAAGTTCGAGAACGACGACACGCAGCTGCTCGCCGTCTCCAACGACTCCATCCACACCCTGCGCGTCTTCGCCGAGCAGGAAGGCCTCGAGTACCCGCTGGTCTCGGACTTCTGGCCGCACGGCGAGACCTCGCGGGCCTACGGCGTCTTCGACGAGGAGAAGGGCTGCGCGGTGCGCGGCACCTTCATCATCGACAAGGAGGGCGTGGTGCGCTGGACCGTCGTCAACGGTCTGCCCGACGCCCGCGACCTCAACGACTACATCAAGGCGCTCGACGCGCTCTGATCGACGGCCTCCCGATCGAGGGTCTCGACCGGGAACCGCCGACCCCCCGACCGGCGACTTCTGAACCGGGACTTCCGGCCGGATCCCGATCCGCGGCACGTATGCCGGGATCCGGTGATCCGGTACCGGTGGATCCGCGGCCGACCCGGCCAAAAGCCTGCTCGGCCGGGAACCGGTCACTAGGATCCAGTCGTTGATCGGATGCCAACGCAACGTGGAGGCGCCGGCGTCGGCCGGCCCCCAAGGAAACCAATGGGAGGACTCGTGGGAGTCAGCCTCAGCAAGGGCGGCAACGTCTCGCTGACCAAGGCCGCGCCCAACCTGACCGCGGTCATCGTCGGTCTGGGCTGGGACGCCCGTACCACCACCGGTGGTGACTTCGACCTCGACGCCAGCGCCCTGCTGACGAACGCCGAGGGCAAGGTCAGCAGCGACGGCAACTTCGTCTTCTTCAACAACCTCAAGAGCCCCGACGGCTCCGTGGAGCACACCGGTGACAACCTCACCGGTGAGGGCGAGGGCGACGACGAGGTCATCAAGGTGAACCTGGCCGGTGTCCCGGCCGATGTCGACAAGATCGTCTTCCCGGTCTCGATCTACGAGGCCGAGACCCGCCAGCAGAGCTTCGGCCAGGTGCGCAACGCGTACATCCGCGTGGTCAACCAGGCCGACAACAGCGAGCTGGCCCGTTACGACCTCAGCGAGGACGCC
The DNA here is from genome assembly GCF_053596315.1 of Streptomyces sp. NPDC001732. Classification (NCBI taxonomy): domain Bacteria; kingdom Bacillati; phylum Actinomycetota; class Actinomycetes; order Kitasatosporales; family Streptomycetaceae; genus Streptomyces; species Streptomyces sp. NPDC001732. The sequence goes on from NZ_JBSFFY010000001.1 coordinate 328,751, forward strand.
TCGACGGAGACCGCCATGGTCTTCGGCGAGCTGTACCGCAACGCGGGGGAGTGGAAGTTCCGCGCCATCGGTCAGGGCTACGCCTCGGGTCTGCGCGGCATCGCGCAGGACTTCGGCGTCAACGTCTGAGCAGACGCGACAGGGCCCGCCACTCGGGCGCGGCCCGGTCCACGCCAGCAGACACTCTCGTCCGGCGCCGCACTTTCGTGCGGCGCCGGATGCGGCTCGGCAGACGGTTCGAGCGGCCCGGACGGCCCCGGTGGGCCCGTCCGGTCACACATGAGCCCGGCGGACCCAGTGGGTGCATCGGGCTCGACAGGTTCAGTGAACCGAGCGGGTCCGACAGCCCGATGGGTTCAATGAATCGAACGGGTTCCACGGGCCCGACGGGTTCGACGGACCCGCCGGGTCCAACAGGCCCGACGGGCTCGACGAGCCGGACGGGCTCAACAGACGGTTCAACGACTCGGGGAGGACACACACCATGGGCGTCACGCTCGCCAAGGGAGGCAATGTCTCCCTCTCCAAGGCCGCACCCAACCTCACCCAGGTGCTGATCGGGCTCGGCTGGGACGCACGATCCACCACGGGCGCCGATTTCGACCTCGACGCCAGCGCCCTGCTGTGCCAGTCGGGCCGGGTGCTCGGCGACGAATGGTTCGTGTTCTACAACAACCTCACGAGCCCCGACGGCTCCGTGGAGCACACCGGTGACAACCTCACGGGTGAGGGCGAGGGGGACGACGAATCGATCATCGTGAACCTCACGCAGGTACCGGCGCATTGCGACAAGATCGTCTTTCCGGTCTCGATCCATGAGGCGGACAACCGCGGCCAGACCTTCGGTCAGGTCAGCAATGCGTTCATCCGCGTGGTGAATCAGGCGGACGGTCAGGAACTCGCGCGTTACGACCTCAGCGAGGACGCCTCGACGGAAACCGCGATGATCTTCGGCGAGCTCTACCGGTACAACGGCGAATGGAAGTTCCGCGCAGTAGGGCAGGGGTACGCGTCCGGACTGCGGGGCATCGCTCTAGACTTCGGGGTCAACGTTTCGTAAAACCGCGCACGGCGCGGGGGAGCCCCGTGCACATCGGGGGAGACCCGTTACTTACACGATGGGGTAGCCAGTGCTTCTGAAAACCTTCGGCTGGTCGTTCGCGGTCACCGCGCTCGGCCTTGCCGCAGCTGTGATCTACGGGGGGTGGGAAGCCTTCGGGGTGGTCGCGATCCTTTCCGTCCTGGAGATCTCGCTGTCCTTCGACAACGCGGTGGTCAACGCCGGGATCCTGAAGAAGATGAATGCCTTCTGGCAGAAGATCTTCTTGACGATCGGTGTGCTCATCGCGGTCTTCGGTATGCGACTGGTGTTCCCCGTCGTAATCGTGGCGATCACCGCCAAGATCGGTCCGATCGACGCGATCGATCTCTCGTTCAACGAGCCCGAGCGTTACCAGGAACTCGTCACGGACGCTCACCCGGCGATCGCCGCGTTCGGTGGCATGTTCCTGCTGATGATCTTCCTCGACTTCATCTTCGAGGACCGTGACATCCAGTGGCTGCGCTGGATCGAGCGCCCGCTCGCCAAGCTCGGCAAGGTCGACATGCTGTCGGTCTGCATCGCGCTCATCGTGCTGCTGGTCGCCTCCATGACCGTCGCCACCAACGCGCACCAGCACGGCGGCGGCCACGCCGACAAGGCGGAAACCGTTCTGCTCGCCGGTGTCGCGGGTCTGATCACCTACCTCATCGTCGGCGGCCTCTCCGGCTTCTTCGAGAACAAGCTGGAGGAGGAGGAAGAGCGCGAGCAGGAGGAAGAGGAAGAGGCCAAGCGGAGCGGGAAGAAGGTCTCCGCCGTCGCCCTCGCCGGCAAGGCCGCGTTCTTCATGTTCCTCTACCTGGAAGTGCTCGACGCGTCCTTCTCGTTCGACGGTGTCATCGGCGCCTTCGCCATCACCAACGAGATCGTGCTGATGGCCCTCGGCCTCGGCATCGGCGCCATGTACGTCCGTTCGCTCACGGTCTACCTGGTCCGCCAGGGCACGCTCGACGACTACGTCTACCTGGAGCACGGCGCCCACTACGCCATCGGCGCGCTCGCGGTGCTCCTGCTCGTCACCATCCAGTACGAGATCAACGAGCTCATCACCGGCTTCATCGGTGTCGCGCTGATCGGCTGGTCCTTCTGGTCCTCGGTCCGGCGCAACAAGGCGCTGGAAGCCGAGGGCGGGGGCGACGGCGAAGGTTCCAGGGCGGAAGTCCCGTCCGGGGTGTGACCCGGTAGGGATTGAGGAACGCTCTCAGCGGGGCGGTCCGTACGGCGACGGTTCTCCGGAGACATCCGGACCCGGCCCGGCGGCCGCCCCGCTGTGATGTGGGCGCCCCGTGCGACGTACGGGGTGTCTGCGGTGCCGGGGCACTTTTCTACCGATACGTGTGGGGGCTGGGGATGGGGTTCTGGGACAACCTGTGGCCGGGGCGGGAGTCGCCGTTCGATTCGGGCGGTGCGATCACCGACTCCATCGTGCTCTCCCGACGGCGCGCCACGGTCTCGCTGAACAAACAGGGCACGGTGGCCGGCACGCTGCGGGTCAATCTCTCCTGGCGGATGCGCACGTCCGACATCGAGGGAAGATCGCGGCAGAGCGGCCGGCTGCTGCACCCGCTGAAGCTCTTCCAGCCGGACGTGGTCCAGGCGCACACCCAGGGCATGGTCAACGTCGACCTCGACCTGGGGTGCATGTACGAGCTGAAGGACGGCACCAAGGGCGTCGTCCAGCCGCTGGGCAATCTCATCGGCGACCTGAACGGGCCGCCGTACATCCGGCTCAGCGGCGACGACCGTTTCGGGGCGCCCTCGGGCGAGACCGTCTACGTCAACCTCGACCATCACGACGAGATCAAGCGGCTGCTGTTCTTCGTCTACATCTACGACCAGACGCCGGCGTTCGACCGTACGCACGCCACGGTGACGCTCTACCCGACGGGCAGCGGCCCGCGGATCGAGATCGAACTGGACGAGCGCGCCCCGCAGGCCCGCTCCTGCGCCGTCTTCACGGTGGAGAACGTCAAGGGCGAGCTGATCGTGCGGCGCGAGGTGAAGTTCGTGTACGGCTTCCAGTCGGAGCTGGACCGGATGTACGGCTTCGGCATGCAGTGGGGGCGCGGCTACAAGTCCCGGACCTGAGAGCGCGGCATCCTTCCCGGGAGCCGCCCCCGGGGCCGGGCCCGGTGACGCCCAGGAGGGCCCGGTGGAGGGCGTGGAAGCCCGGTCCGGGCCCGGCGACGGCCCGCCCCTTCCGCAGCGGCTGCGGGCGGCCTGGGGACTGGGGCGGGGCTTCCGTGCGGGCGGAGCTCCAGGGGCTCCGGGTGACCCCGTGCCGGAACTTCCGCGTGGGCGGGGCGGCTCAGGACCTCACGAACTGCGGGCCCTGCGGCGGCAGCGCGAAATTCGGGTCCGGAGCATGCGCCGCGGCAGCGGCGGGCTGGGGATAACCGTAGGCGGGAGGCTGGGCCGGGGGCTGCTGGGCGACGGCCGGCTGCGGATACCCGTACCCGGGCTGGTGGGCGGGAGGGGCGGCCGGGGGCGCCGCATGCGCTGCCGCGGGCTGCGGATACCCGTACGCGGGCTGCTGGTGCTGCACCGTGACCTGCGAGTCGGGGCCGGGCGCCGGGGCAGGCGGAAAGTCGGGCACGGGCGGCGGGAAGCCGGGCGTGGTGACCGGTGCGGGCGCCGCCGGGGCCGGTCCGGGCTCCGCCGCGGCCTCTCCCTCGTCGACCGAGATGCCGAACGCGGTCGCCAGACCGATCAGGCCGGTCGGATAGCCCTGCCCCACGGCCCGGAATTTCCAGCCATCGCCGCGCCGGTAGAGCTCGCCGCAGATGATCGCCGTCTCCTCGCCGGTCTCCGGCCGCACGTCGAAGACCGCGAGCGGCTCCCCGTCGGCCGTCGCCGCGTCGTACAGCAGGATGCGCAGATCGTGCACCTGGGCGAACGCGGCCCCGTCGGAGGAGGCGGCGACGACCACCTGCTCGACCGAGGGGTCGAGCCCGTTCAGGTCGGCCTCGATGGTGTCCGTGAGCCCCTCCGGGACGCTGCGCTTCGGCAGCCGTCGTACCAGGCCGGAGGGGTGGCGGGGCTGGTTGTAGAAGACGAAGTCCTCGTCCGAGCGCACGCGGCCGCCGCTTCCCAGCAGCAGCGCCGAGGCGTCCACGTCCGGGACACCGGCGCCCGGGGTCCAGCGCAGCACGGCCCGTACGGCCATGGCGTCCAGAGGGACGTTCGAGCCTTTCACCATCGCGTGCGTCATGCCCGTCATCCTGCCTGCTGGCTGCCCGCGCGGACAACGCGGGGGTCGTACCGGATCTTCCGGGGACGCGCCGGAGATGCTTCTTCCGCCGCGCTTCTGCACATCGGGAAATGGACGAGTTACCCGGAATTCATGCACGTGGGGAACTGTCGACACCCGTCCGTACGTACTATTACCGGCCATACGTTGTCCGGCCGGTCAGGCAGTTCGGGGGAGTCACATGCGTCATTTCGGGCACATCGCGCCCGCGGTGAGGGAGGCGTTGTTCTTCCGGGAACCGTGCGAATTCGGCGCGGAATCGCCCCCCCGCACGCTTTCGGCCGCCCTGGGGGCCACCCTGTACAGCCCCGCCACCAGGCCGCGGCTCGCCGACGACATCATCAAGCAGGCCGGGCGCGGTGTCGTCTCCATGGTGCTGTGCCTGGAGGATTCCATCGACGACTCCGAGGTCGTCGACGCCGAGGAGAACCTGGTCAGGCAGTTCGCCGAGCTGGACGCGCGCGGTGTCGAGGGGCCCCTGCTCTTCATCCGGGTCCGGGAGCCGGGCCAGATAATGGACCTGGTCCACCGGCTCGGCCGTACCGTCCGAATGTTGTCTGGTTTTGTACTTCCGAAGTTCACCGAAGAGCGTGGCGTGCCCTTTCTGGAGGCGCTAGGCAAGGCCGAGAAGGCATGCGGTCGGCGACTGTTCGCGATGCCCGTTCTCGAATCGCCCGAACTGCTGCATCTGGAGACCCGCAGCGAGACGCTCCGGGGAATAGCCCGCACCGTCGACAAGTACCGCGAGCAGGTTCTCGCGCTGCGGCTCGGCGTCACCGACTTCTGCTCGGCGTACGGACTGCGCAGGGCGCCCGACATGACGGCGTACGACGTGCAGATCGTCGGCGCGGTCATCGCCGACGTGGTCAACGTGCTGGGCCGGGCGGACGGCACGGGCTTCACGATCACCGGCCCGGTGTGGGAGTACTTCCGGCTCCAGGAGCGCATGTTCAAACCGCAGCTGCGCCGCAGCCCCTTCCTGGAGGGCCGGGCCGAGGAGCTGCGCACGGCGCTGATCGAGCACGACCTGGACGGGCTGCTGCGCGAGATCGAGCTCGACCGGGCGAACGGCCTGCTCGGCAAGACCTGCATCCACCCGTCACACGTCGCGCCCGTGCACGCGCTGTCCGTGGTCAGCCACGAGGAGTACAGCGACGCCCAGGACATCCTGCGGCCGGAGCGGGGTGGCGGCGGAGTCATGCGCTCCGCCTACACGAACAAGATGAACGAGGTGAAGCCGCACCGGGCCTGGGCCGAGCGGACCCTGCGACGGGCCGAGGTGTTCGGCGTGGCGAAGGCGGACGTCGGCTTCGTGGAACTGCTGGCCGCGGGCCTCGCGGAATGAGCGCGGGTGTGTCACGCGGAACGAGCGTGTCTCGATGAGCGAGCGCGCGGCGAGGAAAGAGACGGCGAACGTGGTGTGGTCGGGCAGCTGGGTGACGGAGCGACTGGGCGTGGAGCTCGTCGGCGACGGAAGGCCCGACGGCGACGGCGAGCTGAGAGAACTGCTGGGCCTCGCCCTGCGCCGCAACCCCAAGCGGGCCCATCTCCTCGTGTCGAACGTGCTCGGCAAGCACGTGCCGCAGAAGCCCTCCGTCGTGTACGGCACCGGATTCGAACTCGGCCGGCGGGTGCGCGAACTCCTCGGTGACGCCGAGGCGGGCCGGGCGGTCGTGCTCGGTTACGCGGAGACGGCCACCGGCCTCGGCCACGCGGTCGCCGACGGCCTGGGCGTGGCGCCGTACCTCCACTCCACGCGCCGCCCCGTCGAGGGCGTGGCACAGGCGGGCGGCTTCGAGGAGTCCCACTCGCACGCCACCTCTCACCTGCTGCTCCCGGAGGACCCGGAGCTGCTGGCGGCCGAGGTCTCCGACGGGCCGCTGGTGTTGGTGGACGACGAGTTCTCCACCGGCAACACCGTGCTCAACACCATCCGCGCGCTGCACGAGCGCTACCCGCGGAGCCGCTACGTCATCGTCGCCCTCGTGGACATGAGGTCACCGGGCGACCGGGAAAGGCTGACGGAGTTCGCCGCGGAGACGGGCGCGCGCATCGACCTGGTGGCCCGGAGCGCGGGCACGGTCGTCCTCCCGAAGGGCGTCCTGGAGAAGGGCCGGGCCCTGGTCGCCGCCCACGAGCCGAAGCCTGCGGACGCGGCGAGGACGCCGGCGTCCTCGGACCCGACGAGGGCGCCGGAGCCGTCGGGCACGGCAGGCGCGACGGGTGCGGCGGGCGCGGTGAGGGTGCCGGAGGCCGAGGACGGCGCAGCATCCGAGGTCCGGACCTGCACCCGGGTGGATCTCCGATGGCCCGCGGGCGTTCCCGACGGCGGACGGCACGGCTTCACCCCCGCCCACCGGGCCGTACTGGAACCGGCCCTTCCCGTCATGGCGGCCCGGATCGCCGAAGCGCTGGGCGACGCCCGACGCGTACTGGTCCTCGGTTTCGAGGAGCTGATGTACGCCCCCCTGCGCCTGGGCACGGCCCTGGAGGACCGCCTCGACGCCGAGGTGCGCTACTCCACCACGACGCGTTCCCCGGTCCTCGCCGTGGACGACCCCGGCTACGCGATACGCAGCCGACTGGTCTTCCCGGCACACGACGACCCGGCCGACGGGCCCGGTGACCGGTACGCGTACAACGTCGCGGGCGCCGGGTTCGACGCCGTGGTGCTGACCGTCGACTCCACCGCCGACACCCCCGAACTGCACGCCCCCGACGGCCTGTTGGCGCAGCTCGCCGCGCACACCGACCACGTACTGCTGGCAGTCGTCCCCTCGTACGTGCCCCCGCGCGCGGCGCCGGACCTCCGTGAGGCCACCGCTGCAACCGACGCAATCGACGCCGCGGCATCCGACACCCCCACCTCCTCCGTCACCTCCGCTGCCTCCGCCTCCTCCGACGAATCCGAACGGCAGGAAACCACCGTGCTGCCCGAGCCCCTTCGCGGCCCCGCCTTCTCCTCCTACGCGCCGGACGAGGTCGGCTGGCTGCTCCAGGACCTCTCGGACGTCGAACTGGAGGCGCCCACCGAGGAGCGCGAGGAGGCGATACAGAGCGGTGGCGCGCACTACGCCGAGTCGCTGCCGGTCGAATACCAGCCGTCCGAGCGGTACCAGGAGCTGTTCAGGGCGGCGCTGGGCCTGTCGGCCGCCCGCGTCGCCCGCGCGGTCGGCACCGTCACCGAGACGGTGCTCGCCGAGCGCGGCCCCCGCCCCGTCCTGGTCTCGCTGGCCAGGGCCGGTACGCCCGTCGGCGTACTCATGCGGCGCTGGGCCGGGCACCGGCACGGCATCGACCTGCCGCACTACGCCGTCTCCATCGTCCGGGGCCGGGGCATCGACAGCAATGCCCTGCGCTGGCTGGCGGCCCACCACGATCCGGCCGACGTCGTCTTCGTCGACGGCTGGACCGGAAAGGGTGCGATCACCCGCGAACTGTCCGAGGCCCTCGCCGGGTTCGAGGGTTTCGACCCCGAGATCGCGGTGCTCGCCGACCCGGGCGGCTGCGTCCGCACCTACGGCACGCGCGAGGACTTCCTCATCCCGTCCGCCTGCCTGAACTCCACCGTCTCCGGACTGATCTCGCGCACCGTGCTCCGCGCCGACCTGGTCGGCCCCGAGGACTTCCACGGCGCGAAGTTCTACCGGGAGCTGGCGGACGCCGATGTGTCCGGCCACTTCCTCGACACCGTCGCCGCCCACTTCGACGAGGTCGTCGACGCCGTGGACGCCGAGGTCAAGGAGCTGCTCGCGGCCGACCGGGCACCCACCTGGGAGGGCTGGGCCGCCGTGGAACGCATCAGCGAGGAGTACGGCATCCACGACGTGAACCTGGTCAAGCCGGGCGTCGGCGAGACGACCCGGGTACTGCTGCGCCGCGTCCCGTGGAAGATCCTCGCCGAGCGCGGCGCGGGCGCGGACCTCGACCACATCCGGCTGCTGGCCGAGCAGCGGGGCGTACCGGTGGAGGAGGTCGACGGACTCCCGTACTCCTGCGTCGGGTTGATCCACCCGAAGTACACCAGGGGAGCGACGGGCGCGGACGGCCGGGCGGTGGAGTCCAAGTGACCACACCGGCCACGCCCGTACCTGCCGTGTCCTTTGCTCCCACCCCCGTGACGCTCGTCGCCAGCGACCTCGACCGCACGCTGATCTACTCCACGGGGGCGCTCCGGCTCGGCATGCCGGACGCCGAGGCCCCCCGGCTGCTCTGCGTGGAGGTGTACGACCACAAGCCGCTCTCCCACCTCACCGAGACGGCGGCGGCACTGCTGGACGAACTGGCCCGCACCACGGTCTTCGTCCCGACGACCACACGCACCCGTGAGCAGTACGGGCGCATCCGTCTGCCCGGCCCCGCACCGAGGTTCGCGATCTGCGCCAACGGCGGACACCTCCTCGTCGACGGCGAGTCCGACCCCGACTGGCAGCGGCAGGTGGCCCACAGGCTCGCCGACGAATGCGCCCCGCTCGCCGAGGTGCGCGCGCACCTCCTGGCCGCGGCCGATCCGGCCTGGCTGCTCAAGGAACGGGTCGCCGAGGACCTCTTCGCCTACCTCGTCGTGGAACGCGCGCTGCTGCCCGAGGGCTGGGTCGAGGAACTGGGGGAGTGGGCACGGGCCCGCGGCTGGACGGTCTCCCTCCAGGGCCGCAAGATCTACGCCGTACCGGGCCCGCTCACCAAGAGCGCCGCGATGAACGAGGTGGCCCGCCGCACCGGCGCCACGCTCACCCTCGCCGCGGGCGACAGCCTCCTCGACGCCGATCTGCTCCTGGCGGCGGACCGCGCCTGGCGCCCGGCCCACGGCGAACTGGCCGACACCGGCTGGAGCGCCCCGCACGTCGAGGTGACGGCCGCGCAGGGCGTGACCGCGGGCGAGGAGATCCTGCGGTGTTTCCTCCGGGCTTCAGGAGAAACCGGGGCTTCAGGAGAGACCCGGGCCTCGGGAGGAATCTGAGCCTCGGGGAAAACCCGGGCCTCGGGAGAGAAGATCGTCCCGACGCCGGACATCGGCACACCGGCCGAACGAGGCACGAGGAGCACAGGATGACCAAAGGCAACGAAACCAAGATCACGGACGAGCTGTACGCCTACATGCTGGCGCACAATCCGCCGCTCGACGCGGTGCAGCGCGAACTGATCGAGACCACGTACGCCCGTCTGCCCGAGCAGGCCGGCATGCAGTCCGCGGAGGAGCAGGGCCCGTTGCTCGCCTTCCTCGTCCGGCTGACCGGGGCCCGGCACATCGTGGAGGTCGGGACGTTCACCGGGTTCTCCGCCCTGTCGATGGCACAGGCGCTGCCCGCCGACGGGCGGCTGATCGCCTGCGACGTCTCGGAGGAGTGGACCGCCTACGGCCGGGAGGCATGGGAGAAGGCGGGCGTCGCGGACCGGATCGAACTCCGCATCGCCCCCGCGCTCGACACGCTGCGGGCGATGCCGGCCGAGCCGCACATCGACCTCGCCTACCTGGACGCGGACAAGGGCAACTACATCCCGTACTGGGAGGAACTGGTGCCCCGGATGCGGCAGGGCGGCCTGCTCGTCACGGACAACGTGCTCTTCCACGGCGGGGTGACCGATCCGCGGGCCACCGGCGGGGCGGCGGCGATCAAGGAGTTCAACGAGCACGTGGCCGCCGACGTGCGGATGGACAGCGTGATGCTGACCGTCTCCGACGGGCTGACGCTCTCGCGCAGGCGATGAGCGGCAGACGAGCGCCGAACGGTGACGGCCCCGGGGCCGTTCGGGCAGGGCCGGGGCCGCCCGTGTTCAGCCGCAGCAGCCCCCGCCGCAGCAACCGCCGCCCCCGCCACCGGCCGACGGGGCGGCGGGCGCGGACTTGGCGGACGATCCGCCCACGGCGACGGTGGACAGCAGCTTCACGGTGTCGTCGTGCCCGGCGGGGCAGGAGGCCGGGTCCGAGGACTGCGCCATCGGGCGGCTGAGTTCGAACGTGTCTCCGCAGGAGCGGCAGCGGTATTCGTAACGAGGCATGGCCCCAGGCTAACGGCGACGGGCCCGCCGGAAACAGACCCGGCGGGCGCCCCGGCCGCAGGGCACCCCTCCAGTGGCGGAGCGACCGTACGGGCATGGCCGCAGGCACGGGCACGGGTCAGCGGTCGCGCCGGACCACCGGCATCGATGCCGTCGCCCTCCGGCTCAGCCGCATCTCCCGCTCGGCCTCATCGGGGTGGCGGGCCCGCCAGTACGGGTTGTCGTGCGGAAGGCCGCCGCTGACCCGCCCGTACATCCCGAACACCATCAGCATCAGACCGACCACGAAGCTGAACAGCACGTTCTGGAGGTGGAAGGCGAGGAAGTTGTAGGCGGTCCCCAGCAGGGCGAGATTGACGAAGCCGCTCAGGATGAAGGCGATGCCCAGCACCATGTTGAGCGTCGAGGCGAAGTTGCCGCCGATCACCATCCCGAGGAACAGGAGCAGGCCGACGCAGATGGACAGGACGCTCAGGGCGCCGTTGGTGTTGAGCCCCGCGACGGTGGCCCCGCCGGTGCTGAAGAAGCCGATCCTGTTGATCAGGCCCAGGATGCCGAAGGCGAACAGCACCAGCCCCATCAGTCCCGCCCCGACCCGGTAGACGCGGTTGAGCCGGTGATCGACCGGCAGATGCTTGTCGAGCGCGGTGGCCTTGCGGCGACGAGGCGTTCGTCGGCCCGGGACGTGCAGTACATGGGTGGCCATGTCGGCCTCCTTCGGGCGTACTACCCCCAGGATCCGCCCGTGCCCGGGCCGCCGCACATCAAGGGCCCCGGGGCCCCGCGTCCGGGGACCGTCCGCCGGGAACCAGGCATGGAGGCCCGGCACCAGAACCGGCGCCAGACGAGGGGCCACGCCCGGGGCCAGGTGCAGAGGCCCGATGCCGGGCCCGGAATCAGGTCCCGGCCCCGGTCCCGCGGCTGGAATCAGGTCCCGGCCCCGCGCTCCTCGCGGATCTCGGAGACCACCCGCGAGGCGGTCCGCCGTACCGCCTCGGTCTCGGTCAGGAAGTGCCAGTAGTCGGGGTGCCGCCCCTCCAGCGCGGTGACGGCACGGTCCAGCCGGGCCACCGCGTCGTCCAGCGGGCGGGCATGGCGCGGATCGGGCGTGCTGCGCCCCTCCATGGCGAAGCGCTGGGCGTCCCGGACCGCGAACCGGGTCCGCTGGATCTCCTGCTGCGGGTCCTTGGCCACGCCCTCCAGCCGGTGCAGCCGGTCACCGGCCGCCGACACCGCCTCGTCCGTGGCGTTCAGCAGGGCGCGGACCGTGCTCAGCCGGGAGGTTGCGTCGGCCCACCGCTGCTCGTCCCGGGCCTGGGCGGCTTCCTTCAGCTTCTCCTCGGCCCGCCGCACATTGACGACGGCCTGCTCGGGCACGGGCTGGAGATCCTGCCAGCAGGCCGCGGAGAACCGCCGCCGCAGCTCGCTCAGCACCGGCTCCACCGAACCCGCCCGGTTGGTCAACGCCTGGGCGCGGGTGCGCAGCGAGACCAGCCGGTGATCGATCTCGGCGGCCCGCGCGGGCAGCTCGCCCGCCTCGGCCCGTACGGCCTCGGCGTCGCGCAGGACGCGGTCGGCGCGCTGCAGGGTCTCCTGGACGCCGTGCCGACCCGCGCCCTCGTTGAGCTTGGTCAGCTCGGGGGCGAGGGCCGCCAGCCGCGCGGCGAGATGGTCCGCCCGCAGCCCGGAGGCCCGCACCGCGTCGAGCGCGTTGCTCGCACCGAGCAGCGCCTGCCGGGCCCGTTCCACCGCGGGCGCGAGCCGGGCGAGCTGCGTCTCCGCGCTGCCCAGCAGCGGACCGAGCCCCTGGGCGAACCGGTCCAGCTCGCCCTTGACCCGTACCAGCTCGTCCTTGGCCGTGGTCAGCTCGGTCCTGGCACGGGTCGCCACCGACGGTTCGAGATCGTCCCGGTCGAGGTCGTACGCGTCGACGGCGGTGATGTACAGATGACTGACCGCGTCGATCCGCTGCCCGAGCGCGGTGAAGTCGTCCACGGCCTTGCGGGCCCGGGGCGAGCTGTCGACCGCGGTGATCGTCTCGATGGAGATCCGCAGATCGCGCTGGGCCGTGTCCAGCTCGTAGAAGGCCGATGCGGCGGCGTCCTTCGCGGCCTGTGCGTCGGCCCGCTGGCTCTCCCCGCGCCCGCCGAACCACCGTCTCGTACCGCCGCCGGCGAAGGCGGCGGGCAGCGCGGCGACGAGCAGCGGCACCGGCAACAGCATCAGCCCGAGGACGTCCCTGACGGCGGAACTGCCACCCGCTCCCGCCCGCGGCCGCGCGTGTGTCGCCGTCACATCCCTCTCCCGTGCCGTCTCGCCCTGCCCGGTACATTCTCCCACCAGGTAAGGACGAACACACGGGCCGGTTAGTTCGCGCTGCGGACGTCGACTTCGCCGTTGTCGCTCCGGACCTTCACCACGTGGCGGCTGTCGCCGCGGGGCACGTCCACCGAGACCCTCCCGTTGTCGGCGGCGGCGTCCACGGCGTACTTCGTGGCACCGTCCGGCAGGAGGACGGTGATCCCCCCGTTGTCACTCACTGCGTCCACCCGGTCCGGCACGGAGGCGAATTCCAGCCGGATCCTGCCGTTGTCGGACCGCGCCGACACGGACGCGGCCGAGACCCGCTCGGCGGTGATGCCCCCGTTGTCGCTCTTCAGCTCCAGTGGACCACTGGAGTCCTTGACCGTCACCCTGCCGTTGTCGGCGGTCAGCGAGAGCGGGGTGTCGAAGCCGGACGCGGTGATCCTCCCGTCGTCCCCCTCGACGACCACCGTCACCCCGCGCGGCACCTTCACCTCGTGCTGCGAGGCGCAGTCGCTGATCAGGGCGTCGCACTTCACCCCGAGGGTGAGTGTGTCGTCCTCCATCTCCCACCGGGGTTCGGGGCCGCTCCCGAGCATCACCCACCCGTCGACGCGCCGGGTCACCTCGACCTTCCGCACATCGGCCGGCACGAGGTCCAGCGACGAATGGCCGGAACGGATGGTCAACGTCTTCCCGTGCAGCGCGAACGACTTGTGCTCGGCAGGCGCGTCACCGGCGTCCGTACTGCCGCAGCCGGTGAGAGCGAGAGCCATGAGCACGGCTCCGCCGGATGCGAGGAGAGTGCGGGTACGGACTGTCAAGATGATCTTCCCCCAGGTCGTACGGACATGTGCCGCATGCGTTCCGGACGCGGCAGCTTCACCGTACGGAGACGACGGCCCGGGACAGAATCCGGGCGGCTACCGTACGAAGGGTGGGGATATCCCCCCCACGTCTTCCCCGAGGGAAACCGTTTGTGACCGGGAGCCCCGGGCCATGTACGCTGTTGCCTCATCCACGGGTGCGTAGCTCAGGGGTAGAGCGCTGCTCTTACAAAGCAGATGTCGGCGGTTCGAAACCGTCCGCGCCCACCAGTGACGAAGGCCCCCTGCCGATCTCGGCAGGGGGCCTTCGGCATGTGTGCGAAGGGCTTCGCGAAGGGCGGGGCCGAGGTCGCCGGTCAGGGGCGGTCACCCGTGGCCATCCACAGTCACCCACGGTCACCCGTGGTCCTTCCAGCAGAGGGGGCAGCAGCGGGGGAACCACAGGGCCGAGGTGCCGTGTGCGTCCACCGGGCGGGGGCCCAGGTCGTGGGCTGTTCCGTTGAGGAGGGGAGAGCCGCAGAAGCAGCAGTTCGCGCCGCGCCGCTGTTGTCCCGTCAGTTCGTCGACTGGTGGCAGGTCCCTCACTGTCATGGCGTCCCCGGCTCGTCGCTGTTCAGTTGGGATCAGGATGCCGGGCGGGAAGGGGCTCAACGCTCACAGATCTGTGAGCGTCGGCGGGCCGGGGGCGTGGGTGCGGTCACAGACCGACCCAGGCGGCCATGTGTCCGAGGGTGTCCGGGGTGCGGCGGGAGACATGGACCAGGCCCTTGATGGTCTCCCGGGCCCCGGGGTGGTACCGGGTCTGCTCGGGGGCCGTGTGCCGGGCGTCGACGATGCTGCCGAGCGCGGCCTCGGTGCGGCCGGTCTCCATCTCCGAGCGGGCCCGGTCGATGAGGAAGTGGGCGCGCCGGGAGGTGGCCAGGGTGGGCGGGAGCTCGATCGTCCTGGCCTGGGCGAGGGCTTCGTCGTACTGCCGCATCTCGACCGCCGCCGACATCCTGTGGAGCGCGACGTTCGTGGGGCCGAAGGACAGCCAGTGGATCTCGGAGGCGTCCCCGGTCCGCGCGGCGCACCGCTTCGCCTCGGCGATGTGGGTGTCGACCACGTACTGCTGGTCGGCGCGGGCGGCGATGACGGAGGCCCCGAGGTGGAGCTGGCCCGTGACGGCGATCGCCTCACGGGTCTGCTCCGCCGCGCCGACGATGCCGTGACCGGCGGCCACGAGGCGCTGCCCGATGGCGTACTCGCCCTCCCGGAAGTACGCCAGGGCCCGCATGTACTGGCGGATGGCGGCCAGGCAGGGGTCGGAGGCCCGGTGGGCGGCCCAGCACATGCGGTCCAGGGCGACCGAGCCGAGGTCGTAGTAGCCGAGCTTCACCGCGATGTCGTGCGCGGTGCGGTACGTCGAGGCGAGTGCCTGCCACAGCTCCGTCGACCGGTTGCGCCAGGCCGCGGTGGTGAGTTCCGCGATCACGGCCGGCAGCAGCCGGGCGGCGTTCCGCAGACGCGTGGCCCTGACCTGGGCACACAGCTCCTCGGCGGCCGCGATCAACTGCTTCGCCGGCCGGGCGGGGATGGTGTCCTCGGCCCCGAGGTCGTACAGGTCGAGCGCTTCCCGGATGGGGCGCACCAGTTCGGTGAGGCGGTCCTGTTGGAGCTCGGTCACATAGGGCTGCCCCGTCAGCGCGGTGACGTCGATGCGCAGGGCCTGGGCCACCGCCGCCACGAAGTCGGGGTTCGCCGGCTTGGCACCGCACTCGACCTGGTTCAGAAGGCTGTACGAGTACGGAATCCGCTCGGCCAGCTGCCGCTGTGTCAGCCTGGCGAGTTTCCGCTGCTCCTTGATGCGGGCGCCCGTGTGGCCGTAGTCCGCTCCGAGCATGCCGGCCTCCATTCCTGACTCGTCATCCGGACCGTACTCACGCGTCCGCGCGCCCGTCCTCCCGTCGCCCGGATTCCACCCGGTCCGGTGGTGGTCGCGGGTGTGGTCGTATGACGGCATGACGACTCTGTACCTGTTCGGATCCGCCGCCCCGCCCGTTCTCGAAGTCGCCGGAGCCATCAAGGAGGCCCGCAGCCGCGGGTGGGACGTGTGCCTCGGGTTGACCCCGGCTTCGGCCGGGTGGCTGGGGGAACGGCTGCCGGAGCTGGAGCGGCTGACGGGGCATCCGGTGCGCTGCGAGTACAAGTTGCCCGGGGAGCCGGACGTGTGGCCGAAGGCGGACGCGATCCTGTTCGCGCCGGCCACCTTCAACACGGTCAACGAGTGGTCCCTCGGCCTGACGGGCAAGTTCGTGGTGGGGGTGGCCGCGGAGGCGATCGGCAAGGAGATCCCGACCGTGGTCGTGCCGTGCCTGAACGCGGCCTACGCGCGGCACCCCCGGTTCGACCTGTCGGTGGCGACGCTGCGGAACGCCGGGGTGACGGTGCTCTACGGGCCGGGCGGATTCGAGCCGAACCAGCCGGGCGAGCGCCGGCCCGAGGGCTTCCCCTGGCACCTCGCCCTGGACGCGATGAGTGCGCTCCTCGGCACCGGTCGGTAGCCGGGGCCCGTGGGGGCGACGCGAGCGGGCCCGTGGCGGCGGGACGCGCTCCGCGTCCCGCCGCCACGGGCCGGAATGCCGGAAGAACCCCGGTGCCGTCAGGCCCCGTCGGCGTCGACGGTGGCGTGGTCGTCGACGACGGCCTGCTCGATCGCGGTCCGGACCGCGGTGACGATGGTCGCGGTGTCGGCGCCCTTGCCGAGCTGGCCGGCGAGGGCGGTGATCGCGGCGGTCTGGGCGGCCATCCGTTTGTCCATGGAGCGGATGCGGGCCTGCATGTCCTTCAGGATGGACTGCGGCTGCCACGTGGGGTTCGTCTGGTGGTCCGCCGCGTCCGTCGGGCCGCCGATCGCGTCGGTCTTCCAGACGGCGTCGAAGATGTCGCGCTTGGTGATGCCTGCCATGGGGTCCTCCTCGTTCGGGTTCCAGCTCGCGGGGTGCTTCAGCCGCTCGGCCACGTCGGAACGCAGCTTCGGCATGGTGAAACCACGGGGGTCGACCTTGTCGTTCGACCACTCCAGGTGGCCGATCACGGACTTCGCCGACCAGCCGTGCGCCCGGCACAACGCGGCCTGCACCCGGACGATCGCGTCGTACTGCGCCTTGGGCCAGGGGTCCTTGCCGTCGCCGAGGTTCTCGCACTCCCAGCCGTAGAACCGGGCGTTGCCGTCGACCCCGTCGGCGTTGCCCTTCGTGGGCGGGGTCGGGCGCGTGCCGTAGGACTCGGCGATCACCTGCTCCAGGACGCGCGGGTCGCCGCCGCCGGCGTGGTTGGCGCGGCCCCAGCCGACCATGTGCACCCGGCCGTCCTTCGCGATCATCCCGTGGCACAGCGGACCGGGCAGGGAGCTGTACCCGTCCCGGACCATGGCCACGGTGGAAGCGGTGCCCTTGGTGACGGTGTGGTGCACGATGCTGCCGTTGACCGGGCCCCACGGGCCCTTCGAATTCCGGTTGTGCGTGCGCCAGTTGCCGACCTCCACCACGCGGACACCCTCAGCGCGCAGTGCGGACAGAACCCGCGCGGCAGTCATGGGCTGTGCCATGTGATCCTCCCCTTCGGCCCGAGGTGTACGTAACGTTGCGATCCCCGTCGGCGGGGCGCGTTCGCCGTGCTGTCGCTCTGCTCCATCTTCTCCACCCGGAAGCACGGGTCCGCGCCGGGGGTGATCCGCCGGCGTGACCGCGTACTTCATGCCTTTCGTCGGCGTCCGCGCGAACGCGGGATGCTCCGCGGCGACGACCGACTCGTACGGGTTCCATACCCCGGTGACAGCGGTCGGACTCGACCACGGGGTCGACAACGTGTACGGACCGTCAGCCGTACGAGCACCGGGCGGGGTTCGGCCGTTCTCCGGGCCGAGTTCCTGTTCGACGATCGTGCGGCCGGGGTGCACCGGTTCGCACACGGCCGTTCGTCGGCTTCCGCATAGCCGGGTTGGCTGTTGCCGCAGCCCCAGCACTGCCACCAGCCGCCGGCGGTCTGGCTCATCTGGGCGCCACATTTGCTGCATCGCATGGTGCCGTCCTCCTCTCCGATGGATGGGTGGTGACCCGTTCCGGTCGCCGTCCCCTCGGGGGAGGACCGGCCGGGGAGGGAGTCATCGGGGGATGTCCGGGCGGTGCGGCTCGGGCCGGGCCCCGGTGCTGCCCCCGGTGCGGTCCCCGGGGCCGGTGCCGGGGGTGGTCACGGCTGTTCGGCCCGGTACCGGCCGTACGCGCGGGCCGGGTGTGCGGCGGACGGGGCCACGGACCGGAAGAGCGGGCCCGGTCCCCGGTCGTAGGGCGCGGACGAGGTTCTGCCGGTCGGTCTCGTACGCCTTGGTTGTCATCGTCACGGGTAAGCCCCCCGTTGCGGTCGTCGAGCAATACCGCTGACAGTAGGAACCCCGTGTGCACGCGGCCCACCGATGTCCGGAAGTGATCCCACACCGCACTCGCGCGAGTGGACGCGGGCTGCGCACCCTTGACCACCCGGTCCGATTACAGGACGGCAACGGGGCGTTGGACGTGTGGAAAAGCACGGGCTCGATCGGGCCGGACCGGGACGTCCGCGCCGGTGCACGCGGAAGCCGCGCCCTTCCCGCACGGGGGCGGGAAGGGCGCGGAGCGATTCGGGGATTCGGGGGCTTGAGGGTTCGGCGGGTCGGCTCAAGCGTTGGGGCGCTTGCCGTGGTTGGCGTTCTTCTTCTTGCGGGCGCGTCGCTTGTTTCCGCTCTTGGCCATGACGTGTCTCCCTATGTCCGGGATCTTCGTGTTCACGCCAGTTTAGGTTCGACCCGTGCCCACCGCATCGGCAATGACACGGAAGCGGGTTTCCGCTCTCCTGTTCCCCCTGCCCCCCCGCAGGCCTCCCCAGGCTCCCCCCGCACGGGAGACGGGCCGGGCCCCGCCGTAACGTGTCTTCGTTCAAGTCGGCACTGTCCCAGGGGGGATCACCCATGTCGTACGGCCACCCGCCACCGCCGCAGCCGGGGCAGCAGCCGCCCCAACCACCGTTCCCGTCCGCCCAGGACCCTTCGCAGGGGGCGCCGTACCAGCACTGGCCGCAGTCGCCCGGACCCGAGGGGTACGGCCATCCGCAGCCGCCGAAGAAGTCCCGGACCGGGCTGATCGTCACGCTGTCCGTGGTGGGCGGGGTGGCCGTCCTGCTGGCGCTCGGCGTGCTGATCGCCGTCCTGGCCGGCGACAATTCGCCGTCGGGCAGGGCGAAGCCGCCGGTGGCCGAGCGGCCGGGCGGCGGGGCGTCGGCGACGGAGGGCGCGCCCGCGCCGGACGACGCGTCCGGCGCCCCCACGGAACTGCCCGCCCTGGAAGGCACGGACGGCACGGGGGACGTGCGGATCACCCGGTGCGAGGTCGACTCGTTGACCGAGTGGCCCGACGCGGACGTGGAGATCGTGAACCACTCCGGGGCGCAGGCGTCCTACATCGTGTCCGTGGAGTTCGTGGACGGGGAGGGCACCCGCCGGGCCTCGGGCCTGGCGACCGCGACCGACCTGGCGGCGGGGCGGAAGTCGGTGCAGAAGGCCCAGGGGCTGGGGAAGGTGCCGGGCAGGATGACCTGCCGGGTCTCGAAGGTGACGCGGCTGCCGTCCTCGTAGGGCAGACGTCGTAGGGCAGAGCAGGGCCGGGCGGTACGGGGACAGGGCCGGCGGCCCGGCAGCGCAGGGGCGGGCGGTACGGGTACGGCGGTGCGGGCCGGTGGCGCGGCGAGGGGCATTCGGGGCTCACCCGCACGGGGGCGCATGAGTGGTCACGGGGGAGGGCGTCGCGCAGGGTCGGTTCTGTCCGCCGTCCCGCCACGGCCAAGGAGGTTCCCATGGCGCACTCGACACCCACGCCCGGTCCGACCGGTTTCGCCGCACGGGGGGACGTCAACCCCTGGGCGGCCGGGGGGACCATGTTCGCCGGGGTCCTGCTCCTCGTCGACGGTGCCTTCGGGGTGATCAAGGGCATCGCCGGTATCGCCTCCGACTCCGTCTACACCCGCGTCGGGAATTACACGTTCGAATTCAACGTGATCGCCTGGGGATGGATCCACCTCGTTCTGGGCATCGTGCTCGGGATCGTCGGCTGGGGCGTCCTCAGGGGCGCCCTCTGGGCCCGTGCCACGGGTGTGGTGATCGCCGCCATCGGCCTGATCGTCAACTTCGCCTGGCTGCCGTACCAGCCGGTCTGGGCGATCATCTCGATCGCCGTCGACACGTTCGTGATCTGGGCCCTGTGCACGGACCGTTCGAAGGCGATCGTCTGAGCGGGCGGAGCGACCGGCGGCCGACCGGTCGGTGCGTCGGGGCGTCGGCGGGGCAAGGGGCGGCGGGAGGCCGGGGCGTTGTCAGTGGCCCGGTTCACACTGGGGACATGTGCCGAAGCATCAAGACCCTTCGCCCGCCCGTTCTCCCCGAGGAGGCCACCGAGGAGGAGATCCGCGCCGCCGCCCTGCAGTTCGTGCGCAAGGTGTCCGGCTTCCGTGCCCCGGCCGCGCACAACCAGGAGGTGTTCGACCGGGCCGTCGACGAGATCGCCGCGGCGACCGCCGGACTGCTGGAGGGGCTGGAGGTGCGGGGCGGCGTCAGGAGGCCGTAGTGGTCGCCGGAGCCTCCGCGGCAGGTCGGCGCACGAGGTACGCGGCCAGGGCGCCCGCCATGAACAGGGCGAGGACGGATATGCCCGTGGCCACCCACGTCGCGCCGAGCCACTGACCGCCGAAGTAGCCGAGGCCCACGCTGTAACCGGCCCAGGCCACACCGGCCAGGGCCGACCAGGGCAGGAATTCCTTGACGTCGCGATGCGCGGCGCCCGCGCCCAGGGAGACCACCGAGCGCCCGGCCGGGGCGAAGCGGGCGATGATGACGAGGATGCCGCCGCCACGGGACAGGGCCGCGCCGAGGCGTTCCTGCGCGGACGTGAGGCGGCGGGAGCGGGCGATGGCCCGGTCCAGACGTTCCCCGCCGCGCCAGGCCAGCCGGTACGCGACCAGGTCGCCGAGCACCGAGGCGCTGGCCGCGCAGAGGATCAGGGCGAGGAGCGAGGGCACCTGGGGCACCTCCTCGACCACGCCCGCCGCGGAGGCGGCACCCGCGACCGTCGTCGAACCGGCGGCGGCAGCCGTGGCGGCGGTGATCACCAGCACGCCGCTGGGCAGCACGGGCAGAAAGACGTCCAGGAGCACGGAAAGGGCCACCACGACATAGATCCATGGGCTGCTGGTCAGTGCGCCCACACTCTCAAGCACCTACTACTCCCCGATTCGGAACAACGCCGCGACGTCGCGGGGGAGCGGCAGGAGCGGCAGGGTCGGCTGCAAAGCGTACGCCTGCCGTTTATCCGGTGATCGATAAAATACGGATGATGTTGGGAACCTCACGTACACCCGGAAATGGGAAGCCTCGGTTCCGGGTGCACGCCCGGATGTACGTGAGGAAGGAGCCCGGCGAAGAGGGCCGTGGCGGGCCTTGCAGCCGGCCTTGCGGCGGGCTCGGCGACGGGGCCTGACGGGAGGTCGGTCGCAGGGAGGACGAGCGGTCTGCGACGGACCGGCCGGCCGCGGGCGGAGCCGGTTCGCGGCCGGCGGGAGGGGTGGCCCCGGGCGGGTCAGACCGTGACGGCCGACGGCTTCTCGCGCGCGTCGGCGTCGCTGCTCTCCACGCCGCCCCGGCTGAACAGCTGGTCCAGGGCCAGGGCTCCGGGGCCGGTGAAGATCAGCAGGAAGAACGCCCAGCAGAACATGGCGGCGGGCTCGCCGTTGTTCTGGATCGGGAGCAGGGCCTCGGCCTGGTGGACCTTGAAGTAGGCGTACGCCATGGAGCCGGAGGCGATCAGCGCCGCGACGCGGGTGCCGAGGCCGAGCATCACCAGGACGCCGCCGACGAGCTGGATGACCGCCGCGTACCAGCCGGGCCAGTCGCCGACGGACGCGGAGTGGGCGCCGCCGAAGACGCCGAAGAGCGACGAGGCGCCGTGGCAGGCGAAGAGCAGGCCGACGACTATTCGGAACAGGCAGAGGACGTAGGGCCGAGCATGATTCAGGCGTGCGTTCATGGGGGGCGTGCTCCTTCGGTCGGGCGGGGACGGGAACCGATCGGGTGGCACAGATTAGGGAAACCTCACCAATGCTTGCAACTTCAACATCCTGCAAGTGTCCGAAAGTCGTCATGTACTCGTCGACCAGGTCGCGAGGTGGTACCGCCGCCATCTGCGGTCCTTGGTCTGCCGCCTTGGCCTGAACCAATGGCGGCGTAACTTTCCGGCCATCCGTGAGGAATGTCATGGTCCGGTGGGCGGAGTGTGGGCGGAGTGGGGCCGAGGCGCGGGCGGGGTGCGGGGGCCGGCCCCGGGGCGTCGGGGAGCCGGTGTGCGGGCGCGGGGCGAAGCGGAATCCCGTGCGGAGCGGACCGGGGGCGGCCCGTGCGCGGGCGGGGGCAGGTCAGCCGCGCGACGAGGGTTCCGGCACGCGGCCGGGCACCGCGAAAGGGGGGCGTCGGCTCCGTGAGGGCCGCGGGGGGACGCATCGGGCGGCGGTGCGCATACCGCCGCCGGGGCGTGCGGGGTCCGGAGCGCCTCCGTGCATCGGTGCCGGCGGCCGTGTGGAAAAGCACGGGCTCGATCGGGGCCTGCCGGGGCCTTCGCGAGGCCCCGGCCCGCCCTTCCGGCGTCGGGTGCCGACCGGTGGCGGTCGGCGGGGCGTCGGCCCGCTCGCGCGTCCGGCGTGCGCCGCCGTACTCGGCCGAAAACACGCCGGTGTCTCAGGGGTCGCATCCGGCACCGCCGTGCCGGGCGCGACGGTGCCGTTCCGCCCCGCCGTCCCGCGCGCACGCGCGTACGGAAGCGCCCCGCACGCGCGTGCGGAACGCGGGGTTCCGTGCATGCGTGTACGGAACGCGGGGTTCCGCGTACGCGCGTACGGAGCCGCGCGGGGTGCGCGGCTCCGTACGCGTGGGGCGGGGAACGGAGTGGCGGAGGGCGGGGGCTTCATCGGTGGCCCCTGCCGGTGTGCCGAGGGCGGTTGTGCGCCCTCACCTCCGTTGCCGGGGTCAGCAGTTGTTGAGAATGCCCTGCAGGGCGCTCTTCTCCGCCGAGTCGACCTTCAGGTCGTAGTAGTGCTTCACGTGCACCCAGGCCCGCGCGTACGTGCAGCGGTACGAGGTGCGCGAGGGCAGCCAGTCGGCCGGGTCCTTGTCGCCCTTGGCCTGGTTGACGTTGTCCGTGACCGCGATGAGCTGCGGGCGCGTCAGGTCGTTGGCGAACGCCTGGCGCTGGGCGGTGGTCCAGCTGCTGGCGCCCGACCGCCAGGCCTCGGCGAGCGGGACCATGTGGTCGATGTCCAGATCGGACGCGGCGGTCCAGGTGGCACCGTCGTACTCCGAGTACCAACTGCCGCTGACGGCCGCGCAGCTGGAGTCCTGCTGCACGTTCGTGCCGTCGCGCTCGAGCACGACCTCACGGGTGTTGCAGGTGCCCGACTGGGTGATCCAGTGGGGGAACTTGTCGCGGCTGTAGCCGGTCGACGAGCCCTCGGGGGAGACGGTCAGTTCGCTGAGGTACGAGCGGGCGGTCGAGGCGGAGACCGGGGTGGGCATGGCCGCCTGGGCGGTGGGGGCGGTGAGCAGCGCGGAGGCTGCGGCGAAGGCGGCGGATGCGGCGACGACGGCGAGGCGACGCGCGTAGACACCTGACATGCGAACTCCCTTGACGTGGGGGGACCTTGGACGGGTGACCGGTGGGGCCCGGTCATCGTGGCGGCGCCAGGTTTCCGTGGGGTGGGCACCAGGTAACAGGGTGGCGACATGGCCACGTCACATCAAGGGTTTTGGCCAACACGGCTGGAGCATGGGGGCGTACGTCCACATCTGCGCGGGCGCACGGGCCTCCCCGCAGGCTGACGCGATGCCAGGCGGACGGCTGCGCCGGCCGGTTCACGACGGTGGCCGGGCGGGGGGCGGTCGTAGGGTTGCGGGGTGCTGCTACCGGTCGACATCACGCTCGGGGTGGTCCTCGCCCTGCTGCTCGCGACGGCCGCCGCGGTCGCCGCCCTGGCCTCGCTCGGCCGGTCCCGCGAGATCCTGCTGGCCGGGCTGCGGGCGGCGGTCCAACTCGCCGCGGTCTCCCTGCTGATCGGCTGGGTGGTCCACTCGCTGCCGCCGCTGCTGGCGTTCGTGGCACTGATGTACGCCGTGGCGGTACGGACCGCGGGGCGCCGGGTCACCCGCAACCGCACCTGGTGGTGGGCGGCCCTGCCGATCGCGGCGGGAGTCGTGCCCGTGGTCGTCCTGCTGCTGCTCACCGGACTCCTCCCGGTCCGGGGTGTCGCCCTGATCCCGGTGACCGGCATTCTGATCGGTGGTGCGCTGACCGCGACCGTGCTCGGCGGGCGGCGGGCGCTGGACGAGCTGACGAGCCGGCGCGGCGAGGTGGAGGCGGGCATGGCCCTCGGGCTGCTCGACCGTGACGCGCGGCTGGAGATCGCCCGGCCCGCGGCGGCGGACGCGCTGTTGCCGGGCCTCGATCAGACCCGGACGGTGGGGCTCGTCACTCTGCCGGGAGCCTTCGTAGGCATGCTGCTCGGCGGCGCCTCACCGGTACAGGCGGGGGCCGTGCAGCTGTTCGTGCTGGTGGCGTTGATGGCCGTGCAGGCGGTGGCCGTCGCCACGGTGCTCGAACTGGTGGCGCGGGGGCGGCTGCACCGGGAGGAGTGAGACCGGCGGGCGCGGCGGGCCGGGGCGGCGTGGAGCGGACCGGGACGGGGTGCGCCGGACCGTGGCGGATCGCACCGGACCGTGGCGGCTGCGACGGATCACGCCGGTGCGCGGCGGAGTGCGGCGGCCGTGGGCCGGGGCGGGGTGTTGCGGCGGCAGGTGCGCCGAAGCGCCCCGGGGCGGGTCAGTGCTCGTTGATGTGCAGGCGGATCGAGCCGTCGGCCGCCGCCTCCACCCGTACCCGCGTCAGGTCCTCGACGTGGGCGTCGGGGGAGAGGGCCGCGGCGCGCGGGCCGACGCCGACGACGCGCATGCCCGCCGCCCGCCCGGCCGCGATGCCCGCCTCCGAGTCCTCGAAGACGACGCAGTCCGCCGGGGCGAAGCCCAGCTCGGCCGCGCCCTTGAGGAAGCCCTCGGGGTCCGGCTTGCTGGCGCCGACGTTCTCGGCGGTGACGCGGACGGCCGGGATGCGCAGGCCGGACGCGGTCATCCGGGTCCGGGCCAGGGCCGCGTCGGCCGAGGTCACCAGGGCGTGCGGCAGCGCGGCGATCGCGTCCATGAAGGCCGGTGCGCCGCCGATCGGGACGACGCCGTCGGTGTCGGCGGTCTCCTCGGCGAGCATGGCGCGGTTGTCCGCGTAGTTCTGCTCCATCGGCCGGTCCGGGAGGAGCACCGCCATCGTGGCGTAGCCCTGCCGTCCGTGGACCACCTTCAGCGCCGCCTCCGGGTCCAGCCCCTCGCGCAGCGCCCAGCGCCGCCAGCAGCGTTCCACGACGGCGTCGGAGTTCACCAGGGTCCCGTCCATGTCGAGCAGGAGAGCGCGGGCAGTGAGGACGGTGGCCGGCATGGGCGGGCTCCAGAACGCGGGGTGCGGGGGGCGCGAGAACGCGGAAACGGGGTGCGAAAACGCGGGAAAGGGGGCAAGCAGCCTCGCCCGCCGGTCAGGGAGTGGCGGGCGGAGGCTACTTTGTTCCATCACGATACAAAAAGCTGCCGGGGAAAGCCAATCCCTTCCCGGGGTCGTGATCGTTCCCCTCCCGGGCCGATGGCCGACCGCTTCCTCCGCTCCTCCTTCTCCGCCTCTTCGGCCCAGGGGCGAGTGTCAGGAGTTCCCCCGGCCCGTCGTCTCCGCCTCCAGCGCGCGGCGCGTCCGGGGGCCGTACACCCCCGGAGGGTCACCGGTGATCGACCTGTACGACTGGTAGGCGCTCACGGCGTACTCGACCCGGCTCGTGTAGTTGCCGTCGGTCGGGTCGGAGTAGAGCCGGAACTCCCTCAGGCGGCGCTGCAGTTCGGCCACCTCGGGCCCCCGGTCGCCGAGCCGCAGCGTGCCCCCGGCCAGCGAGGGAGGCGGGGTGGTCGTCGCCGTGGGGCTCGTGGACCGCGAGGGCGTGGCGGACGGGGCGACGGGTGGCGGGGAGGAGGCGGCGGAGACGGAGGGGGACGGCGAGGCGCTCGCCGAGGCCGGGGCGGACGGCGACGCGGAAACCGGCGCGGAGGACGAGGGCAGGGCCGGTGCGGAGGCCGACGCCGACTCCTCCGCCGGGAGGCTCGCCTCGGGAAGGCTCGCCACCGTGCTCGGCAGGGCCTGCTCGCGGTCGATGTCCCCGCTGCCGCCGCCGAGGAGCCCGCTCGCGAAGGCCGCCGTGCCCACCACGGCGATCGCGGCCGCTCCCATCGCGACCGTCATGAAGGGTCTGCCGCGCCGCCGGTCGGCCCCCTCGGCGGGCCCGCCCGCCGCGATCGGCAGGGTGGGCGCGGCGGGTGAGGAGAGTACGGAAGGGGGCGCGAAGGGCGAGGTGAGGGCCGTGGTGTCGGGCGCCCCGGAAGGGCCGCCGGTGCCCGGCGGGTCCGCCATCGGGCCGAGGAGGAGCGGCATCGTCGTGTCCGCTTCCTCGGCGGGGCCGTACGGCTCGGACGGGCCCGGTCGCTCCTCGTGGGCGGCCCTCGACGGCTCGTTCCCCAGCATCACGTACGGCCGGATGCGCAGCGGATCGAAGTCCTCTGCCGCCGCCCTCTCCGCCTCGTCGGCCGCCGACCGCTCGGCCCGCTGCTGCTCGGCGACCCGGTACTGCTCGGGCGTCGTCCGGTGCGGGCCGGGCGCAGTCCGGTCCCGGTCGGTCACTGTCCCGTGCTGCCCAGGCGTCGTCCGGTGTTGCTCGGGTATCGCTCGGTACCGCTCGGGCGTCTGCTGTCCGCAGGCGCAGCCGGTACCCGGAGCGGCCCCCCGGCCGGCCTCGGGCCTTCCGTCCGTTCCGCGGTCCGCACCGCACTCCGGGCATACATGTCCGGTCATTGTGGGTCCCTCCCCTTGAATGCCCTGTGATTATGCAATCCGCCCCCGGGACGCCCAATGCCATGCCGAAATGCGATATCCGGAACGCGCCATCCGGTAGGAGGCCGAAATGCGACAACCGGAACCCGTCGTCCGGTACGAGGCCGGAACGCGAACGCCGCCCGGGGGCACACTTGCCGCCTCCTCGGCAGGCCATAACGGGGTGGAACGTCCAGGATGGGGATGTAGTGGACCCGAGGAGATGTTCCATGGCCCAGCAACCGAGCCCCACGGCCCCGTCCCCGGCCCCCGTCCCGGCCCCGGGCGAGGGCCGCTCCTCGCGGTCGGTACTCGTGGCCATCGGCGCGCTGCTCCTCGGCATGCTCCTGGCCGCACTCGATCAGACCATCGTCTCCACCGCGCTGCCGACCATCGTCAGCGACCTCGGCGGGCTGGAACACCTCTCCTGGGTGGTCACCGCCTATCTGCTGGCCTCGACCGCCGCGACCCCGCTCTGGGGCAAGCTCGGCGACCAGTACGGGCGCAAGAAGCTCTTCCAGATCGCGATCGTCGTCTTCCTCGTCGGCTCGGCGCTCTGCGGCGTCGCCCAGAACATGCCGCAGCTCATCGGCTTCCGGGCTCTCCAGGGCCTCGGCGGCGGCGGTCTCATGGTGCTCTCGATGGCGATCGTCGGCGACATCGTCGCCCCGCGCGAGCGGGGCAAGTACCAGGGACTGTTCGGCGCGGTCTTCGGCACCACGAGCGTCCTCGGGCCGCTCCTCGGCGGGTTCTTCACCGAACACCTCAGCTGGCGGTGGGTCTTCTACGTCAACCTGCCGATCGGTGTCGTGGCGCTCCTCGTGATCGCCGCCGTGCTGCACATCCCGGTCCACCGCACGAAGCACACCATCGACTACCTCGGCACCTTCCTCATCGCGTCCGTCGCCACCTGCCTCGTCCTCGTCGCCTCGCTCGGCGGCACCACCTGGGCCTGGGGCTCGGCGCAGATCATCGGCCTCACCGTCCTGAGCGTGCTGCTGCTGGTCGCCTTCGTGGGCGTGGAGCGCCGCGCCGCCGAACCGGTCATCCCGCTGAAGCTCTTCCGGATCAGGACCTTCTCCCTCGTCGCCGTCATCAGCTTCGTCGTCGGTTTCGCGATGTTCGGCGCGATGACGTATCTGCCGACCTTCCTCCAGGTGGTGCACGGGATCACGCCGACGATGTCCGGTGTGCACATGCTCCCGATGGTGTTCGGGCTGCTCCTCACCTCGACCGCGTCCGGGCAGGTCGTCAGCCGCACCGGCCGCTGGAAGGTCTTCCCGATCGCGGGCACCGGCATCACCATGATCGGACTCCTGCTCCTGCACCGGCTCACGGAGACCAGCAGCACCTGGCAGATGAGCGCCTACTTCTTCGTCTTCGGCGCCGGGCTCGGCCTGGTGATACAGGTCCTGGTGCTGGTCGTGCAGAACGCCGTCACGTACCAGGACCTCGGCGTCGCCACCTCAGGGGCCACCTTCTTCCGGTCCATCGGCGCCTCGTTCGGCGTCGCCGTCTTCGGCACGATCTTCACCAACCGGCTCACCGACGAACTGACCTCGGCGCTCGCCGGTCGTGCACTGCCCCCGGGGGCCAGTGCGAAAGGGCTGGCCGCCGACCCGCGCGCCATCGGGAAACTGCCGCCCGCGCTGCGCCCGGAGGTGCTTCACGCGTACTCGGCCTCGATCACGGACGTGTTCCTGTACGCGGCGCCCGTCGTGCTGATCGCCTTCGTCTTCGCCTGGTTCCTCAAGGAGGACAGGCTGCGCGGTTCGGTGACCGCCCCCGACTCCACCGAGACCCTGGCGTCGAACCCGGTCGAGCGGTCCTCCTACGACGAATGCGCCCGCGCCCTGTCGGTGCTCGCCACCCGCGAGGGTCGCCGCGAGGTCTACGTGAAGATAACCGAGCGGGCGGGCTACGACCTGCTGCCCGCTGCGAGCTGGATGCTGCTGCGCGTCAAACGGCACGGCGCGGTCGAGCCCGCCGTGCTCGCCGACACCACCCCCGTGCCACTACGGGTGATCAGCGAGGCCGCCCGCCAGCTGGAGGAACGCGGACTGGTCCGGCGCGAGGGCGTGCAACTGGTGCTCACCGGGGCCGGCGAGGAAGTGGTGGTGAGGCTCGCGGAGGCCCGGGAGGAGTCGATGGCCGAGCTGCTGGGCGACTGGTGGGGGCCGGAACGCCCGACCGACCTGGTCAGGCTCGTGGCGGAACTGACCGCCGAGACGAGCGGGTCGAGCAGGGAACGGCCGCACAGCCCCGAACCGAGACGGGACCACGCCGCCGGGACCGGCCCGCACGGCCTGAACCGGCCCACGCCACCGGGACCGGACCACACGGCCTGAACGGAGCCACGCGGCCGGGACCGGACCACACGGCCCGGCCCGGACCGCACGCACCGCACCGGACCACACCGCACCGGACCGAGCCGCGCGGCCGGACCCGTGCGGTCGCAAGGCATGAGGCCGGGTCCTACGACTCCGGCAGGTCCTTCGCGAACCAGTGCTCCGCGTACTGCCGCCGGTGGAACGCCGGGACCTCCCGGTAGCCGTGCTTGGCGTAGAGCCCCCGGGCCTCGACCAGGTCGCTGCGGGTGTCCAGCCTGAGCGTGCGTACACCGAAGGCGCGCGCCGCCTCCTCGACCGCCGCCATGAGCAACGCGCCGCCGCCCGTGCCGCGGTACTCGGGGCGCACGAACACCCGGGTCAGCTCCGCGACGCCCGCCTCCACCACCAGCAGACCGGCACAGGCGGCGGGCCTTCCACCGAACCGGCCGACGATGAACTCGCCGGTGGGCGGCACGAGCAGCTCGGCACCGTCGTCGGTGAGCCCCTCGTCGATCTCCTCGGCGGTGGCGGGCCGGCCCCAGTAGCGGCTGGCGACCTCGTCGTAGTAGTCGCGACGCAGCAGTGCGGAGTCCGGCGAGTCGAACGCTTCGGGGGCCGAGGTCCAGGTCGCGCCAGTCGTGTCGGTCAGGTCGGTCGTGCCAGGAGCGCCAGTCATGCCGGTCATTCTGGGCGGAGGCGATCAAGCAGGCGAACGAATTCACGATCCGCCCTCCTGCTCAAGACCCGCCCTCGTGCTCACGATCCGCCCTCCTGCTCCTACCCGCTCTCACACCAGCGGCGGCGGAACCATGACCGGCGGCGGAGGCACCACCGGCCGCCGCCTCCGGGCCCGCCGCACCAGCAGCGCCGCCACGACCGCCGCCGCCACGATCCCGAGCAGCGTCAGCACCCAGGCGGGGATGCCCGCCACGGTGAGCAGCCGGTCCGTGTACACCGTGGTCCGGTACGGGGTGTCGGTGGCGGTCGCGCGCAGCTCGTGATCGCCGTCGATCCGCTCCGGGCGCGGGAACGACTGCTCGATCGCTGTGAGGAACACCGGCTTGCCGTCGGTCATCGCCGCCAGCGCGTCCGCGTCGCCGTGTTCCGATGCGGGGTCGATCCTGCCCGCATAGGTCACCTCCGGCGCGTCACCGCCGATCGGACCGCGCGGCTCCATCCGGTGCGCGGCAAGGACGTACAGGCCGAGTTCCTGCGGTGTCGAGGCGAGCTTCGACAACCGCATCGGGTAGATCAGCCGGCCGCTGGCGAAGCGCAGCCGCAGCGGTTCGAGGCTGCCGGTGAGCGGCCTTCCCTCCTCGCGGGGAGCGAGACGGACCGCGACGTACTCCCACTTCTGCTCGACGTAGGGCTCCAGCGCCGTCGCCAGCCGGTCGGGGAGCTCGAACCCGTTCTCCTCCAGCCAGCCCTGGAGCGCCTTCGGGTCGGTGGCCGCCAGTCGTGCCACGTCGAACGGGCCGAGCCGCTCCCGGCCCACCACCTCGACCGGCGGGGCCGCGGCGGAAGGCGCCCCGACCCTGTCACCGGTCGTGGGGGCGAACGGCCAGTCGTCGGAGCGGGGCCAGAAGTAGTGCCTGGTCTCGTGCGCCGGGGCGGTGAGGGCGGAGAGCTCGGAGAAGAGGCTCGCGTCGCCGAGCTCCACGCTCGCCCGGTGCGGCACCGGCATGATCCAGGCGGCCTCGGGAGCGTTCCCGCGGACCGTGAGCCGCATGACGATCTGCTCGGTGCGGCCGTCCCAGGCCACCACCGACGTCTCCCGGTCGACCGAGACCTGGCTCTCGTCCCTCGGGACCATCGCCCCGCAGCCGCACGCGTACGCCGGGCCGATCAGCGATCCGAGCTGCAGTGCCGCCAACATCAGCAGCAACGACAGCGCCCGCACCGCCCATGGGTTGCGCCCGCCCCGCGTCCGCGGCTTTCCTCCTGAGCCCTGCATGTGCCGTTTTCCTCCCCCGATGAGCCGACGAACACGGGTGAGGACGTGCGGACGGTGATTCCGGTTCCGGTTCGGGTATCGGTCGCACGTCCGGTTGCCAGGACATGGTTTCGAACAAAATCGGCGCGGCAGTCAGGCAAAGGGAGGGTGGATTGGGTCTATCTCGTGGGGCAATGCGAAGGTTTCACAACGCGCCCGGGTCGAGCGGCGGGCACAGGATCGGCGGGAGGATCGGCGCAGCGTGGCGAATGCGGAGCGGAGTGTGCGCACAGACGCGGCGACGGGGGCGAGGACGGGGACCGGGGCGGTTCGGGCTCTGCTCTGGCTGGTCGTGGCCGCACTGGCCGTACGGCAGATGGCAGTGGTGCTGAGGCAGCCGCCGGGCGAACGGCTCACCGACCTGGAGACCTGGATCGGGGAGAACGGCGTCCTGCACATGCCGGGCTCGCTCTACGACAGCGACCGGTTCACCGGCACCCCGTTCGCCGGACTGGTGCTGAAGCCGCTGGCCAGAACCGCGGAACAGAGTCTGGGCGTCGCCTGGACCTTCGGTTCGCTGCTGCTCGTCGCCGCGCTGGGCGTCGTCGCCGCCCGTGCCCTGCCGGGACCGGTCACCCGCCGCACCGCCCTGCTGGCCGCCCCCGTCGCGATCAGCCTGCTGATGCTCTCCCTGCCGGTCCGCAACGCACTGCACCTGGGGCAGACCAGCATCCTGCCGGTCCTGCTGGTGCTGCTGGGCTGCTTCGTGGTCCGCGGGGAGCGCGCCCCCGGGGTGCTGATCGGGCTGGCGGCGGCGCTCCAGCCGACCGTGCTGCTCTTCGCCGTCCTGCTCGGGCTCGCCGGGCGCCGCCGGGCGGCGCTGACCGGCGGCGTCACGTTCGCCGCCTGCACGGCGCTGGCCTGGGCCGCGCTGCCGGGCGACTCGTGGACGTACTGGGTGCACCACGTCGCGGGCGCCGGGCTCGGCGACGACGCGGACAGCCCGGCCAACCAGTCCATGCACGGTGCGCTGCTCCGGTTCGGGCTCACGGGCCCGCTCGAAATCGTGCTGTTCGTGGGGCTGGCGGTCGCCGTCTGCTGCGTCGGGCTGCGCCGCGCCGCGCGGTACGCGCGGGACGGGCAACTGCTGCTGGCCGTCGCCGTGACCGGCTGCGTCGCCGTCGCCGTCTCGCCGACCGCCTGGCAGCACCAACTGCTGTGGGTACTGCTCGCCGTGGTCGGACGGGTCGGCAGGCGGGCCTCCGACCGGCTGGTCTGGCCCGTGGTCGTGGTCCTCGTCATCACGCTGCCGGGGAAGATGCTGCTGCCGAACATGGCGCTCCTCTTCCCCCTGCGCGACAACGTGCTGCTGCTCACCGCGATCGCCGCGGCCTGCGCGGTGCCGTTCCTGCCGCGCGCCTCGGAGTACTGGCAGCACCCGGTCCCCACCGAGTACGCGGCCCCCGCCCCCGCCCGCCGGGGCCGGATTCCGCTGCTGCCGTTCTGGCGGCGGGTGCTCAGCCGTCCCAACCTGCTGCTGGAACTGCTCCTGATCAGGGTCGTGTACTCCGCGTACTCGCACGTCAGACTCGCGGCGACGGCCGGTCGTGCCACCGCCGAACACCACGGCCGCCAGATCCACTCCATCGAGCAGTGGCTGCACATCGACATCGAGCACCGGGTCAACCACGCGGTGGTGGAAATCGGTTGGCTGAGGGGGTTCTTCGACCACTACTACACGACGCTCCACTTCATCGTGCCGCTGACGATCCTCGGGGTGCTCTACGCGCGGCGCCCCGCGGACTACCGCTGGGCCCGCAGCACGATCGGCTTCGCCACGGTCCTCGCCCTGGCCGGCTTCTGGCTCTACCCGCTCGCCCCGCCGCGCCTGATGCCGGAACTCGGCTTCATCGACACGGTGAACGGCGTCCAGGACTTCGCGAAGCCGGACTACGGAACGCTGACCTCGATGACCAACCAGTACGCGGCGATGCCCTCGCTGCACTTCGGCTGGTCGCTCTGGTGCGGAGTGATCGTCTTTGTGCTGGCCCCGAAGATGTGGATGAAGGCACTGGGGCTGCTGCACCCGCTGTTCACGGTCTCCGCGATCGTCGCCACGGCCAATCACTGGGTGCTGGACGCGGTGGGGGGCGCGGTCGTGGTCTCGCTCGGCTTCGGGCTGACCCACGTTCTGTCGGGACCGAGGAAACCACGACCTGCGGCCGAGCCCGCCACGGTGGAGGCGCGGGCGCAGGGCGGGCCGGAGGGGGCGGGACGGAAGGCTCCGGCACCGAGAAAGGCACCGGCCGACGCACCGGCCGACGCGGTGGCCGGCAAACAGAACTGAGCAGAACCGAGCAGCACCGGGCGGACGCGAGCAGCACCGAGGAGCGGACCGGGCGCCGCTGAGGGGCCGTCGGAACCGCACGCGGTGTCCGGGAAGCCCACGGAGCGGCGCCGGGGCCGAAGGGGCGCAGGGACGAGCACATCGTCCTGACGCCCCTTCGGCGTGGATCGCCGCCTGACCAGCATCTGCCCATTTGCGTCGGTCCGCCACTCGAACGGCTCACGAGGTGGTCGAGCCGAGGGCCCAGGTGGCGAGGGACAGCGTGGCCATGGAGACCACCGTCGAGGCCACCACGGCGTTTCGGGCCGGGCGGGTGTCCAGGCCGTACTGCTGGGCGTAGATGAAGGCGTTCTGAGCGGTCGGCAGCGCGGAGCAGAGCACGACGGCCAGCAGTTGGTGCTCCGGCAGGTGCAGCAGCGGGCCGCCGACGGCGAAGGCGATCAGGGGCTGGGCCAGCGTCTTGAGCGCCACCGTCACGGCGACCTCGGCCCGCTCCGTGCGTCCTGGGCGTTCCGTGCGCTTCGTGGCGTCCCGCGCGCTCCCCGTTCCTGCCTCCGTTCCTGCCTCCTGCTCCGGGCTGCCCGCTTCCTTCGCAGGTGCCGTGCGCCGGGCGAGGGCTGTCGAACCGTCGGCGGCCGGGCGGGGATTCAGGGAGAGACCCAGGGTGATCAGGGCCGTCGGCACGGCGGCGGCGCCGAGCAGGTCGCAGGAGTGGGCGAGGGCGTGCGGCAGCCTCAGCCCGAGCGCGGAGACGGCCACGCCGAGCAACGAGGCCATGATGATGGGGTTGCGGACCGGCATCGTCACCATCCGCCGCAGTACGACGGCTCTTCCGGACTTCGTACCGACCCCGACGTCGGCCCCCTGACCGCCACCCGGACCGCTCCCCGTGCCCGAGTCCAGCAGCGTCAGGATCACGGGCGAGACCAACAGCACCTGGAACAGGATGATCTGGGCGACGAACGAGGCGTCACCGAGCACCTGGGCCGCCACCGGGATGCCGAGGTTGGCGGAATTGACGTAGCCCGACGCCATGCTGCCGATCGCCCCGTCCGCGGTGCCCCGGCCGAAGAGCCGGCCGGCCGTCAGGAAGCCGAGGCCGCAGACCAGTGCCGTACCCGCCGCGAAGGCCACCATCGAGGGGTTGGCGAAGGAGTCGAGCCGCGCTCCGGAGACCATGGTGAACAGGGCGGCGGGCATGGCCACGTGGAAGACGAACCGGCCGAGCACGGCCTCCGCCTGCTGCCCGAGCAGGCCGCTGCGGCCGGTCGCCCAACCGATGGCGGTCAGCGTCCAGATGGGGGCGAAGGCGGAGAACAGGGCGTGCATGCCCGCCATGATCCTCGCGCCGTTGTGCGCCTCCTGTGCTGGGGTTCGGCAGGAGTGCGTACGTCCTCGGCGCCCGGACAGTCGTACGCCGTGTGGCCCCGGGCCGGGGCGGACGGTGTCGCGACGGACGGCGGGGCCGGGCGAGGAGGAGGCCCCCGCCGTCCGAAGCCACCAGTCACCCGGAGCGCTCAGCCCCCGGCCGTCCCGGCGCCCTCGACCGTCCCGGCACCCTCGGTCGCACCAGGGGTACTCCCACCGGTACCGGTACTGACCTGGAGCTGTTTGATCCCGTTGAGCCAGGCCGAGCGCAGCCGCCGCGGGTCGTCGACCAGCCGCAGGTCCGGCAGCGCGTCGGCGATCGCATTGAAGATCAGGTCGATCTCCAGCACGGCCAGGGACTTGCCGAGGCAGAAGTGCGGCCCGCCGCCGCCGAATCCGAGGTGGGGGTTGGGGTCGCGGCGGATGTCGAAGGTCTCCGGGTTCTCGAAGACCTCGGGGTCGTTGTTGGCCGAGGAGTAGAACAGCCCGACCCTCTCGCCCTTCCTGATCAACTGCCCGCCCAGTTCGACGTCCTGGGTGGCGGTCCGCTGGAAGGAGACCACGGGGGTGGCCCAGCGGACGATCTCCTCGGCGGTCGTGGCCGGCCGTTCGCGCTTGTAGAGCTCCCACTGGTCGGGGTGGGTGAGGAAGGCGTGCATGCCGTGACTGATGGCATTGCGGGTGGTCTCGTTGCCGGCGACGGCGAGCAGGATCACGAAGAAGCCGAACTCGTCGGAGGAGAGGTTTCCCTCGCCCTCCGCGGCGACCAGCTGGGAGACGATGTCCTTGGCCGGGCACTCCTTGCGGGCGGCCGCCAGGTTCATCGAGTACGAGACGATCTCCATGGCCGCCTCGGTGCCGACCTCCTCGGTGATCGCGTACTCGGGATCGTCGTACGCGGCCATCTTGTTGGACCAGTCGAAGATCCTGGCCCGGTCCTCCTGCGGTACGCCGATGAGTTCCGCGATGGCCTGGAGCGGCAGTTCGACGGCGATGCGGGTGACGAAGTCGAACGAGCCGTCCTCGTCGGCGGAGGCGAGCGCGGCGGCCACGATCGAACGGGCGCGGTCGCGCAGGGCCTGCTCCAGGCTCCGTACCGCCCGTGGCGTGAAGCCCCGCTGGACGATCTGGCGAACCCGGGTGTGCTCGGGCGGGTCCATGTTCAGCATGATCAGCTTCTGGACCTCGATCTGGTCGCGGCTGATCGACTCGTTGAAGCGGATGACCGCGGTGTTGATGTTCGAGGAGAACAGTTCGGGGTGGGTGGAGACGTACTTGACGTCGGCGTGCCGGGTGACGACCCAGTAGCCCTCGTCGTCGAAGCCGGAGACACCGGCCGGCTGGGCGCACCACCAGACCGGTGCGGTCTGCCGCATCTGTGCGAACTCCGGGTGCGGGATGCGGGATTGGAGCAGATCGGGGTCGGTGAAGTCGAACCCTTCGGGCAGATGGGGGCAGGACATCGGCAGCTCCAGGTCGGTCCGAGGGCCGCCCGAACGTCGTCTGACGGCCCATCAGAAGTTGTCCGAAAGGTAGTAACGAGTTCTACAACTGGCAAGAGGCGGTGGCCGATCCGTTGCGTGAAGACTGGACGGGGCGGGCGGTGGGCATGTGCAAGACCCTTGCACACTCGGGGTGACCTTCGTGAGACTGCCCGTAGAACTAGAACGCGTACTAGTTCCACTCCGCGGGCGCCGGGACGCCGCCGCGGACGTGTGAGGAGAGGACGAGCTCATGGCCGCGGAACCCGTCATCGTCGAAGCCGTACGCACCCCCATCGGCAAACGCCAGGGGGCGCTCGCCAATCTGCATCCCGGCTATCTGCTGGGCGAGACCTACCGAGAACTCCTCGGCCGCACCGGCATCCACGCCGACTGCGTCGAGCAGATCGTCGGCGGCACCGTCACCCACGCCGGCGAACAGTCCATGAACCCGGCCCGCAACGCCTGGCTCGCCGTGGGGCTTCCGTACGAGACCGCCGCCACCACCGTGGACTGCCAATGCGGTTCCTCGCAGCAGGCCGCGCACATGGTCGCCAACATGGTCGCGGCCGGGGTCATCGACATCGGCATCAGCTGCGGCGTCGAGGCCATGTCGCGGGTGCCGCTGGGCAGCGGTTCCAAGCACGGGCCGGGCAAGCCCTGGCCCGACGAGTGGAACGTGGACCTGCCCAACCAGTTCGAGGCCGCCGAGCGCATCGCCCGCAGGCGCGGACTGACCCGGCAGGACGTCGACGCGTTCGGCCTGCTCTCGCAGGAACGGGCCGCCGCCGCCTGGGCCGAGGAGCGGTTCAAACGGGAGACGTACGCGGTCCAGGTGCCGACCACCGAGGAGGAGCAGGCGGCCGGGCAGGGCATGTGGCGCCTGGTCGACCGGGACGAGGGGCTGCGCGACACCACGACGGAGGGACTCGGCCGGCTCAAACCGGTCATGCCCACCGCGATCCACACCGCGGGCAACTCCTCGCAGATATCCGACGGCGCCTGCGCGATCATGTGGGCGTCCAAACGGATGGCGCGCGCGCTCAAGCTCAGGCCGCGCGCCCGCATCGTCGCCCAGGCGCTGGTCGGCGCGGACCCGCACTTCCACCTCGACGGGCCGATCGACGCCACCCGCGCGGTGCTGGGCAGGGCCGGGATGTCGCTCAAGGACATCGACCTCGTCGAGATCAACGAGGCCTTCGCCTCGGTGGTGCTGAGCTGGGCCCAGGTCTTCGAGCGGGACCTCGACGGGCTTGCGAAGGTCAACGTCAACGGCGGAGCCATCGCGCTCGGCCACCCGGTGGGCGCCACCGGAGCCCGGCTGATCACCACGGCGCTCCACGAACTGGAGCGCCGCGACAAGGAGTTCGCGCTGATCACGATGTGTGCGGGCGGCGCGCTCGCGACGGGAACGATCATCCAGCGGCTGTGACGCCGTGCGCCGGACCGAGGTGCCGTGGTCGTCGCAACACCCCGGTCCGGGGGTGCACCTGGCAACACCCCCGGCCGGGGCCCACGCCGATGTCGTCGGCGGGCGCGGTTCCCTAGCGTCGTCGTCATGGACAACCACACCAGCTCCGCGAACCGTCGGTCCCGGTACGGACGGCCCCGCGTCGCACGGCGGGCGACGGCGGTCGTCGCGGCGACGGTCCTCGCCGCGCTCGGCACCGCCCCGGCCCTCGCCCAGCAGCCCTCCGGCGCCCCGGGCCCGACGCGCCCGCACGCCGCGACGCACCAGGGCAGGGGAACCCTCCTGGGCGTTACCCCCGTGGCCGCCCTCGACCGCGCCGCCGTCGCCCGGTTCCTCGCTCGGGCAGGCATGGACACCGACACCGTCCGCCACGGCCTGCGGGCCCACCGCCTCACCTATCGCACCGTCACCCCGCAGGGCGCGCCCACCACCGCCACCGGGCTGCTGGTCCTTCCCGAGGGCGGCCCCCGACGGCTGGACCTGGTCTCCGACACCCACGGCACGATGGCCCACCGCGACTACGCGCCCTCCGTCGGCGAGGGCTTCGGCCGCTTCGCCCCCTACCTCCACGCCTCGGCGGGCCGGGCCGTCGCCGCCCCCGACTACCTGGGGCTCGGCAGGGGGCCGGGCCGCCACCCGTACATGGACACCAAGTCCGCCGTCACGGCCTCGGTCGACATGCTGCGGGCCTCCCGCACCGCCGCGCGGCAGCTGCACCGTCCGCTCACCGGCGACGTGTACGCCAGTGGCTTCTCCCAGGGCGGCCAGGTGGCGATGGCCCTGGGCCGGGCCCTCGACGGGGGTGCGGACCGGCACTTCAGGCTCCGGGCCCTCGCCCCCGTCTCCGGCCCCTACGACATCGAGCACGCGGAGACGCCCGCCCTGTTCGACGGCAGGGTCAACGACACCAGCGCCGTCTTCTACATGACGTACTACCTCACCGCGCAGAGCCGGCTGCACCCGCTCTACAAGGACCCCTCCGAGGCGTTCCGGAAGCCGTACGCGGACGTCGTCGACCGGCTCTTCGACACCAACCACACCGAGGAGGAGATCATCCCGGCGCTGCCCGCGACGCTGGAGGAACTGCTCACCGACGACTACTATCGCCAGGTCCAGCACCCCACCGGCGGGCTGCTGGCCGCGGCGCGCGCCCAGGACGGCAACTGCGACTGGAAGCCGGACGTCCCGGTGCGGCTCCACTCCTCGTCCGGCGACACCGACGTGCCGATCGCCAACGCCCGCAACTGCGCCGCGGATCTGGCCGCGCACGGTGTCGAGGCCCCGGTCGTGGACCAGGGCACGGTCGATCACAACGGCACGTACCTGAAGGCGGGCCCGCAGATCGTCCGCTGGTTCGACGGGATCGCCGCGCGGAGCTGACGGCGGTCTGCACCGACGGCGACGGGCGGCACTGGCGACGGCGACGGGCGGCGCTGATGACGGCGGGCGGCCCCGGCCGGGAACCCGGTCGGGGCCGCGTCGCCGCGTCGTGGGGGACGTGCTCAGTACGGCACGTGGGTGGGGAAGGTGGCGGTGGGGCTGAACAGCCCGGCGTATGAGAAGAAAGGTTTATTCACCATGCTCTTCGGGGCCTGCGTGGCCTGGTTCAAGAGCTCTTCGGCGAGGGATCGGGCGTTGCTGCGACCGACGGCGCGTCGTGCTAATCGCACTTCGCGCTCCTTGAGGCCCATCAAGTCGGCGATCGAGCCGTCGTCGCCGACCGTGACGGCGAAGGCCGCCAGGGTTCTGCTCCGCTCGGCCTGCGTCTCGTCGAGCAACGCCTGCGCCCGGCGCATGCGTTCGTCACTGGCGCAGAAAGCTTCCGCCAGGACTGTGTTCCGCTCCCAGAATTCTCTTGGTTCCACGTGAGTGACAACGCGTAGGCGGCCGATGGGAACGGACGGGCGAGCCAAATGCACCTGAATGAGCTAATGCCTGATCGCTTGCCCGGTGGTAGCAGGGGACTTCGGTCGGCCAGGACGGCCGGGCCGAGGAATTCCGATGTGCGGATCGGGACATGACGAAGGCTCCGACCACCGGTCGGAGCCTTCGTGCGGGATGTGGTGCAGGGGTGCGGTCCGTCGGACGTCGGCCCGTCACCGGCCGGCGGACGGACGATCAGTACCAGCCGTTGGACTGCCAGAACGCCCAGGCGTCGCACGGGCTGCCGTAACGGGACTTCATGTGGTCCATGCCCCACTTGATCTGGGTCGTGGGGTTGGTCCGCCAGTCGGCGCCGGCCGAGGCCATCTTCGAGGCGGGCAGGGCCTGGACGAGACCGTAGGCGCCGGAGGAGGCGTTGGTCGCGGTGTGGTTCCAGCCGCTCTCGTGCTGGACGATGTTGCTGAAGCACTGGAACTGCGCGGCGTCACCGATCATCGCCCTCGCCGTGGCCTGCGCGCCCGTCGCGGCGGATGCCGGGGCGGCCGTCGCCGGGGTGACACCGAGGGCGAGGCCGGTGGCTCCGAGGAGTGCGGCGGTGCCGATGGCGGCGGACTTGCGGCGGGCGGTGCGGGGCAGGGCGAGGATGTTGCGGGCGAACGACACAGGAGACCTGACGTCGGGTACGGGGGAAGTCGCGGGCCGGTCCGGAGCACGTGGCCGTGCGGGTGGAACGGCGTTCGTCGACCGGGGTCCGATGCGGGGGACCCGGCGGTGTTCGGCGACTCGTCCAGTGTTGGCGGCGGCTTTCAACCACCGCAACGACCCCGGATACGACCCCGCCTCGCACCCGGCCCCGAAGGTCCCGGACGACCTCGACCACCCGGAATGGGTCGTAGCAGGTCAAAACAAATGTCGGCTGGAGTTGTCGGTCCACCGGCTGTCCACTAACCCGCTCAGGAGAGGGCCAAGGGCCTGTGGGAGCCCTCACTCGCAAGGAGCGTCGAATGTGACCCGGGCCTCGAAGGCGGCCCGGCGGGTGGCCCGGCGCAGCGCCTTCAGCAGCGCCGGACCGACGGTCAGGACCAGTACCACGGTGAGCGAGGCCCGGCCCAGGTCCCAGCCGAGCGAGGTGGCCGCGCAGTAGGCGAGGAAGCGGACCAGGTTGTCCACCAGCGGATCGCCCGGGTGGAACGAGATCCCCGAGCCGGACGGGGGCACGATCGTCCAGCCGTACAGGTTCATCACCGTGCCGTACGCGAACGCCGCCACGAACCCGTAGCCCGCGAGCAGCAGCAGCTCGGCGCGCCCGCGCAGCCGGTCCGGGCCCGGCAGCAGGCCCGCGCCCATCGCGAACCAGCCCATCGACAGCATCTGGAACGGCATCCACGGCCCCACCCCGCCGGTGAGCAGCGCGGACGCGAACATCGTCACCGCGCCCAGCACGAAGCCGAACCCCGGCCCGAGTACCCGGCCGCTCAGCACCATCAGGAAGAACATCGGCTCCAGCCCCGCCGTGCCCGCCCCCAGCGGACGCAGGGCGGCACCGACCGCGGCCAGCACCCCCAGCATCGCGACCGCCTTGGCGTCGAGGCCGCCGTCCGCGACCGTCGCGACGACCACCCCGACCAGCAGCGGCAGCAGCGCGGCGAACAGCCACGGCGCGTCCGCGGAGTGCGCCAGGCCGGAGCCGGCATCGGCCAGCAGGGGCCAGCCGAACGCGAACACTCCGATCACACCGATGAGGACGAGCGCGGCGACCGCCCGGGGCCCGAGCCGTACCGCCCGCACCCGCCGCCCACCCGCTTCCGTCCGCGTACCCGCCTTCTTCTCCGTGTCAGTGCCCGTATCCGTGCCCGTACGTCGTCCGCTCATGAACCGGCCCCCAGCGCGGTGCGCACCTGGGCCACGGTGAGCCACTCCTGGGGGGCGAGGATCTTCGCGGTCTGCGGGGCGAACGCCGGGGAGGAGACCACCACCTGCCGGGTCTCCCCGTCCGCGACGACCTCCCCGTCGGCGAGGATCACCACCCGGTGCGCCAGCTCCGCCGCGAGCTCCACGTCGTGCGTGGCCAGGACGATCGCGTGCCCCTCGGCCGCGAGCGCGCGCAGCACCCCGACCAGCCGGGCCTTCGCCGCGTAGTCCAGGCCGCGCGTCGGCTCGTCCAGGAGCAGCAGCGGGGGCCGCGCGGTGAGCACCACGGCCAGGGCGAGCGCGAGGCGTTGCCCCTCGGAGAGATCGCGCGGATGGGTGCCGTCGGGCACCCCGGGCAGCAGCTCGGAGACCAGGGCCCGGCAACTGCCGGGGGCGGCGCCCGCGTCGGTGTCGGCCGCCGCGCACTCGGCGCCGACCGTGTCCGCGTACAGCAGATCGCGCGGCTCCTGCGGTACGAGACCGACCCGGCGCACCATCTCGCGCGGCTGGGTCCGGTGCGGGGCCCGGCCGCCGACCAGGACGGTGCCGGTGGTGGGCTCGACCATGCCGACGAGGGCGCCCAGCAGGGTGGACTTGCCCGCGCCGTTGCGCCCCATCAGGGCGACGGTCTCGCCGGGGGCGACGGTGAGCGTCACCCGGCGCAGCGCCTCGACGCGCCCGCGCCGTACGCCCAGCCGCTCGACCCGCGCCGGGGCGCCGGAGACGGGCTCCGCCCCGGTCACGGCCCGCGCCTCGCGGCCCAGCAGCCGGGCCAGGACACCGCGCCGCGCGGTGGCGGTGGCGGGGACGGGGGGAGCCGGGGTGGCGGGGGCGGCCACCGGGGCCGGGGCGGGCGGCTGGGCGGAGGAGAGCCGTTCGCGCAGGTCGGCCGCCCGGCGCCGGGCGTCACGGACCGAGAGCGGCAATGGCTCCCACCCCGCGAGCCGGCCCAGCGCCACGACCGGCGGATGGACCGGGGAGAGCGCCATGACGTCCGCGGGCGCGCCCATGACCGGCGCGGCACCCGGCGACGGCAGCAGGACGACCCGGTCCGCGTACTGCACCACCCGCTCCAGGCGGTGCTCCGCCATCAGGACCGTGGTGCCCAGGTCGTGCACCAGCCGCTGCAGCACCGCGAGGACCTCCTCGGCCGCCGCCGGGTCCAGCGCGGACGTCGGCTCGTCGAGGACCAGCACCTTGGGGTGCGGGGTGAGGACGGAACCGATCGCGACCCGCTGCTGCTGGCCGCCGGACAGCGTGGCGATCGGCCGGTCGCGCAGCCCGGCCAGACCCAGCAGGTCCAGGGTCTCCTCGACGCGCCGCCGCATCACGTCGGGGGCCAGCCCCAACGACTCCATCCCGTACGCCAGCTCGTCCTCGACCGTGTCGGTGACGAAGTGGGAGAGCGGGTCCTGGCCCACCGTGCCGACCAGATCGGCGAGTTCACGCGGTTTGTGGGTACGGGTGTCGCGCCCGTCGACCGTGACCCGGCCGCTCAGGGTGCCGCCGGTGAAGTGCGGCACCAGCCCGGACACGGCACCCAGCAGGGTCGACTTGCCGACCCCGGACGGACCGACGAGCAGCACCAACTCGCCCTCGGGCACGGTCAGATCGACCCCGGACAGAGTGGGGCGCTCCGCCCCCTCGTACCGCACCGAGACCTGCTCGAACCTGATCACTGGCCCTTCTCCCTGATCACTGGCCCTCCTCGGGCTTCGGCGCGCCCACCGGCGGCGGCACCGGCGCCACCACCGCGGGCAGCAGTCCGATCAGCACCGCCGCGGCCGGCCACAGCGGGAACACCGGCGCGGTCAGCGGGACGACGCCGGGGTGCAGCGCTGCCGCGTCGACACTGCCCGCCCGGATCATCGCCACCGCCACCGCGATCCCCGAGCCCGCGACCAGCCAGGCCCGTACGCCCCACCGGTCGGGCCGGTAGCGGGTACGGACCGAGCGGGCCCCGCCCAGTCGCAGCCCGGCCGCCGCGGCGACCAGTCCGAGGGCCAGCAGCGGCAGCCCGTACACCGCGCCCTGCGCGGCCAGCAGACCGTACGTGCCCGCGCACACCCCGAGCAGCCCGCCGAGGGTGAGGACGTTCGTGGTGCGGCGGACGGCGGGCGGGACCTGGGCGGTGCGCCCGTATCCGCGCGCGTCCATCGACGCCGCCACCG
Organism: Streptomyces sp. NPDC001732; assembly: GCF_053596315.1. Taxonomy (NCBI): domain Bacteria; kingdom Bacillati; phylum Actinomycetota; class Actinomycetes; order Kitasatosporales; family Streptomycetaceae; genus Streptomyces; species Streptomyces sp. NPDC001732. The sequence continues at coordinate 372,182 of NZ_JBSFFY010000001.1, forward strand.
CGATCGAACGCTCCAACGCGCCCTCCAGGACCGGCAGTCCGATCTGGAGGACCGCCTTGACGCCGCCGGTCGGGCGCCCCCGCAGCCGCCGGGCGGTGCGCAGCCGCATCACGTCGGCGACCATGTTCGGGGCGAACGTCATCGCGACGACGACGGCGACCCCCGCCTCGTACAGCGCCCCCGGCAGCGACTTCAGCAGCCGGGCCGGGTTGGCGAGCGAGTTCGCCGCGCCGACGCAGATCAGCAGGGCGGCCAGCTTCGCCCCCTCGTACAGCGCGAAGACCAGTTGCTCGGCGGTGACCCGGCCGCCGATCCTGACCCCCTTCGCCCAGTCCGGCAGCGGTACCTCGGGGAGCGTGAACACGGTGTGCGTGCCCGGGAGCGGCGAGCCGAGGAAGACGGAGAAGACCAGCCGCACACCGACGACGAACAGCCCGATCCTGATGAACGTCCCGTACGAGCGGGCCCACGGCGCGTCCGTGCGGCGCGCCGCGACCACATAACCGGCCACCGCCACCAGCAGCCCCAGCAGCAGCGGGTTGGTGGTCCGGGACGCGGCGGTGGCCAGCCCGAGCGCCCACAGCCACCAGGCCCCGGCGGGCACGGCGTTGCTCCGGGTCGCGGCGGGAGCCAGGGCGTGTTTCGGAAGTCCCGCCTGGTCGGGGGCGGTCATCCGTGCCGGCGGCGGGCCCGCACGACCGCGGCGACACCGAGGAGCAGCACGGCGGCGGCGCCGACGAACACTCCGGCGGACGGGCCGCCACCGGAGCCGTCCGTGGCGTCGGAGGCGGTGCCGGAACCGGCCGGGGACGTGGCACCGGAGGCGGACACGGACGGTGCCCCGCGGCCGTCGTCCGAGACCTGCTCGCCGCAGCCCGAGCGCGGGTAGCCCGAGATGCCGCAGAGCATCGCGTCGCTGCTGTAGCGCAGCGGCTCGGCCACCGAGGCGAGCGCCTCGGCGGAGCTGGCGTCGGGGGCGACCCGCGCGCACGCGGTGCGCGGCGCGGGCGGTGCCTGTCCGGACGGGGCGTCCGCCGCCGTGCCCGCGTCGATGACGAGCGCGATCCGCTTGGTGCCGTCCCGGGCCGGAGTGCCCGCGCAGATCTTCGCGAAGTCGGGGGCGCGGCGCGGCTTCGCGGCGTCCTGGGAGTCCTCGCTCACCGCGAACCGGAAGCCCTGCACCGTGCCGTCGTCCGGCCGGACCAGGGACGGGCCCTGGGTGGCGTACGTCCAGCCGGTGCCGGAGCCCTCCCAGAACGACCAGTACCGGTAGCCCGTCGCATGGGCCGTCCCCGCGCCGAGCACGGCCAGGACGGCGCCCAGCACCATCAGCAGCGCGCCGGCCCTTCCCGCCCGCCTCACGACTGCTGGTTCTTCCGGCGTCCGCTGATCAGGAAGAACGCGACCGCCGAGAGGACGAGGCCGATGCCGACGTACCACCACACGCCCCCGATCACGTCGTCGCCGCTGTGGACCTGGTCCTGCTCCGTGGGCACGTACCCGGTGTCGCCGGCCGGGTCGGGCGTCACCACGGAGGCGGGCGCGGGGCCGTTCGCGTTCAGCCGGGCGACCAGGTCGACGCCGCCGAAGTCCCGGGCGTCGTTGCCGGTGGCGTGCGCGGCCAGGATCAGCTGCGCGTAGGCGGCGGGACCGTTCTGCTCGGCCCAGTCCCGGGCGTTCTTCTTCAGCCAGGCCACGGCTCCGTCCGCCTCGTTCTGGTGACCGGACGCGGACAGTGCGACGACCGCGTCCGCGGTGTTGCCGAAGTCCGGCTGCGGCGTCGTGTCGGCGGCCCCCGGCATCGGCGGCGCGTTCAGTCGGCCGTGCTCGGCGAGGGCGTTCTTGAGGTAGTGGGCGCCGTTCTGCGCGGCCTGCTCGGGGGTGGGGTCGTCCCCGGGGCGGCAGGTGCTGGGCGTCTTGCCCGCGGCGTTGTTCCCCACGGCCAGGGCCTTGCCCATCGTGCCGAGCACGGCGGCCGCGGTGGCGTCCGCGTTCGCGACGAGCTTCCCCTTCTTGTCGGGCTGGTAGGCGAAGGCGCCGCCGTCCTCGCCGCCGCACGGGATCGCGAGGGCGAGCAGCGGGTCGTAGGGGGTCTTGCCGCCGGGCGTCGTGATGTCGGCGATCCGCTGCCCCTGCCGGGCGAGGGCGCCGATCACCAGGGAGGTGGAGTTGGCGTCACTGGGCGCACCGACGGCGTAGCCCCAGCCGCCGTCCTCGTTCTGCACGGACTTCAGCCAGCGCACCGCGTTGTTCACGATCTCGGGGTGGCCGCCCACCTCGGCCAGCGCCTGGGCGGCGGCCGCGGTGGCGTTGGTGTCCAGCACCGTCTTCGTGTCGCACGGCCGGGAGGCGTCGGGCCGGTACGCGGCGTACGCGCCGTTGGCGCACTGCTGGGAGATCAGCCAGTCCACCGACTTCGCGGCCGGGGTGACTCCTTCGAGCTTCTGCGCGAGGAAGGACAGCGACTGCCGCCACACCCCGTCGTAGGTGGGGTCCTTCGTGCCGTACAGCCCGGACGGCAGGGCGGTGGAGGGCGGGGGAGTGGGGGACGGTGCCGCGACGGCGACCGGGGCAGCGGCAGCACAGAGCACGGCTGCGGTGGCGGCGAGCGTTGCGACGCTGCGGCGTACGGTCATGGCGTGCGGGGCCTCTCCTGGTACGGAACCGGGCACAGGCACGCTCAGGTACCGGGCTCGGCCCCGTATACCTCGACGGTGCCGGCCACCGGGGGTCCGGTGGCGCGAGCCGGTCACGACCTCGGACAGGGCATTCCGACTCACCGCCTGCGACGACGGCTCACGGTTGCGCGGTCAGTGCCGGATTCGCACCGGCTTCCCCCTGAACGGGCATGATGACGACCCGCTCACTCTACCGGGCGCCCCCAGAAGGCCTTCTGCCCGTCCCGTGCTCCGTTGCTCACACCACGAGGCCCCTCGCACCACTCCCGTGCCGCCCCTCACCCCACGAGGCCCCTCGCACCACCCCCGTGCCGCGCCTCACACCGCGACGTACCTCACCGGCTCGCTCCCCGCCACCGCCTCCGCGCGCCCCAGCTTCACCAGTCGCCGCAGATGCGCCTCGGCCTCGGAGACGGCGATGTTCCGCGAGCCGTACGGGATCTGCGCCCACGGCCGGTTCCACTCCATCCGCTCGGCCAGCTCCCACGGGGTCAGCGGGACGGCCAGCAGCCCGAGCAGCCCGGCCAGCCGCTCCTCGTGGTGGTCGAGGAGCTCCCGCACCCGGCCCGCCGCGTCGGTGAACGCGTGCTGGTGCGCGGGCAGCACCTCCGCGACCCCGAGCCGCCCGACGCGCTCCAGCGAGGCGAAGTAGTCGCTGAGGGGATCGGTGACCGTGGCGTCGTCCGGGTCCTCGTACAGCCCGATGTGCGGACTGATCCCCGGCAGCAGGTGATCCCCCGAGAAGAGCCGGCCCCGGCCCGGCAGGTTCCCCGGATGCTCCTCCTCCAGATGCAGACAGACGTGCCCCGGCGTGTGGCCGGGCGTCCAGACGGCCCGCAGCCGGCGTCCGGCCAGGTCCAGCAGCTCACCGGGCACGATCTCCCGGTCCGGGAGCGCGGCCCGCAGTCCGGGCAGGGTGCTCCTCGCGCTCCTCTCGGCCGCGGCGGCCCGCAACGGCGCGAGGTGCGTCTCGGGCGCCCCGACCGCGGTGAGCTTGCCCACGAGATACGTCAGCCAGGTGCCGGGTTCCGACTCGCGGGTGCGGCGCACGATCTCGGTGTCCGCCGGGTGCATGGCGATCCAGGCGCCGGAGGCCTCGCGCACCTGCCCGGACAGGCCGTGGTGGTCGGGATGGTGGTGGGTGACGACCACGCCGTGGATCTCGCCGACGTCTGTCCCCACGGCGGTCAGCCCCGCGGTGAGCGTGTCCCACGCCCCGGGGTCGTCCCAGCCGGTGTCGATCAGGACCGGCCCGCGATCGGTGTCCAGGACGTGCACGAGGGTGTGGCCCAGCGGGTTGTCCGGGATCGGCACCTTGACGCTGTGCACGCCCCCGCCGTGGTCGGTCACCTGAGTCATGGGCTTCCCCGTCTCTCCGCGGCCTGGTCGGCGTACCGGACGTACGGCTGTGCGGTGCACCGAGCCCACTGTAACGAGAACCTGTTCCATTGGTAGCCCCGGTCGACCATTCGCTTCGGGTCGGGGTCCGTGCGCGCGTCCGTGGACTCCTGGAACTGGAACTGGTATCAGTTTTGACGGGTAGTCAGCTATCGTACCGGTTCGCGGGAGGCAGCAGCCATGACCGAGCTTGTCGAACACGGAAAACTGTTCATCGGCGGGGAGTTGGTCGATCCGCTGGGCCGGGACGTCATCGAGGTCGTGTCGCCCCACACCGAGCAGGTCATCGGGCGCGTGCCGCACGCCGGCGAGGCGGACGTGGACCGGGCCGTCGCCGCCGCCCGGCGGGCGTTCGACGAGGGGCCGTGGCCGCGGATGACCCTGGACGAGCGGATCGCGGTGGTGACCCGGATCAAGGACGCGTTCGCCGTCCGGTACGAGGAGATCGCCCGGGTCATCAGCGCGCAGAACGGCACCCCGTACACGTCGAGCGTCATGGTGCAGGCGCTCGCCGCGATGATGGTGTGGGACGCGGCGATCGCCGTCGCCCGCACCTTCCCGTACGAGGAGCGGCGGACCGGGGTGCTCGGACCGCTGCTGGTGCGCCGGGAGCCGGTGGGGGTGGTCGCGGCGGTGGTGCCGTGGAACGTCCCGCAGTTCACCGCCGCCGCCAAGCTCGCGCCCGCGCTGCTGGCCGGCTGCTCCGCGGTCCTCAAGGTCTCGCCCGAATCCCCGCTGGACGCCTACCTGTTGGCCGAGATCGCCGCGGATGCCGGGCTCCCGGCGGGGGTGCTGTCGATCCTGCCGGCCGACCGGGAGGTCAGCGAGTACCTGGTCGGGCATCCGGGCGTCGACAAGGTGTCGTTCACCGGGTCCGTCGCCGCCGGGCGCCGGGTGATGGAGGTCGCCTCCCGCAACCTCACCCGCGTCACGTTGGAACTGGGCGGCAAGTCCGCCGCCGTGATCCTCCCGGACGCCGACCTGGACACCGCCGTCGCCGGCATCGTCCCCTTCGCCTGGATGATCAACGGCCAGGCGTGCGTGGCCCAGACCCGCATCCTCGTGCCGCGCTCCCGGTACGAGGAGACGGCCGAGGCGTTCGCCGCCGCGGCGGGTGCGCTGAAGATCGGCGACCCGCTCGACCCGGCCACGGAACTCGGCCCCCTCGTCGCCCGGCGCCAGCAGCAACGGTCGCTCGACTACATCCGGATCGGCCAGGACGAGGGAGCCAAGATCCTCACCGGCGGTGGCCGTCCGGCCTCCCAGGAGCGGGGCTGGTACGTCGAGCCGACCCTCTTCGGCGACGTCGACAACTCCATGCGCATCGCCCGCGAGGAGATCTTCGGCCCCGTCATCTGCCTCCTGCCGTACGGCGACGAGGACGAGGCGGTACGGATCGCCAACGACTCCGATTACGGGCTCAGCGGCAGCGTCTGGACCGCCGACACCGAACGCGGCATCGACATCGCCCGCCGGGTCAGGACGGGCACGTACAGCGTGAACACCTTCAGCCTCGACATGCTCGGCCCGTTCGGCGGCTACAAGAACTCCGGCCTGGGCCGGGAGTTCGGCCCCGAGGGCTACGGCGAGTACTTCGAGCACAAGATGATCCATCTGCCCGCCGGCTACGAGGGCGGTGTGTGATGGGGGACCGCTGGACCGTGGAGGTCGACCGGGGAATCTGCATCGGCTCCGGCATGTGCGTGAACCACGCCCCGAACGGCTTCGCCCTGGACTCCGCCCGCCAGTCCCGCCCCTCGGCCCCCGAGGCCGACGCCGACGAAGGCGTACTGGCCGCCGCCGAGGGCTGCCCGGTCGAGGCGATCACGATCACCCTGACCGCCACGGGGGAGGCGGTGTTCCCACCGGAGGAGTAGGGAGCGGGCAAGGCCCCGCCCGGGGGGCGGAGTGCGGCGAAGACCCCGTTCCGTGTCTTGCGCCGGACCCCGTCGGGCGGGTACGAACGCGGCGGGGGTGCCGGCCGGTGCCTCCGCCGCTCCTACGATTGCCGACCGCTCATGACCGAACCGCCCGCCTCTGCCGCCCCCCATCTGCGCCGTCTGCTCGATCTGCTGGCCGATGACGCCCCCGCCGAGGCGCTGGGGGCCGTCTCCTCGCATGCGCGGGCGGCCGGGGTGCCTCCGGGGGACCTGGCCGAGGTGGAGCGGGCCACCGCCACCGCTCTGCGGATCAGGGGCGCCCTGCGGCAGCACCGGCGCCGCGAACTCCAGCTCACCGCCCTCTTCGACACGGCGGGCGACCTCGCCGCCTCCCGGGACCTGGACGCGGTGCTGAAGGCGATCGTCCGCCGGGCCAGGATGCTGCTCGGCACGGACACCGCGTACCTCACACTCCCCGACGAGGAGGCGGGCGACACCTACATGCGGGTCACCGACGGGTCGGTGTCGATGGTCTTCCAACGGCTGCGGCTGGAACTCGGGCACGGGCTCGGCGGCCTGGTGGCGCAGACCGCGCGACCGTACGCGACCCCCGACTACCGCACCGACGACCGCTTCCACCACACCCCCAACATCAACGCCGGGGTGCTGGACGAGGGGCTCGTCGCCATCCTGGGCGTCCCGCTGCTGCTCGGCTCCAGCCGGGGCGGTACGGGAAAGGTCATCGGCGTCCTCTTCGCCGCCGACCGCGCCGCCCGGGTCTTCAGCCCCGACGAGGTCGCCCTGCTCTGCTCGCTCGCCGCCCACGCCGCGATCGCCATCGACACCGCCCGCGCGCTCGCCGACACCCGGTCCGCGCTGAACGAACTGGCCGTGACCAACGCGGAGTTGGCCGAGGCCAACGCGGCGGTGCGGGAGCACTCGGCGGCCATGCGGCGGGCCGAGGAGTCCCACGACCGGCTGACCGACCTGGTGCTGCGCGGCCGGGAGGTCAAGGACGTCGCGGCGGCGGTCGCGGGGCTGCTGGACTCCCCGCTGACCATCCACGACCCGGGCGGGCGCCTCCTGGCGGCCGTCCGGCCCGACGGCACGGACTTCACCCCCGACGCCATGGACGCCGGATGGCTGGCCGAGACCGCCGGGGAGTCCCGTACCGGCGCACGGGCCGTGCACCGCGACGGCCGGTGGATCTGTGCGGTCCTCGCCGGGCAGGAACTCCTCGCCGGGCTGGTCCTGCACCGGGACGGGCGGCTCGACGACTCCGACCGGCGGCTCTACGAACGGGCCGCCGTGGTCACCGGACTTCTCCTGCTGCTGCGGCGCACCGTCGCCGAGACCGAGAACCGCGTCCGCGGCGAGCTGATCACCGACCTGCTGACGGGTGCGGACCGCGACCCGGAGGGCCTGACCGAACGCGGCCGGCGCCTGGGCGTCGACCTCGACCGCCCGCATCTGCTGCTGGTGGCCGAGGTCGCCGAGGGCGGCGCCCGGGAGCGGCTGGCCCCGGCCGCGGTGCGCTATCTGTTCGGTGGCGACGTCCACGGCGTGTCCGCGGAACACGCCGGGAGCGTGGTGCTGCTGACGGCGGCCGACGACCCGGCGACGGCGGCCGGTGACGCGGCACGCGCCGCGGCGGACCGGCTCGGGCAACTGGCCCAGACCCCCGTCACCGTCGCCGCCGCGGGACCGACCGGCGGGGTCCGGGAACTGGTCCGTGCCCACCAGGAGGCCGCCCGCTGCCTGAGCGCCATGCGGGTCCTGGGGCGTACGGGGGAGGGGGCGTGCGTCGAGGAGCTCGGCTTCCTGGGCGTGGTGCTGGGCAACGCGCAGGACGTCGACGGCTTCGTCTCGGCGACGCTGGGGCCGCTGCTGGAGTACGACGCGCGGCGCGGCACACAGCTGGTGCGCACCCTCGGCGCCTACTTCGGGTCCGGTGGCAGCCTCGTCCGCGCCAAGGACGAACTCCACGTGCACGTCAACACGGTCGTGCAGCGGCTGGACCGGGTGCAGGCGCTGCTGGGGCCGGACTGGAACGAGCCCGGCCGGGCGCTGGAGCTGCAACTCGCCCTGCGACTGCACCTGTTGACGAGCGACCGGAAACGGTGACCGAACCTTCCGGGAGGAGATCCGGGCAGATCCGGGACCCGGACCGCGTCCCGGCTCCGGGCCGGTCGCGCGGCTGCCCGGGTGCGGCCGGGCGCCCGGCGTCCGGGCGGGCGGGGAACGTCAGACCGCCCCGACCGCCTGGATCGTGGCCACGCTCATGCCGAGCACGGCGAAGGCGACGCCGACGCTGCCCATCACGATGCCCGCGACCGCCTGGCCGCGGTTGCCGCCCTCGCCCCGGTCCGCCATGCGCTTGGCCGATACGCCGAGGCACAGCGCGATGATCGGCAGGATGATCGGGACGAGCACCAGGCCGAGGATGCCGAGCACCATCGAGGCCGTCGCCTTGCCACCGGGCAGCGGGGCACCGGCGGGGTACCCGTAACCGGCCGGGGGCTGAGCGCCGTATCCCGGTCCGTTCGGGGCCTGTGTCCCCGTCGCGCCATTCGCGTTGTTCGTCTGGTCGGACATGTCTTCCTCTCCATCGGCGCTGGTCATGCCCATGCTAAGAGGCGATCTGTGGCCCTTTCGGAGAGAAAGGTGAGGGGGATGTGATGAAAACGCTGCGGAGGGGCGGGGGCGTGTGCTATCGCGCATCCGGCGGGCAGGTCACGTCGATCAACCGGCACACCGTCTCGATGTCGATCTTCACCTGGGCGATCGACGCCCGCCCCGACAGCCAGGTGATCAGCGCCGAGTGCCAGGTGTGCTCGATGACCCGGACCGCGGAGAGCTGTTCCGGCGTCGGGTGCTCCAGTCCCATCGCGTCCAGGATGATCGTCGTCGTGATCCGGGAGACGGTGTCCACCTCCGGGCTGACGCTGCGGTCCGCGAAGGTCAGCGCCCGTACCATCGCGTCCGCCAGGTGCGGTTCGCGCTGGAGCGCGCGGAACGCCCGCATCAGGGTGTCGGCGACCCGCTGCGCCGCGTCGTCCCCGGCCGGAGGATGCTTGTGCAGCGTCGTGTGCATGTGCTGGAGCTGGTCCTGCATGGTGGCGACCAGCAGGTGGATCTTGGAGGGGAAGTAGCGGTACAGGGTGCCCAGCGCGACCCCGGCGGCCTCCGCCACCTCGCGCATCTGCACCGCCTCGAAACCGCCCCGCCCGGCGAGCTGGGCGCTGGCGTGCAGGATGCGGCGGCGGCGGGCCTCCTGCCGTTCGGTCAGGGGCGGCGACGCCGGCCTGGCTTCCGCGGTCATGATGTCCCCCATCCATGGCTGCTGTCCGCGATCGGAGGGAGGCGCTCGGTCTCCCGGCGGCGACAGCATGCCAGGGGGCCCGGTGGTGGCGCGAATCACCTGATCCGGCCGTTGCACCGACGCTACCTGCCGGTAGATTCGTAGCTCATTGAACGATCCAGTCTGAAACTTGTTCTAGATTAGCGTGAGCGGTTACGCTCCGGCGAAAACGCAGTGAGAAGGGGGCCGAGTGTGACCGCTGAGGCCATAGAGTCGGGCCCCCGTACGGGCCCGGACACGTCCGGCACCGCCGACGACCGCCCGTTGCGCATCGCACTCCTCACCTACAAGGGCAATCCTTTCTGCGGCGGCCAGGGTGTCTACGTCCGCCACCTCGCCCGCGAGCTCTCCCGCCTCGGCCACAGCGTCGAGGTGATCGGCGCCCAGCCCTACCCGGTGCTCGACGAGGGCGTCCCGCTCACCGAACTGCCGAGCCTGGACCTCTACCGCCAGCCGGACCCGTTCCGCACCCCGAAGCGCGGCGAGTACCGGGACTGGATCGACGTCGCCGAGGTCGCCACCATGTGGACCGGCGGCTTCCCGGAACCGCTCACCTTCAGCCTGCGCGCCCGGCGCCACCTCGCCGCCCGCCGCGGCGAGTTCGACGTCGTCCACGACAACCAGACCCTCGGCTACGGCCTGCTCGCGGACCTCGGCGCCCCGCTCGTCACCACGATCCACCACCCCATCACCGTCGACCGGCAGCTGGAACTGGACGCCGCGGAGACCCGCCGCCGCCGCGCCTCCGTGCGCCGCTGGTACGGCTTCACCCGCATGCAGAAGCGGGTCGCGCGCCGGCTGCCCTCGGTGCTCACCGTCTCCGGCTCCTCCCGGCAGGAGATCGTCGACCACCTCGGGGTGCGCCGGGACCGCATCCACGTCGTCCACATCGGCGCCGACACCGACCTGTGGTCGCCCGACCCCTCGGTCGCCGAGATACCCGGCCGGATCGTCACCACCTCCAGCGCCGACGTCCCGCTGAAGGGCCTCGTCCACCTCGTCGACGCGCTCGCCAAGCTCCGCGCCGACAACCCGCGGGCGCACCTCGTGGTCGTCGGCAAGCGGACCGAGGACGGACCCGTCGCGCAGGCCATCGAACGGCACGGCCTCCAGGACGCCGTCGAGTTCGTCAAGGGCATCAGCGACGCCGAACTCGTCGACCTGGTGCGTGGTGCGCAGATCGCCTGTGTCCCCTCGCTGTACGAGGGCTTCTCGCTGCCCGCCGCCGAGGCCATGGCCACCGGCACGCCCCTCGTCGCCACCACCGGCGGTGCGATCCCCGAGGTCGCCGGACCGGACGGCGAGACCTGCCTCGCCGTTCCGCCCGCCGACTCCGGGGCCCTGGCCGACGCGCTCGGCCGACTGCTCGCCGACCCGGACCTGCGGGCCCGGCTCGGCGCCGCGGGCCGCGAGCGGGTGCTGTCCCGGTTCACCTGGAAGCAGGCCGCCATCGGCACCGCGGCCCTCTACCGCGAGGCGATCGCCGCCCGGTCCGGCGCCGGCCGCCGTCGCTGACCCAGCCGTCCCCGATTCCGCTCCCGCACCCGACCCACTCCGACCGCGAAAGCAGGCACTCGTGCTGACCGTGGACTTCACCCGCTTCCCGCTCGCCGCCGGCGACCGAGTGCTCGATCTGGGCTGCGGCGCCGGACGCCACGCCTTCGAGTGCTACCGGCGCGGCGCCCAGGTCGTGGCCCTCGACCGGAACGGCGAGGAGATCCGCGAGGTCGCCAAGTGGTTCGCCGCGATGAAGGAGGCCGGTGAGGCCCCCGAGGGCGCCACCGCCACCGCGATGGAGGGCGACGCGCTCAACCTGCCGTTCCCCGACGGGTCCTTCGACGTCGTGATCATCTCCGAGGTCATGGAGCACATCCCCGACGACAAGGGCGTGCTCGCCGAGATGGTCCGGGTGCTCAGGCCCGGCGGCCGGATCGCGGTCACCGTGCCGCGCTACGGCCCCGAGAAGGTCTGCTGGACGCTCTCCGACGCGTACCACGAGGTCGAGGGCGGCCACATCCGCATCTACAAGGCCGACGAACTGCTCGCCAAGATGCGCGGCGCCGGTCTCAAGCCGTACGGCACCCACCACGCCCACGCACTGCACTCGCCGTACTGGTGGCTCAAGTGTGCATTCGGCGTGGACAACGAGAAGGCGTTGCCGGTCCGCGCGTACCACAAGCTGCTGGTCTGGGACATCATGAAGAAGCCGATGGCGACCCGGGTCGCCGAGCAGCTCCTCAACCCGGTCGTCGGCAAGAGCTTCGTGGCGTACGCGACCAAGCCGCACCTGCCCGTGGCCGCCGCGGCCGAGGACCTCACCGAGGCCGAGGCGTGACCCTTCCCGAGCAGACAGAACACCTCGTGCTGCCCGGCGTCCTCACCGCCGAGCAGGCCGCCGAGACCGTCTCCGCCCTCCTCGCCGTCCAGCGCGAGGACGGCGCACTGCCCTGGTTCCGGGGCCACCACCTCGACCCGTGGGACCACACCGAGGCCGCCATGGCCCTCGACGCCGCGGGCGAGCACGAGGCCGCGGAACGCGCCTACGACTGGCTGGCCCGGCACCAGAACGAGGACGGCTCCTGGTACGCCGCCTACCACGACGGGGACGCCGGGCAGCCGACCGACCGGGGCCTGGAGACCAACTTCTGCGCGTACGTGGCCGTCGGCGTCTGGCACCACTACCTCGCCACCGGCGACGACGCCTTCGTGGACCGGATGTGGCCGACCGTCTACGCCGCCGTCGAGTTCGTCCTGCGGCTCCAGCAGCCCGGCGGCCAGATCGGCTGGAAGCGCGAGGCCGACGGAACCCCCGTCCACGACGCGCTGCTGACCGGCTGCTCCTCCGTCCACCACGCGCTGCGCTGTGCGCTGGCCATCGCGGAACGGCGCGAAGAGCCGCAGCCCGACTGGGAGCTGGCCGCCGGGGCGCTGGCCCACGCGATCCGCGAACACCCGGAACGCTTCCTGGACAAGAGCCGCTACTCGATGGACTGGTACTACCCGGTCCTCGGCGGCGCGCTCACCGGGACGGCCGCCAAGGACCGGATCGAGGAGGGCTGGGACCGCTTCGTGGTGCCCGGCCTCGGGGTGCGCTGCGTGCTGCCCAACCCGTGGGTGACCGGCGGCGAGAGCTCCGAACTCGCCCTGACGCTCTGGGTGATGGGCGAGTCCGACCGGGCGCTGGAGATCCTCCAGTCCATCCAGCACCTGCGCGCCGAGGGCGGCATGTACTGGACGGGGTACGTCTTCGAGGGCAACCGGGCGATATGGCCCCAGGAGCTCACCACCTGGACCGCCGGTTCGCTGCTGCTCGCGGTGGCCGCGCTCGGCGGCGACGAGGCGACCACCGCGGTCTTCGGCGGCGAACGCCTGCCGCGCGGGCTGGAACCCGACTGCTGCGGATAGGGGCGGACCCGGGCCCCTTGCGGGCAGGGGCGGCCCCGGCCACCCGGACGGCCCCGCCCGGGTGGCCGACCGTACGGTGCGGGCGTCGAGGTGAAGGACACGGTGCCGACGACCACGGCCCAACTCGGCGGACAGGCAGGAGGGTTCGGGCCGCCGGGCGAACGAATGGGCGAGTAAATGCCGGGATTTCGATTCATGATCGCACTAGGGTCGCGGCATGAGTTCACTTCCGCTTCCGCATGACGACTACTGCGCCGAGATCATCGCCCGCACCGACGCGCTCAGGGCCTCGCTCCGGGGCGCGGACCTCGGCGCGACCGTCCCGACCTGCCCCGACTGGAGCCTGCGCGACCTCGCTCTGCACGTCGGCAGGGCCCACCGCTGGGTCGGCGAGATCGTACGCACCCGCGCCACCGACGCGGTCCCGCCGGAGCGGGTACCGGAGAACGCCCCCGGGAGCGACGACCCCGAGGCGCTCGACGCCTGGCTCGCGAAGGGCGCGGCGGACACCGTCCGGCTGCTGCGGGAGGCCGGGCCGGACCAGGAGGTGTGGACCTGGGGGTGGGAACGGAGCGCGGGGTTCTGGTCGCGCCGGATGGCCCACGAGACGATCGTCCACCACGCCGACGCCGCGATCACCACGAAGACCGGCTACGAGGTGGCGCCGGAGCTGGCCGCGGACACCATCGAGGAGTGGCTGGAGATCGTCGCCTTCGTCCGTGCCGCGGGCGACAGGGAGGCCGCCGGGCTGACCGGGGCCGGCCGCTCCATCCACCTGCACGCCACGGACGTGCCGGGCGCCGAGTGGCTGATCGAGTTCGGTGACGACGGCTTCACCTGGCGGCGCGCCCACGAGAAGGCGACCGTGGCGCTGCGGGGCCCGCTCACCGATCTCATGCTGGCCTTCAACCGGCGCCTGGCGGCGGACGGCGACCGGGTCGAGGTGCTGGGCGACGCGGAGCTGCTGGACTTCTGGCTGGAGCGCACCTCGTTCGGCTGAGCCGGGCCCGATCCGGACGGGAGGCCCCCGGGGTCCGTCGCGCGGGCCGGACGGGAGACCACCGGGGCACGGGAGGCCGCTGGGGCCCGGCGCCCGATCCGGACAGGGGGCCGCGGAGACCCGTCGCGCCGGCCGGGCGGGAGGCCACCGAGGTCCGTCGTGCGGGCCGGGCGGGGCTGAGCGAAGCTGGAGGGGAGACGGCCCACCGCGCGGCACGACGCCGGACCCGGCCCGCTCCGGGCGGACGGGGCGGTCGGCGCGGCCCCGGGACAGGAGCGGTGAACCCATGACGGCCACAACCGTGCGAGGCATCGACCACATCGGGGTCACGGTCCCCGACCTGGAGACCGCCACCCTCTTCCTCGTCAGGGCGCTCGGCGCCGAGGTGCTCTACGACACCCTGCGCCGCCAGGACGGCCCGAGCGGCGGGCCGGAGGTCGAGCGGCGGCTCGGGGTCCCGGCGGGCACCCGGCAACTGGCGGTCAGGATGCTGGCCCTGCCCTGCGACGGCCCGTGCATCGAGCTGTTCGAGTTCGAGGGGCCCCGCCGCGAACCCCCGGTGCTGCCCTGCGACTTCGGCTGGCAGCACGTCGCGCTGTACGCCGACGACCTGGACGCGGCCGTGCGGGCCTGCGTGGCCGCGGGAGCCGTGCTGCTCGCCGACCCGCAGCCGCTGCCGGGCCCCGAGGCGGGGGAGCGCAACCGGTTCGCGTATCTGCGCACCCCGTGGGGCAGCACCCTGGAACTCCTGACGTACCCGGACCCGCAGCCCTGGGAGCACACCGCGACCCGGCGGCGGGTGCGCCCCGCCACCGTCGGCAGCGGCACCTGGCCGACCGACCCGGCCCGGCCGGACCCCGCGGCCCCCGCCTGACCCGGACCTCTCCCGTCCGGCCCCGTACGTCCGGCCCCGTACGTCCGGCCCCGTACGTCCGGCCCCGTACGTCCGGCCCCGTACGTCCGGCCCCGTACGTCCGGCCCCGGGCACCGGCCGGTCAGCGCGGGAAGTCGAAGTCCCAGTCGAACTCCCACAGGCACAGGGCGCCCTCCGGGCCCGCGGACAGCGCGGACTGGGCGTCCGGGGTGACCGCGACGGCGGAGACATCGCCGATGTGCCCGGTGAGCGGGGCGGCGCGCAGGCAGCTCCCGTCACCGAGGTTCCACCAGCGCATGGTTCCGTCCCAGCTCGCGGTGAACCCGTGGCGCCCGTCCGGGGTGACGGCCACCGAGGCGATCGAATCGGTGTGCCCGGTGAGGACCCGCAGGCAGGTGCCGGCGTGCGGGTCGAACCAGCGCGCGTCGGACTCCCAGCCGCCGAGGAGCGCCCGGCGCCCGTCCGGGGTGAGGGCGACCTCGGTGACGGGCTCCTCGGCTCCGGTCATGACCCGCAGACACTCACCGGTCCCCAGGTCCCACAGCCGGGCCGTCAGGTCCCACGAGCCGGAGAGGCCGAAGCGGCCGTCCGGGGTGAGGGCGACGGCGTCCGTCGTCGAGGTGTGCCCGGTGAGGGTGCGCACGCACCGCCCGGTGGCCGCGTCCCAGAGCCGTACGGTGCCGTCCATGTACCCGACGAGGAGACGACGGGCGTCGGGGGTGACGGCGACGGCCTCGGCCGACCCGGCCCCGCAGGACAGGACGGGCCCCGCGACACCGGCGGTGAGGTCCCAGGTCTGCACGGAGCCCTCCTGGCTCGCCGCGGCACCGAACCGCCCGTCCGGGGTCATGGCCACGGCCTGCACCGTGTGGAGGTCGGGGCGGCCGGAGAGCGGCTTTGGGCAGTCGGCGCGTCCGGGGCCCGGCCCGGTGAACTCGTACAGGCACCGCGCCGTGGTGAGGTCCCAGAGGCGCACCCGGTTGTCCGACCCGCCCGACAGGGCGCGGCGGCCGTCCTCGGCGAGGGCGACATCGCCGAGGGGGCCGTTCCCCGCGCCGCCGATCACCTTGGCGCGCCGTACGTCGCGCAGGCCGGTCCGGGTGCCGGACGGGCCGATCCGGCGCCACAGCCCGACGGCCTCGGGGTGGCGGGCGAAGCCGGGAAGGGCCCCGGCCGAGCGGAGGGCGGCGGCGCCGCCTGCGGGATCGCCCGCCCCGACGAGTCGGCGGGCCCGCTCCAGGTGCTCCCGGAACGACGCCGTCCGCGCACCGAGTTCCTCCGCGCTGCCGGGAAGGCTGTAGCTCCACGGCGCCGGATCGCCGGATTCCAGCCGGAACCGTTCGATGCCGCCGGTGTACGAGGCGACGGCGTCGTGCGGACCGGCGAACGCCACCGCCTCGATGCCGTGGCCGGAGACGGCGAACGTACGCAGGCAACGGCCGTCCGCGAGGTCCCACCAGCACACGGTGCCGTCGGCGGACCCGGTCAGCGCGTGGCGTCCGCCGGGGCCGACGGCAACGGACCGCACGGCGTCGAAGTGCCCTTCGAGGACCCGGACGCAGCGCCCCGCGGCGAGGTCCCACACCCGTACGGTGCCCTCCGCCCCGCCGGACAGGCCCAGCAGCCCGTCCGGGGACATCCCGACCGAGTGGACCCACCGGTGGCCCGTCATCGTGTGCGAGCAGTGTCCCGACGCGAGGTCCCAGCAGCGCACCGTGCCGTCGGAGCCGCCGGACAGCGCCCGGCGCCCGTCCGGGGTCACGGCCACCGACCAGATCGCGTCGGTGTGGCCGGTCAGGACGCGTCGGCACCGGCCGCCGGGCAGGCTCCACCACCGCAGCGTCCGGTCCCTGGACCCGGTCAGGGCGTGCCGGCCGTCCGGGGTGATCGCCAGCGCCGTGACCTGCTGCGTGTGCCCCTTCAGGACGCCCCGCCGCTTCTCCTTCGTCAGGTCCCACCAGGAGGGCTCGTTCCCCAGGAGCCCGTCGCACACCAGGGCGGCCCCCGCGTCCGGGGTCAGCGCGACGCACATGACGTCATCCGCCACGGAGTCGACCGTGCCGGTCCGGGCGCCGGTGCCCAGGTCCCACCGGAACACCTCGTT
This sequence comes from Streptomyces sp. NPDC001732, assembly GCF_053596315.1. Lineage (NCBI taxonomy): Bacteria > Bacillati > Actinomycetota > Actinomycetes > Kitasatosporales > Streptomycetaceae > Streptomyces > Streptomyces sp. NPDC001732. The sequence continues at coordinate 388,882 of NZ_JBSFFY010000001.1, forward strand.
CTGCGAACCGCCGGACAGGGCGTACCGGCCGTCCGGGGTCACCGCGAGCGAATGGGCCCGGGTGCTGTGCCCGGGGAGCGTGCGGCCGGGGGCGGAACGCTCGACCGCCCCGGTCGCGGCGTGCAGCGCGGCAGCGGTCTCGGGGTCGGGCGGGCCCGGCCGCGAGACCTCGCGCAGCGCTTCGAGCGCCGCCTTCGCGTCGCCCCGTTCCAGATGTGCGAGCCCCAGCAGACGGAGGGGGCGGGCGTCGCCGGGGTGCGCCGACAGCACCGACTCCAGGTCCCGGACGAGGGCGACGTCGGTGATCTCCCCGGCCCGCCACCGCGCCAGCCCCCGGTTGAAGGTGGCGTCGGGGTTCCGGGGATCGGCGTCCAGGGCCTTCTGCCAGCACCGGTCGGCCGCCTCCGCCTCGCCGAGGTCGCGCAGCGACAGCGCCCTGTTGTTCCAGCCCTCGGCCAGGTGCGACACCGTCGGCGCGGCGGTTCTCGGGCAGGGCCTGCCGGTCTCCGCCTCTTGGACGCGGACCAGCCGGGTGGCGACGGCGTCCATGTCCGGCGGCCGGGAGTCCGGATCGACGGACAGACACGCCTCCAGCAGCGCGGCCACCTCGTGCGGGATCGGCGGACGGCCGGGCACGGCGCTCTCCCGGACGGCAGCCCGCAGCGCCTCCCCGGCCACCGGACCGACCGACCAGGTGACCTCGCCGAGGAACAGCTCCAGCACGGACACCGCCCACGACCACATGTCGCTGCGCCGGCCGACCCGGGAGCCCGTCATCTGCTCGGGGGAGGCGTACGCGGGGGTCAGGCCGTTGCGAGTGACCAGGATCGACCCGTCCCCGTCCCCGCCCGGCCCGGTGGGCGGCACCGCACCGGCCGGGACCGTCCGGGCCTGGGCGCGCGCCAGTCCGAAGTCGGTGAGCATCGCGCGCCCGTCGGTGCTCAGCAGCATGTTCGCGGGCTTGACGTCCTGGTGGACCACACCGGCCCGGTGCGCGGCCCGCAGGCCCCGGGCCGTCTGGATGCCGATGTCGAGAATCTGCTCCACCGTCGTGATCCGGCCCCCACGCAGCGCGTCGGCGACGCTGCCGCCCCCGGCGAACTCGGAGAAGATCCGCGGCACCCCCGCCACCACGCGCACGTAGTGGCAGGCACAGATGTACGGGTTCGGCTCCAGGCCCACCCAGACCCGGGCCTCTTCGAGGAACGCCTCGATGCCCCGCTCGCCCGCCCACAGCTCCGGCCGGGGGCTCTTCACCGCCATGTCGTGCTGCCAGCCCAGGTGCCGCACCCGGTGGACCTCGCCCATGCCGCCGGCGCCCAGCAGGGCCTCCACCCGGTAGAGCCCGGCCACGGTCGAACCGGGGGCCCAGCGTGCCGGGTCCGCGGCGGAAGGCGCGGGAGCCGACGCGGACGGAAACACCGTGCCCGGCGCAGTGTCCCCCGCGAACGGGGAATCCGGGGCCGGGGCGCCCCTCCGGAACAGGGAACGCCAGGAACGCTGCATGAGCCTACGACCACTCCTCGAACCGGCCCCGACGCGCGGGGAGTTCCCGGCCCCCGTACGGCCGGTGAATCACCGGAGACCACCGTGGCACGCCCGGCCGCCCGAGGTCCATCGCCCGGCAGCCCGGAGACCGCCGCCGGACCGTCGCCCGGCCGGTACCGGAGCACACGGACCCCGCCGCCCGATCCGGCACAGCACGACCCGGCCCGACCCGCCCCGGCCGGACCCCGCGGCCCCCGCCCGACCCGGACCTCTCCCGTCCGGCCCGGCCCGAACGAGCGGTCCTACTCGTTGAGTTCCGCGAGCACCCGCAGGGTGTGCGGGTCCGGCGCCGTCACCAGCAGATCGGTGACCGGTCCCGCGCGCCACGACTTCAGCCGCTCCGCGATCCGCTCGCGCGGGCCGACGAGCGAGATCTCGTCCGCGAACGCGTCGGGCACGGCCAGCACCGCCTCCTCCCTGCGCCCTTCGAGGAACAGCCGCTGGATGCGCCGGGCCTCCTCCTCATACCCCATCCGGCCCATCAGGTCCGCGTGGAAGTTGCGGGCCGAGTGCCCCATCCCCCCGATGTAGAAGCCGAGCATCGCCTTCACCGGCAGCAGCCCCTTTGCGACGTCGTCGCAGACCCGGGCGCGGACCAGCGGCGCGATCATGAAGCCGTCGGGGAGGTCGGTGAGCGAGGCCGCGTACACGTCGGTGCGCAGTGGCGACCAGTACAGCGGCAGCCAGCCGTCGGCGATGCGGGTCGTCTGCGCGATGTTCCTCGGCCCCTCCGCCCCGAGCAGCACGGGCAGCCGCGACCGCAACGGGTGGGTGATCGGCTTCAGCGGCTTGCCCAGCCCGGTGGCGTCCGGGCCGGTGTACGGGTGGGGGTGGAACCGGCCGTCCAATTCGACGGGGGCCTCGCGGCGGAGGACCTGGCGGATGACGTCGACGTACTCACGGGTCGCGGTCAGCGGGCTCGCGGGGAACGGCCGCCCGTACCAGCCCTCCACCACCTGCGGGCCGGACAGCCCGAGGCCGAGCATCATCCGGCCGCCGGAGAGGTGGTCGAGCGTGAGGGCGTGCATGGCGGTCGCGGTCGGGGTGCGCGCCGCCATCTGCGCGATGCCGGTGCCCAGTCGGATGCGGGAGGTGTGCGCGGCGATCCAGGTCAGCGGGGTGAAGGCGTCCGCCCCCCACGCCTCCGCCGTCCACACCGATGCGTACCCCAACTGCTCGGCGGTCCTGGCCAGTTCGAGATGGGCGGGGTCGGGGCCCCGGCCCCAGTAGCCGAGCGCGAGTCCGAGCCGCATCCGACACCTCCCAGCATTTCTGACGATACGTCAGATCAATGCGTACGGACGGAGGGTACGACAGCGGCCCCCCGCCCGGAAGGGGCGGGGGGCCGCTGTCGTGACTGCGAGTGGTGCGGAGGCTCAGCCGCGCTGGATGCCCGTGGTGTCCTGGAGCACGCCGCGACGGCCGTCCTGGGTCTGCGCGACCAGGGTCTGACCGCGCTGCTCGACCGCGAGGTACCAGGTGCCGGGCGCCAGTTCGGCGATCGGCGACGGCGAACCGTCCTCGCCGTACAGCGGGCGGGCCACCGGCACCGCGAACCAGAACGGGGTGAAGTCACCGGCCGGCGCACCCGTGGCCGCGGCCTGCGGCTGGGCGTTCTGCGGGTCGGGCTGACCGGCCTGCGGCTGACCGCCGAAGGAGGGCTGGCCGCCGTACGACGGCTGCTGGGCGCCGCCCGGGTAGCCGTAGCCCTGGCCGGGCTGTCCCTGGCCGTACGGGGGCTGCACCGCCTGCGGGCTCGGGGCCCCCATCAGCGGGGCCTTGAGCGCGGGGACCAGCGGGGTGGCGACCGCGCCGCCCGCGAGCACGATGGTCGCGAGCAGGCCGAGGATCATGCCCGCGCCCGCGTCGCTGGCGTCGATGGTCGTCCAGAAGGCCGTCCACAGCGAGAAGACGGTGAACGCGGCGCCGAACTGGACGAGGTCGAAGCCGGCGACCTTGCGGCCCGGCATGGAACGGCCCACGATCACCAGCACCGCACCGATGATGCCCGCCAGGAAGACGCTCATCAGGAGGCCGAGCGAGTCCCAGGCGTTCGCGGAGTCGTAGCCGGAGCAGTCGACGCGCGGGGGGCAGTCGAAGCCGTTGAGGTCGAGGAAAGAGGCGATGAACAGCACGACCGCTGCTCCGATCACCACGCCGTCGCCTCGAGTGAGGGAGCGGATATTCACGTGAAGGTCCTTAGTCGGTCGTCTCGTCTGGGCGGTCGTCGCTGCCGCCTGCACGGGTACGGCGGGCACGGCACGAAGCTCGGGGGAGGCCCCCATCGTACGGATGAATCTATCGTCTGACCGGTCGGGCCGTGGCCCTGCCCGGAGGCTGGACGCACATCCCCCCATTTTCGCCCCGGAACCACCTCTTGCTACCCCTTGAGGTAACTACTGATGCCATCGGCAATGCCTTGTGCGGCCTTCTGGCGCCAGTCCGGGCTGGTGAGCAGTGCGGCGTCCTTGGGATCACGCATATTGCCGCATTCGATGAACACTTTGGGCACGGTCGACAAATTCAGTCCGCCCAGATCCTTGCGGGTGTCCAATCCGGTATTGCCGCCAACGTAATTGGAGGGTGCGCTTCCGGTAGCACGGACGAAGAGACCGGCGATCCTGGTTCCCAGATCGCGCGACGGTCCGACGATCTTCGAGGTGTCCGCCGCCCCGCCCCGCACGGCCGCGGGCAGGATCACGTGGAAACCGCGGTTGCCGACCGCGGAACCGTCCGCGTGCACCGAGACCACCGCGTCGGCCCCGGCCCTGTTGCCGATCCGGGCCCGCTCGTCGACGCACGGCCCGTACGCGCGGTCGTTGTCGTACGTCAGCAGGACCTCGGCCCCCTGCGCCCGCAGCAGGTCGCGCAAGCGGTGCGACACATCGAGGGTGAACCGGGCCTCCGCATAACCGGAATTGGTCGAGGTGCCGGTGGTGTCGCATTCCTTGCGCCCGGTGCCGATGTCCACCTGACGATTGATCTCCCGGGTGTGCAGGCGATTGTTCGGGTTGTGCCCGGGGTCGATCACGACGGTCTTGCCCGACAACGGCCCGGAGGTCTTGCCCGCGGGCTTGGAAGCGGAAGCGGACGGGGTGGGGGAGGCGGACTTCTTCCCGGGCGCCGGGGAGCTCTTCGACGGCGACACCGACGCGGAAGCCGGAGCGGAAGTGGCGGCACTGCCGCCCGGTCGAGGCAGGGCCTGCGCGTCACCGTCCCCGCCGTCGCCCGCGCCGCAGCCCGCGGCACTCAGGCACACGGCCGCGAGCACGGCGGCGGCGATCAGGGGACGGCGGCGCGGTGTGGGGGGAACGCTCTCGTCGTACGGCACCACGCGATGCTATCGGGGCTCCCGGACGGCCGCCCGCGGACGGCGGCCCTCAGATGCCGGTTCCGGTACGTCGCAGCACCCGCAGCGAATCCGTCACCGAAACCTCGGTGAACGCGCCGGACTCCAGCGCCCGCAGATAGATCCGGTACGGGGCCTGCCCGCCGTCCTCCGGGTTCGGGAACACGTCGTGGATCACCAGCAGCCCGCCCTCGACCACGTGCGGCGCCCAGCCCTCGTAGTCGCCGCCGGCGTGCTCGTCGGTGTGCCCGCCGTCGATGAACACGAACCCGAGCTGCCCGCCCCAGACCGCCGCGACCTGCGGCGACCGCCCGACCAGCGCCACCACGTGGTCCTCCAGGCCCGCCGCGTGCAGGGTCCGGCGGAAGGTCGGCAGCGTGTCCATCCGCCCCACCTCCGGGTCCACCACGGTCGGGTCGTGGTACTCCCAGCCGGGCTGCTGCTCCTCGCTGCCGCGGTGGTGGTCGACGGTGAGTGCCGTCACACCGGCCGCCCGCGCGGCGTCGGCGAGCAGGATGGTGGAGCGCCCGCAGTACGTGCCGACCTCCAGGACCGGCAACCCCAGCGCGGCGGCCTCGACGGCGGCCCGGTACAGCGCGAGCCCCTCGTCCACCGGCATGAAGCCCTTGGCTGCCCGGAAGGCGGCGAGAATCTCGGGCGACGGCTCGACGGCGGACTCGGCGGGCACGGGTTCCTCCTGGTGGGGGCGGTTGGGGGCGGTTTCGGGACTACGCGTTCGACGGCGCCCCATCGTGCCGTACGCCCCCGCCGGAGGTTTCGGCGGGGGAGTCGCCCGGCCGGTCCCCGGCACCCTCCGTCCGGTCCCGGTACTCGGTGACCAGCCGCCGCAGCATCCGGGCCAGGTCGCGCAGATGCTGGTAGGCGCCGAAGACGAGAGCGGTGTCCCGTGGCGCCGAGGCGAGGAGCTGATCGACCTCCCATCGGGCGGCACGCGTCGCGATGGTCTGCTCCTGCCCGAGGACCTCCTCGGCGAAGAGGACGACACGGCCGCGCAGTTGGGCCGTCCACTCGTCGATCTCCTGCCGAGTGGTGGTGCCGAGCCGGAGATCGAGCGCACCGTCGGCCGCCCGTTCCGCGGTCTCGACGTCCAGGGGGAGTTCGGCCGTGTCCGGTACCGGCAGCGGGCTCGGCATGAGGTCTTCCATGGGGGCTCCTGGGCCTTGGGTGTGGGGGTGCACAGAGATGGGATCATGAGTCGGTCGCTCTGTGCGCTTTATCGGCAACCGTTGGTAATCGTGACAGAGGAGTCGATACCTTGGAAGCGCTGCAGCGGTTTTCTGCAAGCGGCTTTCTGTGTGAAGTCCCGTACTGCAGCGATCCGTTCACGCCCTCGCGCGAAGCCTTCTGCCGTGACGCAGAAAGCGCCTTGCGGCGGCGGGACATTCTCCGTCACACTGGGTAACACTCCCTGGGAGGCAGAAGATGATCACGGATGTGGAGTCGGCGACACCCGCCCTCTGCCGCCTCCAGTTAGGCCGCGAGCTCCGCCGGCTCCGGCAGGAAGCCGGTCTCACGTCCACCCAGGTGGTTCGCACCCTGATCTGCAGCCCGTCGAAGCTGACGAGGCTGGAGACGGGCGAGAACGCGGTGGTTGAGACCGCGGACGTGATGGCGCTCTGCGAGATCTACCGGGCGTCTCCCGAAAAGCGGGCCCTGCTGCTGGGGTACGCGGCCGTGACCAAGACCAAGAAGGACTGGTGGCAGTCGCCCGAGTACCGTCCGGTCATCGCACCCACGTTCAAGGCGTACTTGGGGCTGGAGGCCACGGCTGCGGCACTCCACAACTATGAAGGCGAGTTCGTTCCCGGCCTCCTCCAGACCGAGGACTACGTGCGCGCCATTTACCAGCGGGAGCACGAGAGGCTTTCCGCCGACGAGATCGACCGACATGTCGCGGTACGGATGACGCGGCAAGAGGTGCTCCACCGTGAGCCAGCGCCGCTCAAGTTCGCGGCGGTCATCAACGAGGCGATCCTTCGTCGCGGAGTTGGCGGTTCGGCCGTCATGCGGGCGCAGATAGAGCATTTGGCGGAGGTGGCCGAGCTGCCCTGGGTACGGGTGCAAGTCGTCCCCTTCAGGGCGGGCGTACATCCTGGGATGAACGGCGCCTTCACGCTGCTCCGGTTCGACGATGCAGAATCCATCGTCTACCTGGAGAACCTCGGCGGGGCATCGGTCACGCGGAAGCGCGCCGATGTGGGCCTGTACGAAGAGGCGTTCAACGACCTCCAGATTCTTGCTGTGGGACCACAGGAATCTCTCGGCATGATCAGAGAAGCAATCAAGGAGCATTGATTCACATGACCACTCATCAGCTCGCCGGTGCCGACTGGTTCAAGTCGAGCTACAGCAACAACCAGGGCGGGCAGTGTGTCGAGGGTGCCCGGTTGGAGGGGGCGCGGATGGCTGTGCGGGACTCGAAGGCGCCGGAGTTGGGGGTCTGTCTGTTCCCGGCCGCCGCCTGGCACGCGTTCGTCGACGGGATCAAGGAGCATTGATCTACATGACCACTCATGAGCCCGCCGGCGCCCACTGGTTCAAGTCGAGCTACAGCAACAACCAGGGCGGCAACTGCGTCGAGGGTGCTCGGCTCGACGGGCGGGTGATGGCTGTTCGGGATTCCAAGGACCCCGGGCAGGGCGTCTGCGTGTTCCCGGCCGCCGCCTGGCACGCGTTCGTCGACGGGATCAAGGACGGCGACACGATCGCCTGACCGACTCTCGAACGGAGGTCCCCGTCAATGCCCCGGCAGGGACCTCCGCCGACCCTGGGAGAAGGCGCTCCGTGGTCGTCACGACCGAGCAGTGCCCGGCGCACCGAACGCAACGACGTCTCGGGGCTACGCTCGTCGGCATGCCGGACCGTGTTCCTTTCAGCGAGGTGCTGCTCTCCACCGTGGGCACTCCCGAGCAGGCCGAACTCCTGGACAGCAGTCCGCGGTCGCGGGTGTGGCGGGTGCGGCTGGCCGACCGGCGGCTGGTGATCGTCAAGCAGATCGCCGACGGCGGAGACACGGGAGCCGACGCGAACACGCGCTTCGCGCGGGAGGTCGCCGGGCTGCGCCTGGCGGGGCGGGCCTCCGGGCCCGCAGTGGCCCCCGCGGTGCTCGCCACGGACCCGCCCTCGCGGGTGATGGTCCTTGAGCACGTGGACGACCTCGGCAGGACGGACGACTGGATGCCGGGGTACGCCGAGTCGCTCGCCCGGCTGCACGCCCTGACCGGGCCCGCCGACGCGGGCGCGCTACCGGTCTGGCCGGGTCCCACGGCCGCCGACGCGGAGTCCTTCCTCGCCCTGGCCAGGGCGCTCGACGTGCCCGTGCCGCCCACGGTTCCCGATGAACTCGCCGGTCTCCTGGAGCGGTTGGACCCCACCCCGTACCACGCGCTGCTGCACGGCGACCCCTGTCCCGGCAACGATCTGCGCACCGCCGACGGCGTCCGCTTCGTCGACTTCGAGCGGGCCTCGCTCGGCAACGGCCTGATCGAACTCGCCTACTTCCGCATCGGCTTCCCCACCTGCTGGTGTGCCATGTCGGTCACCGCGGCCCCGCTCGCGGAGGTCGAGGACGTCTACCGGACCACCTGGCGCGGCCTCACCGGGAAGGACGTGCCGGGTGACCTCGCCGACGCGTGTGCGGGCTGGCTGATCCAGGGCGACGCGCTCGTCGAGCGGGCCCACCGCGGGACGGTCGACCAGTTCGCCCGAGTGCCCTCCGAGGACTTCGAGTGGGGCTACGTCTCCGCCCGCGAGCGGCTCGTCCACCGCCTGGGCGTGGTCGCCGACATGACCCGCGACCACGACCACCTGCACGCCGTCGGCCGCCTCGGCTCCGCCCTGGCCGGCCGCCTGCTCGCGCGCTGGCCGCAGCTGCGTCCGCTGCCCACGCACGACACCCGCCCCTGGTACTAGGGCATGGGCCGAAAGCGGATCAAGCAGTCGCCGCCCCGGCGGTCGACCGCGAGCCGACCGCCGGGGCGGTCCTGCCGACCGGCATTCCCGGCAGCGGGAAGTCGACGGTGGCCGCTGCGCCGGCCGGCCGGTTCCGGATGTCGGTCCATATCGAGGTGGACGCACTCCAGCAGATGACCGTCAGCGGTGGGCAATGGCCCTTGCCGGCCGAGGAGCCCGATGAACGGGGGAGAGGGGGACCCGGCCGGAGGAGGCTCAGGGACGCCGAAGGCGGCTCATCGCCGGGGTCCAGAGCGAGGGGACCGCGCCGTCGGCCGGCAGGGGTTCCGTCGGGGACGGGGCGGGGTCCGAGGCATTCGAACGGATCAGGTCCCGGTAGGCCGTGTCCAGCTCGGGAGCGGGAGTTGCACGGGGCTTGCGTACCCGTGAACGCTCCGCCTCCGCCGTCACCCGATCCAGCTCGGGTGCGGCCTGCGCCGCCAGCCAGTCCGGGCCGTGCAGCGCGGATTCCAGGTCGTCCAGGGCGCGCAGCGGATCCTTGATGTGGTCGGCGATCACCAGACCACGGACGTAGCGCAGCACGGCCCGGTCGCCGGGCCGCTCGATCCAGGTGCTCAGCGCCATGTCGCAGCAGTGCAGCGCGGTCTTCGGCTGATGGTGCAGCAGGGCCGAGCAGACATCCATCAGCCAGGCGTCCGGGGTGAACGACCCCCCGCCGCTGACGCGCCAGGACGTCGCCGCGCGATACAGCTCGTACCAGTCACCCGCGTCGAGCAGTCCGAGGCACTGTTCGCGCCACCACGAAGCGGGGCGCCCGGCGGGCCGAGCAGACGTTGCACCCATGCCCGGCACTTTACCGAGCAGGACGTACGCCCCCACCGGAGGCATGGATTCCGGTGGGGGCGTACGTGGGGTGGGCCCGGGTCGGGGCCCCGGGCCTGGCGGAGGGTGCCGAGTGGGGAGTCAGCAGCTCTGCCAGAGCCGGGTCATGACGCGGACGCCGAAGCGCAGGCCCTCCAGCGGGACGCGTTCGTCCACGCCGTGGAACAGGCGGCCGTAGTCCAGGTCGTGCGGGAGCTTGAGGCCCTTGAAGCCGAAGCAGCGGATGCCGAGGTGGGTGAAGGCCTTGGCGTCGGTGCCGCCCGGGTTGCAGTACGGGACCGGGTGGCCGTCCGGGTCCTCGGCGCGCACGGCCGCGCACATGGCGTCGACCAGCGGGCCGCCGAACGTGGTCTCCAGCGCGATGTCGTGGTTGACCCACACGCGGGTGACCGAGGGGAGCAGAAGCCGGTCGATGGTGTCGATCAGCTCCTGTTCGTGGCCGGGCAGGAAGCGGCCGTCCACCCGGGCGGTGGCCTTTCCGGGGATGACGTTGGTCTGGTAACCGGCGTCGAACATGGTGGGGTTCGCGGAGTTGCGGAGCACCACCTGCATGAAGTCGGCGACCGGGCCCAGCCGTTCGAGGCTGCCCTCGACGTCGTCCTCGTCGAACTCGACCCCGTAGAGGCGGGCGGCCTCTTCGAGCAGGGCGCGGACCGGTTCGATCAGCCGGATCGGGAAGGTCTCGCGGCCGATGCGGGCCAGCGACTCGGCGAGGTCGGTGACCGCGTTCTCGTCGTTGGGCGACGAGCCGTGGCCGGCCCGGCCGGTGGCGGTCAGCTCCATCCAGGCCATGCCGCGCTGGGCGTTCTCGATCGGGTACAGGCGGCGGGTGTCGTCGATCGCGAAGGAGAAGCCGCCGCCCTCGCCGATCGCCTCGGTCACCCCGGCGAACAGCTCCGGGCGGTGCTCGACCAGCCAGTGCGCGCCGAACTTCCCGCCCGCCTCCTCGTCGGCGAGGAAGGCCAGGACCAGGTCGCGGGACGGCTTGGTGCCGGTGCGGGCGAAGTGCCGGGCGGTGGCCAGCATGACGGCCACCGTGTCCTTCATGTCGATCGCGCCGCGCCCCCACAGGTAGCCGTCGCGGATCTCGCCGGAGAACGGCGGGACCTGCCACTCGGAGGCGTCGGCGGGCACCACGTCCAGGTGGCCGTGGACCAGGAGGGCGCCGCGCTCCGGGTCGGCGCCCGCGATCCGGGCGATGACACTGGCGCGGCCCGGGGCGGACTCGACCAGTTCGGACTCGATGCCCACCTCGGCGAGACGGCCCACCACCCAGTCGGCACAGGCGCGCTCGTCGCTGGTGGGGTTGGAGGTGTCGAACCGGATCAGTTCGGCGCAGAGTCCGACGACCTCGTCCTGGGCCTCGGCCGAGGCCGGGACGAGCGGGGCGGTGGGGTCGGGGGTGGTCATGCTGCTCCCACAGGGGTTGTCGCGCGGGCGGCGGGGGCGGAGGCGTCCTCGTCGTCCAGGGTGGAGGTGCCGTACGGCTTCACCCAGCCCAGCAGGCCGAGGACGCTGTACAGGACGAACGCGGTGGCCAGCGAGTTCAGGGCCGGTATGCCGCCGTCGTAGAACTTGCCGACGCAGAACGCCGCTGTCCAGATGACGACGGACATCGGGACCCAGGTCGGCGAGGACGTCGGCAGGGTCTCGGACTCGCGGGTCTCGTCCAGCGGCTTGCGCATCCGCTTCACGACCCAGTACTCGGCCACGATGATGCCGCCGATGGGCGGGATGGCGACGCCGAGGACCGAGAGGAACTCCGTGAAGTGGGTCATGATCCCGACCGCGGACAGGGCCGTGCCCGCGACGCCGAGGACGATCGTGACCGCGCCGCGGTGCAGCCGCTTGCGGAAGACGACCTGGAAGAAGTTGACGACGCCGAGCGAGGAGCCGTACAGGTTCCAGTCGTTGATCTTGGCGGTGGACATCAGGACGACGAGCACGCCGAAGACGCCGGAGGTGGAGAGCACGATGTGCGAGACCTCGCTGCTCTTCACCAGGTGGCCGAGCAGCACGCCGGTCAGGCCGACGATGTACTCGGAGAGGATCATCGACGAGGCGCTCTGCAGGAAGACGTGCGAGCCCTTCCGGTTGTACCGGGTCATCTCCGGGGACACGATCGCGCCGGTCATGTAGCCGCCCGCGATGGCGGTGGCGGCGACGGCGAGCGGAATGGTCTCGCCGGGCGGCGGGGAGCTGATCAGCTCGCCGACGGAGTGGTCCTTCAGCGTCGATACGACCGACCAGGCGACCATCGCGAAGAACAGCGGCGTGACGATCTTGGCGAAGGTGGCCATGTACTTGAAGCCGAAGATCACCAGTGTGGTGATGGCGATGCCGGCCAGCACGCACCACATCCAGGCCGGGCCGCCCACCAGCGCCGAGACGCTGTTGCCGAAGATCGTGTTCTGGACACCGAACCAGCCGACCAGGCTGACCGCGATGACGAAGCTGACCAGCGCCGAACCGTTGCGGCCGAAGCCGACCCAGCGGGTCAGCATGGGCGTCGCCAGACCCTCGCGCATACCGGCCAGGCCGATCGCGAAGATCACGACCTCCAGGATCACCGCACCGAGCGTGAAGGCGAGGAAGGCGTCCTTGAAGGTCATGCCGACACCGATGGTGGCGCCGAGGGTGAACTGCGAGATCGAGCCGGACTGGGCCAGCCACTGGAGCAGCATCGACCAGAAGCCGAAGCGCTTGTCGCGCGGGACGCGGGACAGCGAGTAGTCGTCGCTGCCGATGGCCTTGGCCTCGTGGGCCCCGGTCTCGGCCTGCGGGGTGGCTGCCATCAGGACTCCTGTGAGGTACGGCCGAGGGTCTGCAGGTGTGCCAGCGACCCGTAGCGGTTGACGAGGTTCTCGAACTCCACCGCGTCGTGGAAGTCCAGGTGGCCGCCGCCGTAGGCCTTGGCGACCTCCACGGCGTAACGGGCGGCGGACGCGATGTCCGTCTCGTGGCTCGCCCCCGTACCGCAGCCCGGCACCGCGGCGGCCGAGGTGATGGCCAGGCCGACGACCGGGGCGGCCGTGGCGGTGGAGGGCTGCAGGATCGAATTGATGTGGTGTGCCCCATTACCGTACGGGGTGATGTCCTGCGTGGTCACCGGATACGTGACCAACGGCTCACCCGTCACCACGGCCAGCAGCTCGCCGAGCGACTCACTGACCCGGAGCACCCAGCCCTCCTTGACGGTGGGCGACAGGGCGAGGCCCTTGTGGTTGATGATCCGGTTGCCCTTGGTGGTGTCGATGGAGAGCACGGCCTCCATCTCGTCGGTCACCTCGTGCCGGTTCATGGTGGCGATGTCCACGGGCGAGCCCATGAACGGCACCGGGTCGTGCGGCTCGGTCGGCGCGTTCGGGCAGATGTGGGTGGCCACGATCACGTCGCCGGGCAGCACGTCGCCGCGGCGGCGCATGTCCAGCAGCTTGGCGGCGGTGGCGATCGCGGAGACCGCGCCGTCGGCGTCGGAGACCAGGCCGGTCACCCCGGGCCGGGCGCCGATGCCGCCGAGCCGGCCCACCACGCCCAGGGTGCGGGCGTCGCCCCCGGCCGTGCGCCCGTGCGCGCCCGGGATGCGGACCATCACGAAGTCCGTCGAGCCCTGCTCTCCGACGACCGTGGTGACCTTCGCGGACGAGCCCTCGGCGCCGCTCACGGAGTCGAGGTACTCGACGACCGTCTTGCCATTGACCTGGGGATCGTCCAGCAGATCGACGATGTCCAGCACGTACTTCAACATGGGGGGCCTTTCTCGCGTCCGGGCACCCGGGCCGGCGTCCGACGGGGGAAACGCGGGGCGGGGTGCTGAGGCCACATTCGGGATCGGATAGCGTTGAACGCAACTGTTTCCCGTTATTTGCAATTCAGGTCTGAATGGTGAGATGACGATGGCGGACTTCGATCTGGACCGGCGCACCCCCGCCGGGGCGCTGCAAACCGTCGACCGGGCACTCCTCGTGCTGCTCGCCTTCGAGCGGACCCGGCCCGACTGGGGCGTCACCGAGGTCGCCGAGGAGTTCGGCTGGGACACCTCGGTGGCCCAGCGGCTGCTCGCCACCCTCGCCGGGCGCGGCTTCCTGGTCTCCGACCCGGTCACCCGCCGCTACCGCATCGGCCCCGCCGTGCTGCGCCTGGGCAGGCTCTGGGAACGGTCCGGATCGCTGGAGCTGCTGGCCGGACCGGTCCTGGACGAACTGCGCGCGGCCACCGGCGACACCGTCCTGTTCTGCCTGCCGGACAGCTTCCACATGCGGTGCGTCGCCGCCGAGGAGGGGGAGGCCGGGCCGCTGCGCTACTACCCGCTGGTCGGCGAGCTCTACCCGGCGCACGCCGGGGCGACCAGCAAGTCGTTCTACGCGTACCTGCCCGACGAACAGCGCCACCGGCTCTTCCGGGGCCGCCCCATGGCCCGGTTCACGGACCGGACGGTCACCGACCCGGACCGGCTGGAGGAGGAGTTCCTCAGGATCCGCGCCCAGGGCTACGCCTGGACGGTCGGCGAGTACGACACCGGGGTCGCCACCGTCGCCGTGCCGGTCTTCCTCGGGCGCGAACCCTACGGCAGCCTCAGCCTCGGCGGCGCCGAGGAACGCTTCGCGGGGGCGCCCGAGGACCGGCTCGACGCGCTGCGCCACGCGGCCCAGCTGCTGGAGAAGCGGCTCACCCACCCGCCGCAGCGCCCGAAGCCCCGCGCCCGCCGCCCCCGCACCACCTGACGGCCCGCCGCTCCCGCACCACTCGCCTTCGTGCCACCTGACGATCCGGAAGAGACCGGAAGGAAACCGAGAGGAACCCCGTGAATCTGCTGCTGCTCTCCAACTCCACCCAGTACGGCCGCGGTTACCTGGAACACGCCCTCGACACCGTCACCGCGTTCCTGCCCGACGAGGCCCGGCTGGCCTTCGTCCCCTACGCGCTCGCCGACCACGACACGTACACCGCGCGCGTCCGCGAGGCCCTCGAACCGTCCGGGATCACCGTCCGCGGGGTCCACGAGAACACCGACCCGATCGCCGAACTCGCCGCTTCCGACGCCGTGTTCATCGGCGGCGGCAACTCCTTCCGGCTGCTGAGCGCCCTGTACCGGACCGGGCTGCGGGAGGCCGGGGCCGAGGCGGTGCGGAACGGGCTGCCGTACATGGGGGCCAGCGCCGGCACGAACATGGCGGCGCCCACCCTGCGCACCACCAACGACATGCCCATCGTGCAGCCGCCGTCCTTCGAGACGCTCGGCCTCGTCCCGTTCCAGATCAACCCGCACTACCTGGACCCGGACCCGGCCAGCACCCACAAGGGCGAGACCCGCGAGGAACGGCTCACCGAGTTCCTGGAGGAGAACGACGTGCCGGTGCTCGGCCTGCGCGAGGGGTCGTGGCTGCGGGTCGAGGGGCCGCTGGCCCGGGTGGAGGGCGCCCGCCCCGCCCGGCTGTTCACCCGCGGCACACCGCCGCAGGAACTTCCGGCCGGGACGGACGTCTCTCAACTGCTCACGGGGACACCGCGGTTCGACGCCCCGGCGCGTTGACGCCCAGCACCAGATCGGTGTCGACCGGCAGGCCGTCACCCGGGTACGTCGCCGGGCAGGCGCGCGGGGCGTACCCGGTGGCCGATCCGGCCAGCACGAAGTTCCCGCCGGAGGGGGCGGCCAGGGCGTAGTGGCCGTGCTCGTCCGTCACGGCGAGACCGGCCTGCCGGCCCCGGTGGTCGATCAGCGTGACGTTGGCGCGGGCCACCGGCACCCCGTCCGTGCCCAGCACCCGGCCGCGGAAGCCGCCCGAACCGGCCACGGTGCGGGACGCGGTGGGGGCGGGGGCCGGGGCCGGTTCCCCGAGGTCGTCCTCGCTGCTCGCCAGCAGGGCCGGGCGCATCGCCTCGCGCTGCGAGGGCAGGAACGCGGCCAGCACCAGACCGACCACCACCGCGCCCATCGCGATCAGGAACGAGATGCGGAACCCCTCCATCGAGGGCAGCGGCACCCCGTCCGTCCGTACCGTGGTGTCGGCCAGCACCATGCCGATCACGGCGCTCGACACCGAGGTGCCGATCGACCGCATCAGGGTGTTCAGACCGTTGGCCGCACCCGTCTCGGACGGATCGACGGCGCCGATGATCAGCGCGGGCAGCGAGGAGTACGCGAGTCCGATGCCGGCCCCGATGACCACCGCGATCACCACGGTCTGCCAGGCGGCGTTCATCAGGCCGAGCCCCGCGCCGTAGCCGACCGCGATGACCAGCAGACCGAGCATCAGCGACACCTTGGGACCCCGGCGGGCCGACAGCCGGGCGTACAGCGGGGCGACGAACATCATCGTCAGACCGAGCGGCGCCACGCACAGCCCGGCGACCACCATCGAATGACCCAGGCCGTACCCCGTCGACGTGGGGAGCTGGAGCAGCTGCGGCAGGATCAGCGAGACGGCGTAGAAGGCGACCCCGACCATGACCGAGGCGAGGTTGGTGAGCAGCACCTCGCGCCGGGCGGTGGTGCGCAGATCGACCAGCGGGGCCGGGCTGCGCAGTTCGAACAGGCCCCACAGGAGGAGGATCACCAGTGCGGCGGCGAGCAGTCCGAGCGTGGCGCCCGAGGTCCAGCCCCAGTCACCGCCCTTGGTGACGGGCAGCAGCAGACAGACCAGACCGAGCGACAGCCCGAGCGCGCCGACCAGGTCGAACCGGCCGGGGGCGCGCAGGGTGGTCTCCGGCACGACCAGGACGGTGAGCGCCATCGACAGCACGCCGAGCGCGGCCGAGCCGAAGAACAGGGTGTGCCAGTCGAAGTGCTGGGCGACCAGCGCGGCGGCGGGCAGTGCGAGCCCGCCGCCCACCCCGATCGAGGAACTCATCAGGGCCATCGCCGAGCCGAGCTTCTCGCGCGGCAGCTCGTCGCGCATGATGCCGATGCCGAGCGGGACGGCACCCATGGCGAAGCCCTGGAGCGCACGGCCCGTGATCATGACGACGAGGTCGTCGGTGAAGGCGCATATGAGGGAGCCGACCACCATCACGGCGAGGCTGGCGAGCAGCATCCTGCGTTTGCCGTAGAGGTCGCCGAGCCGGCCCATGATCGGGGTGGAGACGGCGCCCGCGAGCAGCGTCGAGGTCAGCACCCAGGTGGCGTTGGACAGGTCGGTGCGCAGCAGGGTGGGCAGGTCCTTGATGACGGGGACGAGCAGGGTCTGCATCACCGCGACGGTGATACCCGCGAAGGCGAGTACGGGGACGACGCCGCCGCCCGTCCCATGCGTGGACGGAGCGGCGGGTTCCCCGGCGTGCTGTTCGTTCGACGTCTGTGGCATGCGTGCGGCCTCCGGGCGGCATGGTCGAGGGCTGTGGAAGGTCCGGCGGAGTGTGCGGGTCCGGCGGCGGGCGACGTCGCCCGCCACGTGCGGGCGGAGTTGGGCGCGAAGCAGATGCGTGCAGGGTGAACCTTCCAGCCGCCCGAGGTATTCCGGTGAATGCGGCACGAACGGGGCGCGGCGGGGAACGGCCGATCCCTGACCTTCCGTCAGATTGAAACGTGTTCTACTCTTGCGCCGTTCCAGTGGCTGCGACCGGCGAGGATCCGCATGGGCATCGGAATCACCGAAGAACACAGGGACTTGGCGCAGGCCGTACGGGGCGTGCTGGCGCGCGCCGTGCCGCCCGAGGAGCTCCGCGCACTCCTCGACGCGGACGGCACCGGCGCCCCCGGCGGGCGCCCCGGCTACTGGGACACCCTCGCGGAACAGGGCCTGCTCGCCCTCCACCTCCCCGAGGAGCACGGCGGCGGGGGCGGCCGGCTCCTGGACCTGGCCGTGGTCCTGGAGGAGGCGGGCCGGGCCGCGCTCCCCGGCCCGTACCTGGCGAACGCCCTCGCCGGTGCCGTACTGCACGCGGCGGACGGCGGCGAACCGCTCCACGGCCTGGCCTCCGGCGGCCACGGCGGCGAACCACTGCACGGCCTGGTCTCCGGAAGCCGCATCGGCGCCGTCGCCCTGGGGTCCGGCACCCTCACCGCCGTCGAGCAGCAGAACGGCTACCTGCTCGACGGCACCTCCCCGCCCGTCCTCTCCGGCGCCGACGCGGACCTGCTGCTCCTCGCCGCCGAATCGGCCTCCGGCACCCTCTGGTTCGCCGTCGACGCCGCCGCCGACGGACTGACCGCACACCCGCACCGGGGCGCCGACCCCACCCGCCGCACGGCCGACGTCGTGGCCGAGGGCGTACTCGTCCCCCCGGAGCGCCTCGTGCGGACCGGCACCGCGCACGTCCGCGACCTCGCCGCCGTCCTGCTCGCCGCGGAAGCCTGCGGAACCGCCGCCAGGACCCTCGACATCGCCGCCGAACACGCAAGGACGCGCGAGCAGTTCGGCCGGCCCATCGGACGGTTCCAGGGCGTCAAGCACCTCTGCGCCGACATGCTGATCCGGGTCGAACGGGCCCGCGCGCTGGTGTGGGACGCGGCCCGCGCCGCCGACGGGGAGAAGGACCCGGACGTACGGTCCATGGTCGCCGCCCTCGCCGCGTCGGACGCCCTCGACGCCGCGTACGGCTGCGCCAAGGACTGCATCCAGATCCTCGGCGGCATCGGCTTCACCTGGGAGCACGACGCCCATCTGTACCTGCGCCGGGCCCTGGTGGCGCGGCAGCTGCTGGGGGCCGGGGACGCCCACCGGCTGCGGGCCGTGCGGCTGGCCGGGAGCGGGGCCCGCCGCGAACTCTCCCTCGAACTCCCCGAACGGGCCGCAGCCCATCGCGCCGAGGCGCACCGGGTCGTGGCCGCCGCCCGCGGTCTCGACCCGAAGGAGGCCCGCCGCGCCCTCGCCCCGACCGGCTACGCCGCCCCGCACCTGCCCGCCCCCTGGGGCCTGGGCGCCGACCCCGTACAACAGCTGGTCGTACAGCAGGAGTTGGCGGAACAGGAGGTGCGGATCAGCGATCTGGGGATCGCCACCTGGGTGGTGCCCTCGCTCATCGCCCACGGCACGGCAGAGCAGCGGGAACGCTATCTTCCGCCCACGCTGCGCGGCGAACTCCTGTGGTGCCAGCTGTTCTCGGAGCCCGGCGCGGGCTCCGACCTCGCCTCGCTCCGCACGAAGGCGGAGCGGACCGAGGAGGGCTGGCGGATCAACGGCCAGAAGGTGTGGACGAGCGCCGCACGGGGGGCCGACCACGGCATCCTGCTCGCCCGGACCGACCCGGACGCCCCCAAGCACCGGGGACTCGGCTACTTCGTCGTCGACATGAAGAACACCCCGGGCATCGACATCCGGCCGCTGAAGGAGATCACCGGCGACTCCCTCTTCAACGAGGTGTACTTCGACGATGTCCTGCTGCCCGCCGACGCCATCGTCGGCGGGCCCGGCGACGGCTGGCGGGTCGCCCGGCACACCCTGGGCAACGAACGCGTCCACATGGCCGACCAGATGACCTTCGACACCGGCCTGGAGGCGCTGATCGCCCGCTGCGGCGAACTCGACGGCACGTACCGGGCCCGCGTCGGCGCGCTCGCCGCCGAGGCGCACGCCCTCGGCTGCATCGGGCTGCGGACCACCCTGCGACAGGTCTCCGGCCTCGAACCCGGCGCGGGGGCCTCCGTGCGCAAGCTCGTCCAGACCACCCACCAGCAGAAGGTCGCGGAACTGGCCCTGGAGCTCCTCGGACCGGCCGGCGCCACGGGCGAGGGCGCCGGGGAACGGGCCCTGCACGGCTTCCTGATGTCCCGCTGTCTGACCATCGCGGGCGGCACCACCCAGGTCCAGCTCAATGTCGTCGCCGAGCGCATCCTCGGCCTCCCGCGCGATTGAAGGGACCCACCACCCATGAAACCCGCCACCACCGTGAAACCCGCGAAGGCGTACGTCGTCGGGGTCGGAACGACCAGGTTCGAGAAGCCGCAGACGCGCGACTGGCAGTACTGGGACATGGCGAAGGAGGCCGGAACGGCGGCGCTCGCCGACGCCCGGCTCTCCTACGAGCAGATCCAGCAGGCCGTCGTCGGCTACTGCTTCCAGCCCTCCACCGCCGGGCAGCGCGCCGTGTACGGGCTCGGCCTGACCGGGGTGCCCGTCTACAACGTCAACAACAACTGCGCCACCGGCTCCACCGCCCTGATGACGGCCCGGCAGTTCGTCGAGGGCGGCATCAGCGACTGCGTCCTCGCGCTCGGCTTCGAGAAGATGACGCGCGGCGCGCTCGGCGGCGGTGGCGCGGACGGCGGTGCCGCGGACTTCAAGGCGTCGCCCGTGGCCCGGCACTACGGGATCATGGCCGCCGCCCACGGCTTCGAGAAGAGCCCGCCCACCGCCCAGTTGTTCGGCAACGCGGCCCGTGAGCACATGGCGCGGTACGGGACGACGGAAGCCCAGCTCGCGGCGGTCGGCGCCAAGAACCACCGGCACTCGGTGAACAATCCGTACGCCCAGTTCCAGGACCCGTACACGGTCGAGGAGGTGCTCGCCGCGAAGCCCGTCCACCTTCCGCTGACCAGGCTCCAGTGCTCACCCACGTCCGACGGGGCCGCCGCGGCCGTCGTCGTGTCGCAGCGCTTCGTCGACGAACACGGCCTGCACGACCGGGCGGTGGAGATCGTCGCCCAGGCCATGACCACCGACACCGGCGAGTCCTTCGCCTCCGGGACCTGCATCGACGCGGTGGGCCTGCCGATGTCGCGGGCCGCCGCCCGGCAGGTGTACGCGGCCTCCGGGCTGTCCGCAGCCGACCTCGACGTGATCGAACTGCACGACTGCTTCTCCATCAACGAACTCCTCACCTACGAGGCGCTCGGACTGTGCGGCGAGGGCGAATCGGGGAAGCTCGTCGAGTCCGGGGCCACCACGTACGGCGGGCGCTGGGTGGTCAACCCGTCGGGCGGACTGATCTCCAAGGGGCATCCGCTCGGCGCCACCGGTATCGCCCAAGTCGCGGAGATCACCTGGCAGTTGAGGGGCGAGGCGGACAACAGGCAGGTGCCGGACGCGCGGGTCGGCCTGGCCCACAACATCGGCCTCGGCGGCGCGGCGGTGGTGACGTTGCTGCGGCGGTAGCGGCAGCGCCAGGGGCGTCCGGGGCCGGGGCAGCCGGGACCGGGAGGGGCCTTCGCGGGGTCTTCGCTCCGTACACTCCGGGCCGGCCGCTACAGCCACCCCTGCTGTCGCGCCGCGCGCACGGCCTCCATCCGGTTGCGCGTCCCCGTCTTGCCGATCGCCGCCGACAGGTAGTTGCGCACCGTCGACTCGGACAGGTGCAGCTTCGCCGCGATGTCGGCGACCGTCGCCCCGTCCACCGAGGCGTTCAGCACGTCCCGCTCCCGCGCCGTGAGCGGGCTGGGCCCGGCGCCGAGCGCGGCGGCGGCCAGGGCGGGGTCGATGACCGTCTCGCCGCCCAGCACCCGGCGGATCGCGACGGCGAGTTCCTCGACCGGCCCGTCCTTGACCAGGAACCCCGCCGCCCCGGCCTCCATCGCCCGGCGCAGATAACCGGGGCGGCCGAACGTGGTCAGGATCAGCACCCGGCAGTCCGGCACCTCCTCGCGCAGATCGGCGGCGGCGTCCAGCCCGCTGCGGCCGGGCAGTTCGATGTCCAGGAGCGCCACGTCGGGGCGGAAACGCAGCGCGGCGTCCACGATCTCGTCCCCGGCGGCCACCTGGGCCACGACCTCGATGTCCGGCTCCAGGCCGAGCAGCAGCGCGAGCGCGCCCCGCATCATCCCCTGGTCCTCGGCGAGCAGCACCCGTACGGACCGTGCCGGCCGGTGATCCTGCGGCATCTCGTTCACGCGGAACAGCCTAAGGGCCGTCACGGGGCGATCCGGCGGACCCTCGTGCGAGTTCCGGACCGGAGGGACCGTCCCGGAGATTCCACGTGCCGTTTTTCGTGCGTCAGTTCCACTGACCGTGAACAGCGATTGTGTTCGGCAGGCACGGTGATCGACATATGGAAGAGGTGAGCGAAACGCTGCCGCCCATATGTGTATGCGATGTGCCGGAGTCCGGTTTTCACTGCCCTCGCGGGTGAGCCGCTGCTAGCGTATGCGGCGGCCGATCGTGAGGGTCGAACGATCAACTTCGGGAGAAGGGAATCGTCTTGGGGATGAACAGGATCTTGGCCAGGGGAATTGCCGTAATCGCTGCGGTGATGAGCGCATCGACCGCGACGCTGACGGGGCCGGCCGTGGCCGCGACACAGTTCCCGTCCGGGACGGCCGGTGACATCAGGGTCGATTGGAGCGGCGATTGGGCGAACGTCAACCGCCTCGAAAACATCACCCTCCAACTGTGCGACGCGACCCCGGGGGACAAGGCCCAGGCAACGGCTCAACTCCAGGGATACGTCACTCGGGGCGGCACCGCCCGGATCGAGACCGCCCCGTCGATCTTCCGGGTGCCCATCGGCGACAAGGCGTGCAAGGAATGGCGTGACGTCTTCCTCACCTACTTCGAACACCAGGACATGCTGGCCTATGCACGTGTCGAGTTCTTCGGCTCCAGGACCCCGGAGAAGAAGTCCCACACCAAATGGGTGAGGAATCCGCGTCTCGGCTCGTAGGAAATGTGAACGTCGGTCTTCGCAGGGGGACGTAAATGCAATTTCGCAAGCTGGCAATGGCGGCTGCGGGCATCGTGGGGATGACCTTCATGTCGGCGGCGCCGTCACAAGGCGCATCTCACGGCCCGTCTTCGGGGCGGGCGCCGTCCTGTCGGATCGAGGCTTTCGGGCACATCGTTCCTGTGGTGTGCGGAAGCAAGTGGGTGAATGCCGACTGGACCCGTGACGGCATCAGGGACGAAGTGTTCTTCGTCAGCCCGCCGAACTCCTACGTGTACCGCATTTCGGGTACCAGCAACGGTCCTGTCCGGGTGAGCAACGGAGTGGCCTACACCATGGACACCTATGAGATCCGCCCCAGCGGATACCACCGGGTGTACGCGGTCACCGCGGGAAGCACCCGGATCTACTCCCAACTGGAGGGCGGCACCTGGACCCGCTGGGAGAAGTACGTGCCGTAAGGGGTGTCCCGAAGTGCCTCCGGGGCTCCGCCCGCGGGTTTCCGGTCACTGCCCCGGTGCGTGGCCCACGGCCCGGTCGGGGGCCGGTTCCCCGTCGTCCGGTGCGGGGCCGTCCGCGGGCAGTTCCGCCGTGACGACGAAGCCGCCCCCGGCCCCCGGGCCCGCCCGGAGCGAGCCGCCCGCCGCGGCGAGGCGCTCGGTCAGGCCGGTCAGGCCGGTTCCGCCGATGCCGGGGATGGCAGGTGCGTCCGGATCGGCGCCGCGGCCGTCGTCCACGACCGTCAGCCGGACCCGTTCGGCGTTGCCGTCGACCGTGAACGAGCAGGTGGCGGCGTGGGAGTGGCGCACCACGTTGGTGACCGCCTCCCGCACCACCCAGCCCAGCAGCGCCTCCGTCTGCGGGGGGAGCGGCGGCCCCGAGCGGCGGAGCGCCGGCTCGATCCCGGCGGCGGTCAGGGCGGAGCGGGCCCGGTCCAGTTCGGTCGCCAGACTCCCCTCCCGGTAACCCGTCACGGCCTCACGGATCTCGGTGAGGGCCTGGCGGCCGACGGACTCGATGTCGGTGACCTGGGCGAGCGCGGCGTCCATGTCGCGCGGCGCGAGCCGGCGCGCGGCCTCCGACTTGACCACGATCACGGAGAGCGTGTGCCCCAGCAGGTCGTGCAGGTCGCGGGAGAACCGCAGCCGCTCCTTCTCGACGGCGGTACGGGCCAGTTCCTGCCGGGTGGCGCGCAGTTCCGTCACCGTCTCCGCGAGGGTGAGGATCGCGGCGGTCACCGCCCCGGAGATGAAGGTGCCGTACCCGATCGTCCACGGGTCCGAGCCGCCGTGGCCGCGCCACACCGCGACGGCGGTGGCGGCCACGGCGAGGGAGAGGAGACCGGCCGCCAGCCTCCGCTGGCGCAGGACGGTGCCGCAGGCCAGCGAGAGCAGCGGGAAGAACAGCAGCCAGCTGCCCCCGTAGCCGATCGCCAGCGCGAACGTCACGGCGGCCATCGCGCCGAGCAGCCAGTACGTGACCGGGCTCTCGCGCTTCCTCCTGTCGAAGCCGCGGAACACCACGGAGACGTAGAGGGAGTTGAAGGTCAGCAGCCCGAGCCCGCCGAGCCACGGATTGGCCGCCTCGCCCTGGAAGAGGTTGGAGAAGGCGCCCATGCCCATCAGCAGCCAGGGCAGCAGGGTGTACGGTCCGGGCGGGCCGGGACGCCGCTTTCCGCGCCGACGCCGCCACGGGCGCGGCCGTCCGTCCTCGCACTCACCCCGTAGGTTCCCGGGCATCTCCGCTCCTGTCACAGGGTCCTCGCGGACCGACGGTACGAGATCACGGCGTACGTGCCGAACAGCAGCAGCCACGCGCCCAGGAGCGCGATCGTACCGATTCCCGGCGCGTGGCCTTCGGTGGTCGCCCAGCCCAGGTCGGCGAACCGGTTGGCGGGGGTGAACCTGCCGACGGAGCGCAGCCATTCGGGCAGCAGCTCCAGCGGGAACCACAGCCCGCCGACGATCGCGAAGCCCATCAGGCAGGCCACGTTGACCACCCCGGTGCCCTGCGGTGTGAGCCGGTACCCGTTGCCGAGGCCGAGCAGGGTGAACGGCAGCGCGCCGAGCCACAGCAGCAGCACCAGCAGGACCCACTGCCAGGCGTCCAGCCGCACCCCGTTGAGCAGCCCGCCGGCCAGCAGCACCGTGAGGATCGTCGGCAGGACGGTCACCGAACCGCTGACCGCCCGGCCCACGACCGCCTGCGCGGGGGCGAGCGGGGTGACCCGCAACTGCTGGAGCCAACCGAGCGTCTTGTCGGAGGCGACCCCCGTACCGATCGACATGGCGGAGCCCAGCGCCCGCACCCGGCCGGTGTCCGGCTCGTCCAGCCCCAGCAGGAGGCCGATGGTGGTGGACTTGCCCGCGCCGTTGCGGCCGAGCGGGGCGACGGTCTCGCCGCGGCCGACGGACAGGTCGATCCCGTCCACGGCCCGCACCGTCCGTCCCGCCCGGCCGAAGGTCTTGACCACCCCGGTGAGGGCCACCGCGGTTCCGTTCCCCGTTGTCGGTTTCATGGGAACGACGCTACGGAGCACGCCGGGGGCCGGACAGAGACGTGCGTAGGGACTTCGCCGTGACAAATGTACCGGCCGGGTTCGAGGCCGGGCCGGGGCGACGACCCTTCCCCGCAATGGATCTGACGATACGTCAGTAAAGGTGTTCACAACTGCCGGGCGCTGCGTTATACATGGGTTCACCGGCTAGAACGCGTTCTAGAACGGGCGTCGCGGCCGGTCCCGCGCGACCTCGGTGCGGCCGACGGTGCGGACGGCCGCGCCGGGGTCTTCCCACCATCAAGGAGCGGCTCTCCCATGCCCATCGACGCCGAAAAGGCCCTCGCCGCCGAACCCCGGTCCGCCCGGATCGGCTGGGACCACAAGGACGTGCAGCTCTACCACCTCGGGATCGGCGCCGGTGCCGGTCCCGAACCGGCCGACCCCGCCGTCGACCCCGGCGAACTGCGCTACACACTGGAGTCCCGGCTCCACGTGCTGCCCTCCTTCGCCACCGTCGCGGGCGGGGGCATGGGGTCCCTCGGGGGACTCTCCTCGCCCGGCATCGACATCGACCTCGCCGCCGTTCTGCACGGGGGGCAGAGCGTGCGGGTGCACCGGCCGATCCCGGTGCGCGGCAGCGCCGTACAGACCTCGAGGATCGCCGCGGTCCACGACAAGGGCAAGGCGGCCGTGCTGGTGCTGCGCGCCGAGGCCGCCGACGAAGAGGGCCCGCTGTGGACCAACGACGCCCAGATCTACGTCCGGGGCGAGGGCGGCTTCGGCGGCGACCGCGGCCCGTCCGAACGGACCGCCCACGCCGCCGTCGCCCCCCACCACGTCGTGGAACGGCCGATCCGCCCGGACCAGGCGCTGCTGTACCGGCTCTCCGGGGACTGGAACCCGCTGCACGCCGACCCGGAGTTCGCCGCGCGCGCCGGATTCGACCGGCCGATCCTGCACGGGCTGTGCACCTACGGCATGACCCTCAAGGCCGTCACCGACACGGTGCTCGGCGGCGACGTCTCCCGCATCCGCTCCTACCGCACCCGTTTCACCGGCGTCGTCTACCCCGGCGAGACCCTCCGCATCGAGATGTGGACCGCCGAGAACCAGGTGCGGGTCGAGGTGAGAGCCGTGGAACGGGACGACGCCACGGTTCTCGGGGACACCTTCGTCGAACACTCCTGAACCAACTCCACGCGTTCCGGGGGCCCATGACGCGGGCCCACGACACGGCCCCACGAGAGGAGCCGCACCATGCGCGCCGCCGTACTGCACGAGATAGGCCAGGACAAACTGGAGGTCCTCGACGACGTCGAGGCGGTGGGCTTCGGCCCCGGCAAGGTCAGGCTCCGCATCCGGGCCACCGGACTGTGCCACTCCGACGTCTCGGCGATGAGCGGAGTGCTGCCGCAGCCCGCCCCGTTCATCCCCGGCCACGAGGGCGCGGGCGAGGTCCTCGACGTCGGCGACGGCGTCACCGGACTGAGCGCGGGGGACCGGGTGCTGGTCTGCTGGCTGCCCGCGTGCGGGGAATGCCCGTCGTGCCGACGGGGGCAGACCCAGCTCTGCCTGGCCGGTTTCATGAACGCGGGCACGCCCAACTTCAAGCGCCCCGGCAAGGACGTCTTCGGCTTCGCGGGCACCGGCACCTTCACCGAGGAGGTCGTCGTCGGCGCGGGCTGCGCCGTACCGATCCCCGACGACGTACCGTTCGAGATCGCCGCGCTGATCGGCTGCGGGGTGACCACCGGACTGGGCGCGGCCATCAACACCGCGCAGGTGGAGGCCGGTTCGTCGGTCGCCGTGATCGGCTGCGGCGGCGTCGGCATCTCCACGATCCAGGGGGCCCGGGTGCGGGGCGCCGCCCAGATCGTCGCCGTGGACCCGGTGGCCTCCCGGCGCGAGGCGGCGCTGCGGTTCGGCGCGACGGAGGCCCTGGCCCCCGAGGAACTCACCGACGCCAAGCAGCGGATCACCTCCGGCGAGGGCTTCGACTACGTCTTCGAGGTCGTCGGCAAGTCGGCCACCGCCCGCACGGCGTACGACCACACCCGGCGCGGCGGCACCCTCTGCATCGTCGGCGCGGGCGCGATGGACGACAACTTCCAGGTCAACATGTTCGAGCTGTTCTTCGACGAGAAGCGCATCCTGCCCTCCATGTACGGGGGAGGGGACGTGACCCGCTCGTACGAACGGGCCATCGCGCTCTGGCGGGCCGGCCGGATCGACCTCGAATCGATGATCACCCACCGGGTGCGGC
Organism: Streptomyces sp. NPDC001732; assembly: GCF_053596315.1. Lineage (NCBI taxonomy): Bacteria > Bacillati > Actinomycetota > Actinomycetes > Kitasatosporales > Streptomycetaceae > Streptomyces > Streptomyces sp. NPDC001732. Next base: position 415,891 of record NZ_JBSFFY010000001.1, read on the forward strand.
TCGACGGGATCAACGACGCCCTCGACCAGATGCGGACCGGCGAATCGCTGCGCACCTGCGTCGAACTCTGACCTTCCCACCCTGCTCCCTCCTGAGAGGACCCCGAGATTCCGATGTCACTTCCCCTGGACGGCATGTCCGCGATCGTCACCGGTGCGGGCCGCGGCCTCGGACGCGCCGAAGCGCTGGAACTGGCGGGGCTCGGCGCGTTCGTGATCGTCAACGACTACGGGCGACCGGGCCGCGACGGCTCCGGCGAGGCGTCCGCGGGCCCGGCCGAGGAGGTCGCCGAGGAGATCCGGGCCGCGGGCGGCCGGGCGGTCGCGCACGTCGGCGACGTCTCCGACCACCAGCAGGCCGGGGCGCTCGTGCAACTGGCCGTCGACACCTGCGGAAAGCTCGACATCCTGGTCAACAACGCGGGCATCCTGCGCGACCGGATGATCTTCTCGATGACCGAGGACGAGTGGGACTCCGTCATCAGGGTCCACCTCCGGGGCCACTTCAACACCACGCACTTCGCCGCCGCGCACTGGCGGGCCCGTGCCAAGGAGTCCGGCGGCCCCGTCTACGGCCGGATCGTCAACACCTCGTCGGAGGCGTTCCTGGCCGGTTCGGCGGGCCAGCCGAACTACGCGGCGGCCAAGGGCGGCATCGTCGGCCTCACCACCTCCACGGCCCTGGCCCTGGCCAGGTACGGCGTCACCGCCAACGCCATCTGCCCGCGGGCCCGCACCCGGATGACCGAGGACGTCTTCGCGGGCTTCGAGCTGCCGGAGGACGGCCGGCTCGACGCGCTCGCCCCCGAGCACGTCTCGCCGCTGGTCGGCTACCTGGCCTCACCGGCCGCCGCCAAGGTCAACGGACAACTGCTGGTCGTGCACGGCGGAATGGTCGCCGTCGTCGAACGCCCCAGGGTGGCGGCGAAGTTCGACTCGGCGAAGGAGACGTTCACCTTCGACGAGCTGGACGAGCTGATCTCTCCGTACTACGAGGACCGCCCGCCGAACGAGACCTTCGCCGCGGCGGAGGTGCTCGGCCTGAAACGGGGCTGACGAGGACACCCGCGACGGGGCCGGGGGCGGCCGGAGGGGCCTGGGCAGGGACATCCGAAGCCGGGGCGTCCGGAAGGACCTGAACGGAAAACGGGTGGGCCCCGGCAGCCGTCCGACTGCCGGGGCCCACCCGTCCCTCGTTGATGTTCCGTGCGGTCAGGCCGCCCTGCCGTCCCCCTCGGAGGGGCGCCGGTGGCGGCCGTGCGGCTGTGCCGCCGTCTCGTCCACCGACTCGCCTCCTCGGTGCTTTCCGGAGCCGCCGGCTTCGGCCCGGTCCGCGTCCTGGGGACGGGTCTGGGTCGTGTCGGTTCGGGCTTCAGACATGTGGGAAGTCACCCCGTTGTGGTTGCTTACATGTGTCACCAGGGTCGGTCACGCCGCCGCGCACGGCACGGCCGCCATCGGCGACCACGCGTCACGACCGCGCTACCCGGGCCCAGAGATTTAACCAGGAATCGCGCGCCCGACGAGAGGCGCCTGCCCCAATGGAACCGGTTTGCACGTCGGTAGAGGCGAAGCGGTGGCGGACGGTTCCATACCGCTTTCCGCGCACGCCGCCGACGACGGCAGCACATGATGCTCCTCGTCCGCCGGTGCCTCCAACAGCGCCACGCCGCACGGCACGTCCCCGTCGGAGTACGGAAGCCCGAGCACGCCGTCCCGGCTCCACACCCCGTGACCCGCCTGCCACCCCTCGGGGGCGGCGAGTTGATGCAGCCGGCGCCCCGCCGGGCGCCACACCCCGACCCAACTGCCCGCCGCCCCGTCGATCCGCAGGGCCACCGCGCAGCTCTCCGGCATCAGCATCTGCCCCGGCTGTACGGCGAACGGTGTCACCGCCGCCTCGGGCAGGCGCAGACACTCGGGGAAGCGCACCGGCAGACTGCTGCCCAGCACGCCCCACCCGAGCCGGTCGTGCCCAGGCGCGTCCGAGCGGATCAGCAGCAGCCCGCTGTCCGGATCGGCGAGCAGCAGCCGGTCGTTGCTGCCGGGGGCGATCTGCAGCAGCGGTGTCACCTCGCCGCCCCGTTCCAGGTCCACGGCGACGGCCTTGACCGGCCCGCCGCCCGGCATCCCGCGGTCCAGGGCCAGCATCCGCCCCGCCCGGTCCAGCCAGACGCCGCCGGAGCAGCGCCCCGGGACCTCCGCGACGTGTTCCGGGCCGAAGGCGCCGCCCGCCACCAGCCAGACGGAGGTGGAGTGCGCACCGGCCGACAGGGCGTACGCGCTCACCCCGTCCGGGCACGGCGGCAACAGGGTCAGGTCGGCGCATTCGACGGTGCCGAGGGGGAGTTCACCCGTACCGGGGCCGGTCGGGTAGAGCAGCGACACCGCGTGCCGGTCCGCGACCCGGCGCCGGATCAGTACCCGCCCGTCGGTCAGCGGCAGCACCTCGGAGTCGGCCTCCTCCGGCTGGTCGAGGGGGAGCGGCACGGCGTACGGCTCGGGCCCGTCGAGCGTCCAGCGTTCCACGAACCACGCCTGGCCGGCGGTCCCGGCGGCTCCGTCGGACGCCTCGGCCGCCGCCACGTCGGCGAGGGCGAGCCGGGCCGCGTACGCACCGTCCGCGGAGATCGTGAACGCGGGCGTGGGCGCGGGCGCAGACGCCGGAGCGAGCGCCGGGGGGAGCGCGGCGGGAAGGGCGGGCACGGTCGGCGCGGGCCCCTCGGCCGGGCGGGCGGCGCCGGACGCCCCGGACGGCAGCGCCGGGGCGGGCCGTACGGCGATGGACACCCCGGAGGCGAACGACGCGGGGAGACCGGAGGCGGCCCCGGGGGCGGCGATCCTGGCTGCGGCGACTCGACGGGCGACGCCCCGGGAAGTGACGACCCCGGTGGCGCCGGGCCGCTTGGCGACGGGGCGCCCGGGGGTGGTCGTCGGACCGGTGGCAGCCGTCAGGCCAGTGGCGGGACGGGCGGTGACGGGCCGACCGGGGGCGGGCCGGGCGGTGACGGACTGGAAGGCGACGGGCCCGGAAGCGTTGGCTCCGGTGGTTCCGGTCGCGGTGGTGCCGGCCGGGTCGCTCCCGGGGTTTCCCGTCGCGGTGGTCCCGGCCGGGATGCTTCCGGCCGCCGCCCTGCCCTCGGGGGTCGTACCTCCGGCAGCAGCCGGGCCCCCTCCGGGAACCGCGACCCCGCCCGTCGCGCTCCCGGCGGCCACGGGCTCCGTGGGCGTGCCGGGCGGCGGGCCGGACACGGCCGGGATCCCGGACACGTCCGGTCCGCCGCTCTCCAGGACCGCGTCCGTGGCGTCCCCGGCGGCTCCGGTCGCCCTCGCAGTCCCGTTCTCGATGGCACAGGCAGTCATGGAATGGTCACCTCCGGCGACCGAAGCTAGTTTTCGCACTTCCTGCCGAACAACACGAGACCTGCCACTTCACACATAAGGGTGGCGGTGTCCAGGTTTGCCTGAGAGCGAGGGGGTGCCTGTGCTGGGCAAGATCCGAGGGTATTGGGGTGCCTGTGCTGGGCAAGATCCGAGGGTATTAAGGTTAGGCATTCCTAAGCTAAGCCTCTGTGACCCTCGACTGGAGCAAGTGATGTCCCTTCGTCGCCGCGGTACCGCCGCAGTCGGCCTGGTGGTGGCCGCCGCCCTTTCCCTTTCGGCCTGCGGGAGCGACGACGGGAAATCGGACGGCGCGGCCGGCTCCGGCAACGGCGGCGACAAGAAGGCGGCCGTCGCCACCGGGGGCAAGGACTTCGCCGACGCCGCGAAGAAGACCGCGGAGTTCGGGACGGACGCCAAGGCCGGCGAGTACCCCCGCACCCTCACCCACGCCATGGGCAGGACCGAGCTCAAATCCGCCCCCGAGCGGGTCGTCGTGCTGGACGTCGGCGAGTTCGACAACGTCGTGTCGCTGGGCGTGAAGCCGGTCGGCTACGCGCCCTCCGAGGGCGACGCGGTCATTCCCTCGTACCTGAAGAAGGACGCGGGCAACCCCAAGAACGTCGGCACGATCAACAACCTCAACCTGGAGGCGATCGCCGGCCTGAAGCCCGACCTGATCCTCGGCAGCCAGCTGCGCGCCGCCGACAAGTACGAGGCGCTCTCCAAGATCGCGCCGACCGTGTTCTCCATCCGTCCGGGCTTCACCTGGAAGGAGAACTACCTCCTCAACGCCGCAGCGCTGGACAGGACCGCCAAGGCGAAGGAGGAGCTGGACGCCTACGAGAAGAAGGCCGAGAAGCTCGGCGAGGACATCGGCCCGAAGAAGCCGACCATCTCCATGGTCCGCTACATGCCGGACCGGATCCGCCTCTACGCCAAGGCGTCCTTCATCGGCACGATCCTGGAGGACGTCGGCCTGCCGCGGCCCGAGAACCAGCAGATCGACGACCTCGCCGCGGAGATCAGCCCGGAGAAGATCGACGAGGCCGACGCCGACTGGATCTTCACCGGCGTCTACGGCGAGGTGAAGGCCACCGAGCGGGACACCACCCAGTCCAACCCGCTGTGGAAGAACCTCGAGGCGGTCAAGGAGGGCCGGGCCAAGGACGTCCCCGACGAGACCTGGTACCTCGGTCTCGGCGTCACGGCCGCGAACCTGGTCCTCGACGACCTCCGTGCCGACCTCGTGAAGTAACGACTTCCCGGTTCCCCGCCCGCAGGATCACCCGGTGCCTGCCGGCGGGGTCGTCCGGTGTTCACCCGCGGGGTCGTCCATTGCCCGCCCCGGCTCGTCCACCGGATCGTCCCCGGGTCGTCAACCGGGCCGTCCCCGGGGCGCGGCACCGGCCCGGAGGGCGGTTCCGTGCAGGCCGTGGCCCGTCCGCCGGGCCGCCGGGCGCCGGAGCCCTGGACGACGGGACACCGGGGGCAGGTAGCCTTTGCTTGTGCCCCGCCTGTCTGATGTCCTCGCCGAACTCGACGCCCTCTGGCCGCCCGAAAGGGCCGAGAGCTGGGACGCGGTCGGCACCGTGTGCGGAGACCCCGACGCCGAGGTCGACCGGGTGCTGTTCGCCGTCGATCCCGTCCAGGCGATCGCCGACGAGGCGATCCGGCTCGGTGCCCAGCTGATCGTCACCCACCACCCGCTCTACCTGCGGGGTACGACGACGGTCGCGGCCGACACCTTCAAGGGTCGGGTCGTGCACACCCTCATCAAGCGTGACATCGCGCTGCACGTGGCCCACACCAACGCCGACACCGCCGACCCGGGCGTCTCGGACGCGCTGGCCGGCGCGCTCGACCTCCGCGTCGAGGGTCCGCTCGTGCCGGACCCGTCCGACCCGAAGGGCCGTCGCGGACTCGGCCGGATCTGCGTGCTCGACCACCCCGAGACCCTGGCCGGGTTCGCCGCCCGTGCCGCTGCCCGGCTGCCCGCCACCGCGCAGGGCATCCGGCTCGCGGGCGACCCGGCGGCGACGGTGCGCACCGTCGCGGTCAGCGGCGGTTCCGGCGACAGCCTCTTCGACGCGGTGCGCGCCGCGGGCGTCGACGCCTTCCTCACCGCCGACCTGCGCCACCACCCGGCCTCCGAGGCCGTCCAGCACTCCCCGCTCGGCCTGATCGACGCCGCCCACTGGGCCACCGAGTGGCCCTGGTGCGAGCAGGCCGCAGCGCAGCTCGACGCGATTTCCGACCGCCACGGATGGGGCCTGCGGGTCCATGTCTCGAAGCAGGTCACCGACCCCTGGACCACCACCACCCACCACTCTTCTGGAGCCCCCAACTGAACGCCGCGCCCGCCGACCAGATCCGACTCCTCGACGTCCAGGCCCTCGACGTACGCCTGTCGCAGCTCGCGCACCGGCGCAAGTCGCTGCCCGAGCACGCCGAGATCGAGGCGCTCACCAGCGACCTCGCGCAGCTGCGCGACCTGCTGGTCGCCTCGCAGACCGAGGAGAGCGACACCGCCCGCGAGCAGACCAAGGCGGAGCAGGACGTCGACCAGGTGCGCCAGCGCGCCGCCCGCGACCAGCAGCGCCTCGACTCCGGCGCGATCACCTCGCCGAAGGACCTGGAGAGCCTCCAGCGCGAGATCGCCTCGCTGGCCAAGCGCCAGGGCGACCTGGAGGACGTCGTCCTCGAAGTGATGGAGCGCCGCGAGTCCGCCCAGGAGCGCGTCACCGAACTGTCCGAGCGGGTCTCCGCCGTCCAGGCCAAGGTCGACGACGCGACCGCCCGCCGCGACGCCGCGACCAGGGAGCTCGACGCCGAGGCCGCGACGGTCACCAAGGAGCGCGAGGTCGTAGCCGGTTCCGTCCCCGCCGACCTGCTGAAGCTGTACGACAAGCTCCGCGAGCAGCAGGGCGGCGTCGGTGCGGCCCGCCTCTACCAGCGCCGCTGCGAGGGCTGCCGCCTCGAACTGAACATCACCGAGATCAACGAGGTGAAGGCGGCGGCCCCGGACACCGTGCTGCGCTGCGAGAACTGCCGCCGCATCCTGGTCCGTACGGCGGAGTCGGGCCTGTAATGACCCAGCCGCGCCAGTTCGTCGTCGAGGCCGACGGCGGTTCCCGGGGCAACCCGGGTCCCGCCGGTTACGGAGCGGTCGTCATCGATCCGGTGACGGGGGAGACCCTCGCCGAGGCCGCCGAGTACATCGGCGTCGCGACGAACAACGTCGCCGAGTACAAGGGCCTCATCGCGGGCCTGAAGGCGGCGAAGGCGCTGGTGCCGGACGCCTCGGCGGACGGTGCGCTCCAGGTGCGGGTCCGGATGGACTCCAAACTGGTCGTGGAACAGATGTCGGGCCGCTGGAAGATCAAGCACCCCGACATGAAGCCGCTCGCGGCGGAGGCCGCCAGGATCCTGCCGCCCTCCGCCGTCACGTACGAGTGGATCCCGCGCGAGAAGAACAAGCACGCGGACCGGCTCGCCAACGAGGCGATGGACGCGGGCAGGCGCGGCAAGCAGTGGGAGCCGTCGGCCTCGACGGCCTCCCTCGATACCCCTCGGCCCGCGCCGGCCCTGGACCTGCCGCCGGTCTCCGGCCCGCCCGGCGATGCGGCGGCGGGCGCGGCGAAGGCCCGCGCCGCCCTCTCCGGCCGCGCGGGAACGAGCGCGGGGGTTGCCGGTACGGCTGCCGTTACGGCCCCGGCCGCGGGCGCCACGGGTACGGCGCCGGTCGCCCCCGCGGGCGCGGCACCCGTGGCGGGCGCCACCACCGCGCCCCAGGTGGGCTGGGCGGCGGCGCCCGATCTCGGCGCGCCCGCCACCTTCGTACTGCTCCGGCACGGCGAGACGGCGCTCACCCCCGAGAAGCGGTTCTCGGGCAGCGGCGGCAGCGACCCCGAACTCTCGGCGGTCGGCCACCGCCAGGCCGAGCTCATCGCGGGTGCACTGGCCGCCCGCGGCACGATCGAGGAGATCGTCAGCTCACCGCTGCGCCGTTGCCGCGAGACGGCGGGCGCGGTCGCGGCCCGGCTCGGTCTGGAGGTCCGGATCGAGGACGGCCTGCGCGAGACGGACTTCGGCGCCTGGGAGGGGCTGACCTTCGCCGAGGTGCGCGAGCGCTACGGCCCCGACCTGGACGCCTGGCTCGGCTCCGCGAAGGCGGCCCCCACCGGCGGCGGGGAGAGCTTCGCCGAGGTGGCCCGCCGCGTCGCGGCGACCCGGGACCGCCTCACCACCCGCTACGCGGGCCGCACGGTCCTCCTGGTCACCCATGTGACGCCGATCAAGACCCTGGTCCGGCTGGCCCTCGGCGCCCCGCCGGAGGCCATGTTCCGCATGGAACTCTCGGCGGCCTCGATCTCCGCGGTGGCGTACTACGCGGACGGGAACGCGTCGGTCCGGCTCCTGAACGACACCTCGCACCTGAGGTAGCCGACGGGCCCGGGGCGCCCGGGAACGGGCCCCGGGCGGACCGGCAGTCGGCGGCCCCCGGCGTGAGGTTCGTGGCCTGTGGCCCGTGACGTGATGCCCGGGGGCTGTAGCTCGTGGCGTTGAGGCCCGAGGGCTATGGCTGTGGCCCGTGGCGTGAGGTCCGTGGCCTGGGGCGCGGTCAGCCGTGCAGGGCCGCCGCCTCGCTCGCCAGCCGTTCCACCCGCGCCCAGTCCTTCGCCGCCACCGCGTCCGCCGGAACCATCCAACTTCCGCCCACACAGCCGACGTTGGGCAGCGCCAGGTACGACGGCGCGGAGGCGGGCGAGATGCCGCCCGTCGGGCAGAACCGGGCCTGCGGCAGCGGCGAGGCGAGCGACTTCAGATACGCCGTGCCGCCCGCCGCCTCGGCCGGGAAGAACTTCATCTCGGTGACCCCGCGCTCCAGCAGCGCGACCACCTCGGACGTCGTCGAGACACCCGGCAGGAACGGCACCCCCGACGCCTTCATCGCGTCCAGCAGCCGCTCCGTCCAGCCGGGGCTGACCAGGAACCGCGCCCCCGCGGCGACCGTGTCGGCGACGTTCCGAACGGAGATCACCGTGCCGGCGCCGACCACCGCGTCCGGCACCTCGGCCGCGATCGCCCTGATCGCATCCAGGGCCGCGGCGGTCCGCAACGTCACCTCGATGGCCGGAAGCCCGCCCGCGACCAGGGCGCGGGCGAGCGGCACCGCGTCGGCGGCGTCCTCCAGGACGACCACGGGAACGACGGGGGCCAGATCCAGCACGGAGCCGGCAGGGGCGGCGGAAGCAGCGGAGGCAGAGGAGGCAGAGGAGGCAGAGGAGGTCATGCGCTCATCCTGCCGCGACCACAGCACTGTACGCAACGAGCGTTGCGCATGCTGCAACGTAATGGGGTGACGGTTCGACCCTCACAGCTCCGACAGCTCACCCGCCGCGGGCCGGGCGGCTCAGTGGATCTCCGCCACCACGACATCGATCGACCAGGCCCGCCCGGCCCGCGCGGGCGCTTCGGCCTCCACGACGTACCCCAGCTCCCGCAGCGCCTCCACCAGCTCGGCGGGCCCCGCCGGGCACGCCCCCGAGACCAGCAGGTCGCGGGCGATCCGCCCCTTGGTCGCCTTGTTGAAGTGGCTGACCACCGACCGCTTCTCCACCCCGTCCACCAGCTGCGAGTGCAGCACCCGCACGCTCGCCGTGCGCTGTGCCACCTCGCCCTTCGGCTTCCAGGCCGCGGTGTAGGCGGCGGACCGCAGGTCCAGGACGAGCCCGTCCCCGGCCGCCTCCGGCATCACCTGCGCCATCGGGCCGCGCCAGTACGCCCCGAGCGCACCCAGCCCCGGCAGCTTCACTCCCATCGAGCAGCGGTACGAGGGAATCCGGTCGCCCACCCGCACCGCGCCCCACAGCCCGGAGAAGACCAGCAGTGACCTGCCCGCCCGCCGCTTGGCCGCCGTGTCCAGGGAGGCCAGGTCCAGCGCGTCGTACAGCACCCCCGTGTAGATCTCCCCGGCCGGACGCGTCCCGGCCGTGCGCAGCTCCACGTTCTTCGCGACCTCGCCGCGCAGCCCCTCGCTCAGCCCGAGCACCTCACGGGCCTTCTCCTCGTCCGACGCGCACAGCTCGACCAGCTCGTCGAGCACCGCGGCCCGCGCCTCCGCCAGGCCCGGCAACGACAGCGACTCCGGCTTCAGGGGCGCACCGCGCCCCGAGGCGGCCTTTCCCTCGGAGGGCGGCAACAGCACGAGCACGGCGATTCTCCTTCGTACGCACGACAGACGGGGCGGGCGTCCGGGCCCCGCGCCAGCGTACGGGGGCGACGGGGCCGGACGGGCAGCCGTCCGGGATGCCGCCCGCCCGGCCCCGGCCTACGCTCGGTCCATGCCCCGCCGCCATCTCCGTATGACCGGGCCGGCCGACACCTCGCTGGGGGCGGCCCTGCGCGAACTGCGCACCGAACTGGACCTGCCCGACGGCTTCCCGCCCGACGTCCTCGCCGAAGCGGCGCGGGCGGCCGGGGAACCGGCGATCCGGTCCCACGAGGACGCGACGGACCTGCCGTTCTTCACCGTCGACCCGCCCGGATCGACCGACCTCGACCAGGCCATGCACCTCGAACGCCGCCGACACGGCTACCGCGTGCACTACGCCGTCGCCGATGTCGCCGCCTTCGTGCGCCCCGGCGGCGCGCTCGACGCCGAGGCCCACCGCCGGGTGACGACCCTCCACTTCCCCGACGGCAAGGTGCCGCTCCACCCCACCACGCTCTCCGAGAACGCCGCAGGCCTCCTGCCGGGAGGCGCCCGTCCCGCCGCGCTCTGGCGGATCGACCTCGACTCCGACGGCGCCGTCGTCACCACCTCGGTGCGCCGGGCCCTCGTCCGCAGCCGCGCCAGGCTCGATTATTCGGGCGTCCAGCAGCGGATCGACACCGGCACCGCCGAGGAGTCCCTGGCCCTGCTCCGGGAGATCGGACGGCTCCGGCAGGAGCAGGAGGTCGCCCGCGGCGGCATCTCCCTCGACGTGCCCGAGCAGGAGATCGTCGAGCACCACGGCACGTACGGCCTCGCATACCGCGCCCCGCTGCCCACCGAGAGCTGGAACGCCCAGATCTCCCTGCTGACCGGCATGGCCGCAGCCCACCTCATGAAGGAGACCGGCACCGGCATCCTGCGGACCCTGCCGGTCGCCCCGGACGGCGCCGTGGCCCGGCTCCGCCGCTCGGCCGAGGCGCTGCACATCGACTGGCCGCACCACGTCCCGTACGCGCGGCTCGTCCGCTCCCTCGACCCGCGCAGGGGCGACCACGCCGCGTTCCTCCAGGAGTGCACCACCCTGCTGCGCGGCGCCGGGTACACCGTCTTCGAGCACGGCGAACTCCCCGTCCCCGCCGTCCACGCCGCCGTCGCCGACCTCTACACGCACTGCACCGCCCCGCTGCGCCGCCTCGTCGACCGGTACACGGCCGAGCTGTGCCTCGCCGCCGTCGCGGACCGGGACCCGCCCGAGTGGGTCCTCGCCGCGCTGCCCGGCCTGCCGAAGGAGATGGCGGGCGGGACGGCACGGGCCGGCACCGTGGAGCGCGAGTGCGTCGACCTGGTCGAGGCGGCCCTGCTCAAGGACCGGGTCGGCGAGGTCTTCGACGCGTACGTGGTCGACGTGAAGGACCAGGAGCCCACCATCGGCACCGTCCACGTCGTCGACCCGGCCGTCGTCGCCCGGATCGACGGCGGCGACACGAAGCTCCCGCTGGGGGAGCGGCTGCCGGTCAGGCTGGACCGGGCTGATCCCGGCTCGGCGAAGGTGCTCTTCGTCCCCGCGTGAGCGCGGCCACGACGGCCCCCGGGTCGTCCGCGTGGAACCGGACCGTCCGCGCCAGCCCGCGCCCGCCCAGCGGCCGTACGTACTCCACGGGAGCGGTCAGTTCCACGCTCACGGTCGTCTGCCCGCCCACGACGAGATCGAGCGACTCGTCCGGCCCCGGCCGTATCGGCCCCCCTTCGGGGAAGCGCCGCTCGACCCGTGCCCCGGCGACCGCCCCGGCGGGAACCCGCAGGTCGAACAGCCCGCCGTAGCGGATGCGCAGCGCCCCGTCGGCGTCCACCACATGCGGCCGGGTCACGCACGAGGCGTGCAGCGCCAGGACGAACACCACCCCGTACACGTCGACCACGAGCAGCACGCCGTGCACGAGAGGCCACGGGATCAGCAGCGCCAGCATCACCGTCTCGACCACGGAGACGAAGAGCAGGCCGTACATCATCGCCGTCTGCGGCCCCGTGTACGGGACGGCGACGGCGTCCTCGGGCACGGCGTGCCGCCGTCGCAGCAGCCACAGCCCGAGACTGTGCAGGGCGCGCGCCTCGTGCCCGACGAGCCGGCGCACCCGCACCGGTACGGCGGTGCGCAGCGCCGCACGCAGCGCCTCCGGCCACCCGAGCCCGGCACGTCGCCCCGCGCGCAGGAGCCGCCACAGGACCACCCCCTCCAGCCCGAGCACGGTCACGGCCAGTCCCTCGGCCGCGAGCAGCCCCGCCCCCGGTATCCGGACCCCGGCCAGGAGACAGCCCGCCAGAGTCACCTCGGCCGCCATCACGACCCCCAGCACCCATCCAGGAACCCGCGCTCTCATCCCGCCTCCGCCCCGACGTCCGTACCCGTGTCCATGTCCGCGCCCGTGCCTGTGTCTGTGTCTGTGTTCGCGGTCGTATCTGTGACTGTGTTCGCGTCCGCGGCCGGGTCCGTTCCCGCCACCCGGGCTGCCAGGTCGTTCATCACCCGGCGCACCACCTCGGCCTGGGCGGGTGCCCAGTCGTCGAGCAGGGCCTCACCGATCCCCGGAACGGCCGGCCCGTCCGAGGGGATCGCCGCCAGTGTCTCGTCCGGCACGACGGCCACCATGTCGGCGGCGAGCGGCCCGATCCGCGGATCGTCCACGGCCGCTCCGGCCAGCGCGTCCAGCCGCTCGTACAGGGCATGCACGGCCGGGTCCTCGGCCAGTGCCGTGAGCGCGTCGCGGACCTCGCCGCCGACACCCGCCGGCGCCAGCAGCGCCAGATGCTCACGGTCCCTGGCGGCCGAGGGGGAAGCGAGGGCCGGCCCCGTGCCCAGCAGCTCGGCGAGCGCGGGCGGCACGGGCTCCTCGGCGGAGACCGGCGTCTCCAGCAGCACGGCCAGCCGACGCCGCCGCTCCCGGATCTCGCTCTCCTGCCGGGCCAGATCCGCGTCCAGCCCGGCGAGCACGTCCATGAGTTCGTACCCCGCCGTGTCGGCGAGGACGTCCCGCACCTCGTCCAGCCCGAGCCCGAGCTCGGTGAGCCGCCGGACACGGGCCAGCACCACGGCGTCCCGCACGCCGTACACGCGGTAGCCGTTGGCCCGGCGGGCGGGCTCGGGAAGCAGACCGATGTGGTGGTAGTGCCGGATCGCCCGCGAGGTGACCCCGACGAGCGCGGCGATCTCTCCGATGCGCATGGGGCCAGTAGAAACCTTGACGCCGCGACAAGGTCAAGCGCGGCCCGCCCCGCCGGCATCCGGCAACTCCGCTCCCGCCTGTGCCACGATCGAGCGACGTACTCCCATCTCACGGACGGCGGGCCCAACGATGTCCCAATCCGGCGAGCGACCGAGGAAGGGGCGTGACATGACTGCCATGCCGCACGAACCGCTCACGCAGGCGGACGTCCTGCTGGAGGGCTTCCTGGCGCTGGATACGCCGGAGGGCTTCCGGGCCGAGCTGATCGAGGGGGAGATTGTCGTGACGCCGCCGCCGAACTGCGCCTGTACCGGGGAGCCGACCCCTGGATGCCGTGCGAGGGGGTGGCCCTCGTCGTCGAGGTCACCTCGACCAAGCCCCGGGCGGACCGCACGGACAAGCGGCACTGCTACGCCCGCGGACCGATCCCGCTCCACCTCCTGGTCGACCGCGAGCAGTCCTCGCTGACGCTGTTCAGCGACCCGGAGGGCGACGACTACCGCCGGCACTGCACGATCCCGTTCGGCAGGCGGCTCACCCTCCCGGAGCCGTTCGCCTTCGACCTGGAGACCGAGGAACTCATTTGAACCCGATCCGAACCCGGCCCCGACCGGCGGCCCCGCCGGGCGGGTAGCATGGTCGGCACGGCAGACGAGCCGGGCGGACGGCCGCGTGGGGATCTTCGGATCTCCCCGAGGAACGTCCGGGCTCCACAGGGCAGGGTGATGGCTAACGGCCACCCGGGGTGACCCGCGGGACAGTGCCACAGAGAACAGACCGCCGGGGACCTCGGTCCTCGGTAAGGGTGAAACGGTGGTGTAAGAGACCACCAGCGCCTGGGGCGACCCAGGCGGCTAGGTAAACCCCACCCGGAGCAAGGTCAAGAGGGGCCGTCGCAAGACGGCCCTGCGCGAATGATCGAGGGCGGCCCGCCCGAGTTCGCGGGTAGACCGCACGAGGCCGACAGCAATGCCGGTCCTAGATGGATGGCCGTCTCCCCGGCCGCCGCGAGGCGACCGGGTGACAGAACCCGGCGTACAGCCCGACTCGTCTGCCGTCACCTGCGGCTTTGCTTCCGAAAGGGCTCCGGCTCGGACCAGGGCCCTTTCGGGTCTTTCGTCCCCTTGTGTGCTTGCCGCGTCAGGCAGCGGAAACTCCTCCGGAGCCCCCCGCACAGGGCCGACCGCGGCCACCGGAACCTGCGAATCCTGTCGTCCTCATACGGATTACGATGTGCCCCAGCCGGTCCCTCCACAGCACGGGTGCCGATTGTTGTCGCCTGGGGGGCGTGATGCTGAGGTTCGGGCTGCTCGGTCCGCTGGTGGTGCACGACGGCACGGAACTGAGACCGGTGAGGGGCCTCAAGGTCCGGGTACTGCTGGCCGCGCTGCTGCTCCAGGCCAACCGGGTGGTGTCCAAGGACGCCCTGCAGGAGGCCATGTGGGGCGACCAACTGCCCTCCAGCGTCGAGGCGTCCTTCGCCAACCACGCGACCCGGCTGCGCAGACTCCTCGTCCCCACCGGGGCGGAACGCCTGCTGACCGTGGCGCCGGGCTATCAACTTCTCGTGGCGGACGGCGACCTGGACATCGAGGTGTTCGAAGCCCGGGTCCGCGCCGCCGGCCTCGCCCACCAGGCGGGCGACTGGCACAAGGTCCGCGAGGAGAGCGAGGCGGCGTCGGCCCTGTGGCGCGGTGCGCCGCTGGCCGACCTGGCTCCGTTCCGCGACCACCGGACCCCCTCCCTGCGCGTCCACCAGCTCGACCAACTGCGCCTCCAGGTCCGGGAATGGGGCTTCGACGCCGGCCTCCACTTCGGGAACCACCGCGAGATCCTCCCCGAACTCGCCGTCCTGGCCGCCGAGAACCCGCTGCGCGAGGAACTCCACCGCCAACTCATGCTCGCCCTGCACCGGACCGGACGCCAGGCCGAGGCATTCGAGGTCTTCCACACCCTGCGGCGGTCGCTGGTGGACGAACTCGGCGCGGAGCCCGGCCCCGCCGTCCGCCAGTCGTACCAGGAACTGCTGAGCCAGGAACAGGCCCCGGCCGCCCGCACCCGGTCGCAGGCGCCGAGCCCGAAGCCCGAGGACGGGGCCGCACCCCGGCCCCCGTACCAGATCCCCTCGTCCGTACCGGAGTTCACCGGCCGAGAGGCCGAGACGGACATGGCGGTGGCGCTGTTGCGCCGGACGGCGACCCGGCACGACAGCGACAGCAACGGCAACGGAGGCAGGGGCAGTGCCCCCGCGCCGCTGCGGCCCGTCGTCATCTCGGGCATGGGCGGTATCGGCAAGACCGCCCTCGCCGTCCACGTGGCGCGCCTGGTCCAGGACGACTTCCCGGACGGCACGCTCTACGCGGACCTGCGGGGGTTCAGCAGCGGGGGCGCGCGCAGCGCCCACGACCTGCTCGCCCGGTTCCTGGCCGACCTCGGCGCACGCCCGGCCGCGCTGCCCGACGACACGGACGACCGGGCCGCCCTGTTCCGGTCCGCGATCGCCGGCCGCCGCGTGCTGCTGGTCCTGGACAACGCCGGGGACGCCGCCCAGGTCACCCCGCTGCTGCCGCCCCACGGCCCCGGCGCGGTCCTGGTCACCAGCCGCCATCTGCTGGCCGAGCTGCCCGGGGTCGAGATGATGCCCCTGCACCCCCTCCACCCCGACGAGCAGCTGACCCTGCTGTCCAGGCTCTGCGGCGCCGACCGGATCGCGCACGAACCGGCCGCCCTCGCCGACATCCTGGCCGCCTGCGGCGGCCTTCCGCTGGCCCTGCGGATCGTCGGCGGCAGACTCTCCTCCCGCCCGTCCTGGCCACTGGCGCTGCTGGCCGAGCGTCTCGCCCCGGACCGGGGCCGCCTCCAGGCCCTGACCATGGGAGCGGTCGCCGTACGGCACACCTTCGACATGAGCTACCGGGCGATATGCGACAGCGGCAACGCCCCGGAGCGGGAAGCGGCGCGGGCCTTCCGGCTGCTCGGACTGTGGAAGCCGCACACCTTCACCACCCAGTCGGCCACCGCCCTGCTGGGCGTGGCCGAATGCGACGCGGCCGCCACCCTGGAACTCCTGGTCGACGCGAACCTCGTCCACAACCCCGGCCCCGGCCGGTACGCGCTCCACGACCTCCTGGGCGAGTACGCCGCCCAGCGCGCGACGGAGGAGGAGCCCGTACGGGACCGGGAGGCGGCCACCGCCCGGATGCTCACCTGGTACGCGCGGGCGGTCGGTGCGGCCTGTGCCGTGGCCAGCCACGAGTCGCAGTCACCACCGCCGCTCGACGAACCCGAGGGCCCCGCCCTGCCCCGCTTCGCCGAGGACGCGGACGCCATCGAGTGGACCGAGCGCGAACTGCCCACGATCCGGGAGGCCATCACCCGGGCCGGCGAGACCGGCCGCTCCGACCTCGCCTGGCGCCTGGCCGCCGGGCTCTTCGGATACGCGACGACCCGCTGGTGGACCGGCGAGTGGGACGCCTGTCTGCGGCAGGCCATGGACATCGCGGTGGCGCACGGGGACACACTCGGCCAGGCATGGCTCCACCGCAGGACCGCCGTCGCGCACGGAATGGCGTACCGCAACGAACAGTGCCTGGAGCACCTGCACAAGGCCCTCGGTTTCTTCACCGACGCCGGCGACGTACTGGCCCAGGCGTCGATCCTCGGCAACATGTCCGGGCTGTACGTCCAGGCCGGCGACGCCGCGCGGGCACTGGTCCACGCCGAGCGGTCCCACGAGCTGTACCGCTCCGCCAGAAGCGCCCGGAGCGAGGCGCTGGCCCTGAGCCGGATCGCGGACGCCCAGGAGCTGCTCGGCGAACACGCCCTCGCCGCGATGTACTACCAGAAGGTCATCGAGGCACTGCGCGAGCAGCGGCACAACGTCTTCCTGGCCACCAGCCTCACCAAGCTCGGCGACATCCAGCGACAACTGGGCGACCGGGAGGCGGCGTTGGAAGCGCAGACGGAGGCCCTGGCCATCCGGCAACGGATGAACGACCTCGGCGGTACCGCCGACTGCATGGCCTTCATGGCCCGCACGCACCAGCACTTCGGAGAGCAGGACGCCGCACGGGCCCGCTGGGAGCAATGCCTGGAACTCGCGTCGTGCCACGGCATGACACAGCACATCGAGGCGAGTCGCGCGGGTCTGACCACGTTGTCGTCAGCACCCGCGCCCCCGCCCCCGAAGAGCGTGGCCGTGTCTCCTTCCTCTCCCCCGTAGAGCACGGCCCCGCCCGCGTCCTTTCCCCCGTCCCTGCCCCCGCAGGGCCGCGGTCCCGAGCATTCACCCGGAGCCGTTTCGGACGCCTGTCGGCCGACCTGGCTCGTGCGCTCCGGCCGAATGCCCTCGACGTTCACACGGGCCCGCAGCCGAAGCGGAATTCCCCGCCCCTCGACCGACAACGGAAAGAATGCGCCCGGCGCCCAACAGAGCCTCAACATGCGGCCAACACGGCCCCACCAGGCCGAGCACGAGCAGGCCGGGCCGTCGGCTCCGCCCCTCGTCGAGGAAGGCACCGACGCCCGGCCACGTCGCCGACCGGGCCGACCTGCCGGCCTGGCAGCAGGAGACGGAATCGGACGTCTTCGAGCGCATCGAGCGGACCGTCCGACCCGGAGGCGATGAACCTCTTGCCGGACGGCGCGGGGGTGAGGGGCTACGTCTCCGGGGCCTCCTCGCCCGGGATCTCCGCGCCCGGAACCGGCGTGTCCGGGGCCTCCGCGGTCAGGGGTGGGATCGGCTGTTCGGCCCAGATCGTCTTGCCGCGCCGGGTGTAACGACTGCCCCAGCGCGTGGTGAGCTGCGCGACCAGATACAGGCCGCGGCCTCCCTCGTCGGTGAGCCGGGCCCGGCGCATGCGGGGCTGGGTGGCGCTGGGGTCGGAGACCTCGCAGGTCAGCTGGGCCGCCCGGATCAGCCGGACCTCGACCGGGCCGCCGGTGTAGCGGATGGCGTTGGTGACCAGCTCGCTCAGCACCAGTTCGGTGGTGAAGACCAGCTCCTCCAGGCCCCAGGCGCGCAGCTGCCGGGCAGACTCCTGCCGGACCCGGGCGACGGCGGCCGGGTCGGAGTCCACCGGCCAGACGGCCGTGTTCTCGGGCGGCACCGCATGGGTGCGGGCGAGCAGCAGCGTGACGTCGTCGGCGAGGTGGTGCGGGGGCCGACCGGAAATGATCTCCTGGCCGAGTTCCCGCAGCGGCGCGGTGGTGGCGCCGGGGCGGGCCAGGCGGCGGCGCAGTTCGGCCATGCCCTCGTCCAGGTCGCTGTCGCGCCCCTCGATCAGCCCGTCCGTGTAGAGGGCGAGGATGCTGCCGGGGGCCAGCTCGACCTCGGTCGTCTCGAAGGGCAGGCCGCTGACGCCCAGCGGTGGCCCGGGGTTCAGCTCCACGTACGAGACCGTCCCGTCCGGGGCCGCGACGGCGGGCGGGGGATGCCCGGCCGAGACCATTGCGCAACGCCGGGAGACCGGGTCGTAGACGGCGTACAGGCAGGTGGCGCCGACCGGATCGGCCCAGCCGTCGGAAGGTTCCCCGTCGTCGTCGCCCGGTCGGGTGAGGCCGTGGGGTTCGTCGCGGAGCTGGGAGACCAGGTCGTCGAGGTGCACCATCAGCTCGTCCGGTTCCAGGTCGAGGTCGGCGAGGGTGCGGACGGCGGTGCGGAGCCGCCCCATGGTGGCGGTGGCCCCCAGCCCGTGGCCGACGACGTCCCCGGCGACCAGGGCGACCCGGGCGGAGGAGAGCGGGATCACGTCGAACCAGTCGCCGCCGACGCCGGTGGTGGGGTCGGCCGGCAGGTAGAAGCCGGTCGTCGTCACGGCGACGGTCTCGGCCTGCGCGGGCGGCAGCAGACTGCGCTGCAGCCCGACGGCGGACCGGTGCTCCCGGGTGTAGCGGCGGGCGTTGTCCAGGGCGAGGGCCGCACGTGCGGCGATCTCGCACAGCAGATCCAGGTCGGCCGGTTCGTAGTCGGGACGGCCGGGAGCGCGCCGTACGGTCACCCGGCCGAGGAAGCTGCCCCGGGCCCGCAACGGGGCGGTCATCGACGCGGGGGAGCCGGTGACCGACGGGCCGGTGTCGGCCGGGACCACGGTGGCGACCGGCCCCTCCGGCGCGGGTTCCCCGGCCACGGCGGTCCGGCGCAGTGGCAGCCGCCCGTCCTTGCCAGGGACCGGCTCCTCGCCCGTGAACACCGCCTCCGCGATCTCCACCACGGCGAAGTCGGCCAGTTCGGGCACCAGTACGGCGGCCAGCTCCTCGCCGGTGCCCGTGACGGACAGCGATCCGCCGACGGCCGCGGTGGCGTGGTGCAGGATCGCCAGGCGCTCGTCGGAGCGGCGCTGCTCGGTGACGTCCGTGAACAGCGCGGTGACGCCGAAGACCTGCCCGTCCGGCGCCTGGAGCCGGAACGCCGAGATGGCCATCACCACCCCGCTGCCGGGGTCCTCGATGGTCCGTACCCGCTCCTCCGCCAGGATCAGCGGCCGGCCCGTCCGCAGGACCTCCCTCAGCCGCTGCTCGACCGCCGCGGCGTCGTCGGCCTCCAGGAAGTCGCCCAGGCGCCGGCCGCGCAGGTCCGGCGGGAGACCGGTGTACGGGAACAGATGGGTGTTGGTCCTGGCCAGCCGCAGTTCCTCGTCGAACACGGCGAGGCCCAGCCGGTCCTGGAGGAAGAGTTCCCGGGTGAACGCGCGGTCCTGCCGCCACCGGGAGACCATTCCGGCAGGGGCCCCGAGTACGAAGTACCGCGCCGGTTCCACGGAAGCCCCGCTCCCGCTCCCGGGTCCGGTGTCGAGCCCGAGTCCGGTGTTCTCGGCCGCCAGAGGGAGGACCTGGAAGACGATTCCCAGTTCCTCGCCCCGGCCGGTACGCACCACCGCCTCGCCGGACCGCACGCCCCCGGACCGGGCACCCTCCGGCCGGTCGATCCACAGCCCGGACCGTGCGCCGGAATCCGCGAGCAGCTCCCGCACCGGACGGCCGCGGACGGCGTCGGCGGGGAGCGAGAGCAGCTCCGCCGCCGCCGGGGTCCAGCCGATGATCCGCCCCTCCGCGTCGAGCAGGGCCCCGGCCGCGCCGTCCGCGAACGGGAGGCCGCTGTGCACGGATGCGCCTGGGAGGGTCTTGCCGTCCACCACGTACTCAGCTTCCTTTCACGGTGCTGCCCACGGCGCCGGCCACGGACCTCTCCATCATGCCTCCGCCCGTTCCGGCCGCCAGTCCCGAAAGCCACCCGGAGGCACAGCTTCCGTCGGGCCGGCCGGGCGAAGCGGTGTCAGAACCCGTGCCCCCACGTCGAACTCCCTTCACCTCTCCTGCCAAGCTGAGTGAGCGTACGAGGATTCATGCCCGCCGAGTGCTGGATCATCGAGGCAATCGGGCGAGTTCCTGCGACACACGCGTGACAGCCGGCCCGCGAGCCGGTGGGGGGGGGTCCGGTTGCGGTGGTGGTGGGGCACGGTCTCGTTCGGTGGTTCCAGTCGTCCCGGAAGTCCCAGCCGTACCTCGGAAAGGTTCTGCATGTCCGATCGCGCCGTTGGAAGCCGTGGCTCTCTGCTGGCGGTGAGCGACCTCCACGTGG
Source organism: Streptomyces sp. NPDC001732 (assembly GCF_053596315.1). NCBI lineage: Bacteria > Bacillati > Actinomycetota > Actinomycetes > Kitasatosporales > Streptomycetaceae > Streptomyces > Streptomyces sp. NPDC001732. Next base: position 436,291 of record NZ_JBSFFY010000001.1, read on the forward strand.
GGATGGCGGACAACCGCCCCATCGTCGAGTCCCTGCGGCCGGATTCGGACGAGGACTGGCTGATCGTCGCCGGTGACGTCGCGGAACGGGTCGCCGATGTGGAGTGGGCGCTGCGGCTGCTCGCGAGCCGGTACGCGCGGGTCGTCTGGACCCCGGGGAACCACGAGCTGTGGACGCCCAAGAACGACCCGGTCCAACTGCGGGGCCGGCAACGGTACGAGTACCTGGTCGAGCTGTGCCGGAGCCTCGGGGTGACCACGCCGGAGGACCCGTATCCGCTGTGGCGGGGGCCGGGCGGGCCGGTGGCCGTCGCGCCCGTGTTCCTGCTGTACGACTACACCTTCCGGGCGCCGGGCACCACGACCAAGGAGGAGTCCCTGGAGTACGCGCACCGGACGGGGGTGGTGTGCACCGACGAGTTCCTGCTGCACCCCGACCCGTACCCGAGCCGCGACGCCTGGTGCCGGGCCCGGGTCGCGGAGACGGAGCGGCGGCTCGCGGCGCACGACCCGCAGATCCCGCTGGTCATCGCCGGACACTGGCCCCTCGTGCGCGACCCGATGGCCGTGCTGTGGTACCCCGAGTTCGCCCAGTGGTGCGGGACGGAACTCACCGCCGACTGGCACCGGCGCTTCAACGTGGCGGCGATGGTCTACGGCCATCTGCACATCCCCCGCACGACTTGGTACGACGGAGTCCGCTTCGAGGAGGTCTCCATCGGCTACCCGAGGGAATGGCGCAAACGGGGCCACCCCAAAGGGTTGCTGCGGCGGATCCTCCCGTACGAGGTTCCGCACGAGGACGACTCCGGCGGCGCGTCGTGACCCGTCAGCGGTGCCCCAGGACGTTGACGACCCGGCCGTCCGGGTCACGCACGAAGAAACGGCGCACGCCCCCCTCCTCGTCGCTCAGGGGGTACACGATCTCCGCGCCGCTCTCCTTCATGGCCGCGTGGACCGCGTCCACGTCCTCCACCTCCACGCTCATGTCCGGGACGACCGGCGCGGTCGCGTCGGCACCCATGACGCTCAGCTGCACCGAGGGTTCCGACGGAGAGGCGAGCGTCATGATCCAGCCGTGGTTCATGACCTCCCGGAGCCCCAGCCGGCCGTAGAACTCCGCGCTCCGCCGCATCCCTTCGGTGATGGGGACACCGGTGGTGCGAAGGTTGGGGACGACTCTGCGGACGGACATCGACAACTCCTGTCAGGGGACTGGTCACGGGCCTGGTCACGGAATCGGTCGTGGGGTCGAGCACGTGACTGGCCATGGGGTCGTCACGGAACCGACTTCGTACCATCCGGCGGCGGGCATAGGGTGCCGGACTGTGAACAACGAGATACCCGATGGCCGGTTCCTTTCCCGATCCGGCACCTCGGCGTACGCGCCCCTGAGCTTCCGTCAGGCGGGCGAGTCCGACCTGTCGGACCTGGTCCGGCTGCGGGACGACGCGGCGCGCTGGCAGATCGCGCACGGCATCGACCAGTGGAAGCCGGGCGAACTCGGCGTCCGGCACTTTTGGGAGCGGCTGCGCGAGGGCGAGGTCTGGATGGCCGTGCTCGGGCAGGACGGACCCGTCGCCGGGGCCTGGGAACTGTGGTGGGACGACCCGGCCGCATGGGGACCCCGGGCCCCGGACGCGGGCTACGTCCACCGGCTCATGACCGACCGCCGCGTCGCGCCCCCGGGCACCGGACGGCGGATGCTGGCACGGGCGGAGGCCCGGGTCGCCGAGGCGGGCCGCGCGTTCTGCCGACTCGACTGCCTGGCCGACAACGCCCGGCTCCGGGAGTACTACGGGGCGGCGGGTTACGAGACCGTCCGCGAGCACTCGAAGGACGGCGGCCTCGGCCACACCTACAAGGTCACACTGCTGGAGAAACGCCTCTGAGGGCCGCCTCCGACGACCACCTCCGACGACCACCTCCGACGGCCGTCTCTCACGGTCGGCCGGGGACGCGTCGTTACCATGCACGGCATGGTCGACTCCGGTGCGAATCCTGATGATTACGAGGTCGCCGTGGCCGCTGCGCGGGCCGGCGCGGACGTGGTGCGCGGCATGTACGGCCGACGGCTCGACCGTATCGACAAGGGCGACGGGGACTTCGCCACCGCCGCCGACGTGGAGGCCGAGAGGGCGGTCCTCGACGTCGTCCGCGCCGCCCGGCCCGATGACGCGGTGCTCGGCGAGGAGGGCGGACAGCGGCGGGGTGCGGACGACTCCGGACGCCAGTGGCTGGTCGATCCGCTGTGCGGCACGCTCAACTACGCCGTCGGCAACATGCTGGTGGCCGTCAACGTGGCGCTGCGCGGCGGGGCGGCGGCCGTGGCGGACCCCTTCGGCGGCGAGATCTTCTTCACCGACGGGGAGACGGCCCGGGTGCGGCGGGGCGACGGGACCGACGCGCCCCTGGTGCCCACGCCCGAGACCCGGCTGGTGGACGTCAACCTGGATCCGCCGTTCCCGGGCGCGCCCGCGTTCCGGGCCACGGACCTGCTGGCCCACCCCGGGTTCGTCGAACGGTTCCGGCCCCGGGTCGTGTCCACGACGCTGGCCCTGGCCTGGGTCGCGGCCGGCCGGCGCGCCGCGTACGTCACCGACGGCGGCGACCTGTCCGGGAGCGTCCACTTCGCGGCCGGCATCGCCCTGTGCAGGGCCGCGGGCTGCGTGGTCACCGGCGTCGACGGTGTCCCGGTCGAGCAGGGCGGCCGGGGGCTGGTGGCCGCCGCGGACGCCGGGACCCACGAGCTGCTGATGTCGATGATCAACGGCCGGGGCGCGTGACGGAAACGAGGCCGCCCGTCCGGAGGTGCCGGGCCGGAGACGCTCGCCCGGGGCCGCCCGGCCCGCCGTGCCGTGCCGGAGACGGCTGCCCATGGTCATCGGCCCCCGCCCGAAGCCGCCCTCGGGCGGGGGCCGTCAGGCGTCGATCCGGGTTCCCGTTCCGCTCACCCGCACCCGGGGGTCGCCCGCGCGCAGTTCGACCGTGAGGGTGCCGGGGCGGCCCATGTCCTCGCCCTGGTGGAGGGTGAGGACCGTGCTGTCCGGGACGAGGCCCTCCGTGCGCAGATAGGCGCCGAAGGCCGCCGCCGCGGCGCCGGTGGCGGGGTCCTCGACCACGCCGCCGACCGGAAACGGGTCACGGACGTGGAAGACGTCCGGCGCCGCCCGCCACACCAGCTGAACCGTCGTCAGGTCCAGTCGGTGCATGAGGGATTCGAGGCGCGCGAAGTCGTAGGAGAGCTCGGCGAGACGTTCGCGGGCCGCGGCGGCCAGCACCAGGTGGCGGGCGCCCGCGTAGGCGATCCGGGGCGGCAGGGCCGGGTCGAGATCGGCGGTCGGCCAGTCCAGGGCGGCGAGCGCCTCGGCCAGGTCGTCGGGCGCGACCTCCGAGACGTGGGGTTCGACGCTGGTGAGCGTGGCGCGGAACTCGCCGCCCTCCCGGGCGACGGTGACCGGCACCGGGCCCGCGGCCGTGTGGAACACCAGCTCGCCGGGGCCGTCGCGCTCGGCCAGCGCGAGGGCCGTCGCCACGGTGGCGTGGCCGCAGAACGGGACCTCGGCCTTCGGGCTGAAGTAGCGGATGGCGTACCCCCGGCGGGCCGGTGAGCCCTCCCGGCCCGGTGAGCCCTCACCGGTCGACGAGTCCTCGCCGGGCGACTCGTACCGTCCCGTCAGGAACGCGGACTCGCTGTAACCCAGCTCCGCCGCGACGGCGAGCATCGCGGCCTCGTCGAGACCGGACGCATCCAGGACGACTCCTGCCGGATTGCCGCCGTGCGGATCGGCGGAGAACGCGGTGTAGCGCAGGACCTCGGTATCCGAATTCTGGGTCATGCCGCAGATCAACTCCGTCGCGGCCCGGGGCATTCCCCGGCCGGGAGAGTGCCGGAGGCCGACCCGACCCGACCCGACCCGAGCCGAGCCGGGACGGGACGGGACGGGCCGGGACGGGCCGGGTCGCGAGGTGGCCGGGCCGGGGTCAGTGGCAGTCTTGGTGCCCTTGCCCGCCTTCGTCCACGAGCAGGAGTCCTGGAGCTTGCCGTTCGGCTTGATCAGCTGCGCCCCACGTACGGCATCGTCGTCGCCATGACCGTGGCGAACTGCATGTTCGCCTCCAGTGGCAGCTCCGCCATGTGGAGCACCGTCCGGGCCACGTCCGCCGCCGCCATCACCGGCTCGACCGCGAGTTCGCCGTTGGCCTGGAGGGTGCCGGTCCGCATCCGTTCGGTCATGTCCGTCGCCGCGTTGCCGATGTCGATCTGGCCGCAGGCGATCCGGTACGGACGGCCGTCCAGCGACAGCGACTTCGTCAGCCCCGTCACGGCGTGCTTGGTCGTGGTGTAGGCGACCGAGTGGGGGCGTGGCGAGTGGGCGGAGATCGAGCCGTTGTTGATGATCCGGCCGCCCTGCGGGCGCTGCTCCTTCATCAGCCGGTACGCGGCCTGCGCGCACAGGAACGCGCCCGTCACGTTCACGTCCACCACCGCCCGCCAGTCCTCCACCGCGAGGTCCTCGATCGGGACGGCACCCGGGCCGAACGTGCCCGCGTTGTTGAAGAGCAGATCCAGGCGGCCGAAGCACTCCCGTACCGAGGAGAAGAGCGCGGCCACGTCCTCGGGGCGGGACACGTCGGCGGGAACGGTGAGCACCCGGGCGTTCTCCCCGGCCAGCACCGCGGTCTCGGCGAGCGGTTCGGGACGGCGGCCCGCGAGCGCCACCGACCAGCCGGCCCCGGTCAGTGCGAGCGCCACCGCCCGGCCGATCCCGGAACCCGCACCCGTCACGACCGCCGTCCTCGCGTCGGAGTTCAACACTTTGTTGCTCATGGGGTCGCAGCGTACGCCCTTCCTCCATCAGGACAAATGAGGACGCATGGGGTCATATGTGGTCAAGAATGCGCGTGGGGTGGCAGGTTCGGGTCCCGGCCGGGGCGCCGGGAGGTGATCATTACCCGTCCGCGAATGCGCGCTTTGTCCCGTGAACCCGTTCCTGCCGCATTACTCATCCTCCCGACGCCCGATCGACGCGAACACGACAGCCGCTCGATGTGCCGGGCCGGTGGACTGCCCGAATACACCACCAGCAAGGGGAGGGACAGATGACGCACTCATCGCACCGGCAGGAGATGCGCGACGCAGCCAGGAACCTCGGGCGCCGCCGCTTCCTCACGGTCACCGGTGCCGCCGCCGCGCTCGCCTTCTCGGTCAACCTGCCGACCGCGGGCACCGCGAGCGCCGCCGAGCTGGACGCCCGGAAGATCACCGAAGACCCGTTCACCCTCGGCGTCGCCTCCGGCGACCCGCTGCCCGACTCGGTCCTGCTGTGGACGAGACTCGCGCCGCGCCCGTACGAGGCCGACAGCGGACTGCCCCGGGCCCGCGTGCAGGTGCGCTGGGAACTCGCCCGCGACGAGCGCTTCTCCCGCATCGTCCGGCGCGGATCGGCCACCGCACACCCGGAGTTCGACCACAGCGTCCACGTCGAGGTCAAGGGCCTCGACGCCGACCGCGTCCTCTACTACCGCTTCCGCGCCGGGAACTGGACCAGCCCCGTCGGCCGAACCCGCACCGCCCCCGCCCGCGGCGCCCGCAACAGCGTGCTGAGCCTGGCCGCCGTCTCCTGCCAGGCCTACCACGACGGTTACTTCACCGCGTACGGGCACCTCGCCCAGGAGGACGTGGACGTCGTCTTCCACCTCGGCGACTACCTCTACGAGTACGCCGTCGACGCGACCGGCGGCGCCCGCAAGTACACCGACCGCAGCCTCCCCGCCCACTTCAACCGGGAGACGGTCACGCTGGAGGACTACCGGCTGCGGTACGCCCTCTACAAGTCCGACCCCGACCTGCGCGCCGCCCACGCCGCGCACCCCTTCGTCGTCACCTGGGACGACCACGAGACCGAGAACAACTACGCGGGCGGCACCCCCGAGAACGACGTCCCGCCGGAGGAGTTCCTGCTGCGCCGCGCCGCCGCCTACCGCGCGTACTGGGAGAACCAGCCGCTGCGCATCCCGCAGCGGCCGACCGGCCCCGACATGAAGCTCTACCGGCGCCTGCAGTTCGGCCGGCTCGCCCAGTTCGACATCCTCGACACCCGCCAGTACCGCAGCGACCAGGCGTACGGTGACGGCTGGCAGAGGCCCGGACCGGAGTCCGAGGACCCGTCGCGCACCATGACCGGCGCCGCCCAGGAGCGCTGGCTGCTCGACGGCTGGCACGCCTCGCGCGCCACCTGGAACGTCGTGCCGCAGCAGGTCGTACTCGCCCGGCGGCACGACGTCCCCACCGACGCGTTCAAGGTGTCCATGGACGCGTGGGACGGCTACCCCGCCTCCCGGGCGCGGATCCTCCGTGGCGCCGAGGCGGCGGGGATCGACAACCTGATGGTGCTGACCGGCGACGTGCACGTCGGCTACGGCTTCGACCTGAAGAAGGACTTCGACGACCCCTCGTCCCGCACCGTCGGCACGGAGATCGTCGCCACGTCCATCACCAGCGGCAAGAACGGCTCGGACCGGCCCGGCAGCTGGAACAACCAGATGCAGGCCAACCCGCACATGAAGTTCTTCAACGGCCGGCGCGGCTACGCCGTCATCACGCTGGACCAGAAGCAGGCGCGCGCCGACTACCGCACGGTGTCGGCCGTCACCACCCCCGGAGCGCCGCTCTCGACCGCCGCCTCCTTCGTCACGGAGGTGGGCAACCAGGGCCTCAAGCCCGCGTGACCGCCCGGCCGTCGGCCCCGAAACCCCGGAGGTCGGCGGCCGAAGCGTCCGTCGGGGAGAGCGTCGGGGAGTGCGTCAGAGGAGGTCGTCGGCCGGGTAGCGGACGCCGATGCGGTCGCGTACCGCGTCGAGCGTCCGCATCACGGCGAGGGAACCGTCCAGCGGCACCAGCGGCGACTCCGTCTCGCCCGCCCGCAGCGCCCGCGCCACCTCGGCCTGCTCGAACTGCAGACCGCGCAGCCCCTCGCCGGACCCGACGGCCCCGCCCGCCTCACCGGCCCCCATAGCCCCGGTGTTTCCGGCGGTTCGGGCGGTGAACTCCTCGGGGTCGTGCCCCGGCCGGTGCAGCACGAACCGCTCCGGGTGGAAGAAGCCGGGCGGGAAGTCGATCCGCCCCTTCGTGCCGGTGATCGAGGCGGTCCGCGGGGTGTCCGCCACGATCGAGCAGTTCAGCAGTGCCGAGGCACCCGCCTCCGACCAGCCCAACAACATCGCGGTGTGCAGATCGACGCCCTCGGGGGAGAGCAGCGCGTCCGCCTGCACCCGGTCCGGCTCGCCCAGCAGCAGCTGTGCGAACGAGACCGGATAGACCCCGAGGTCCAGCAGCGCGCCGCCGCCCAGCGCCGGGTCGCGCAGCCGGTGCCCGGCCTCGAAGGGGCCCGTGATCCCGAAGTCGGCCTGCACGGTGCGGATGTCGCCGATGGCACCGTCCCGCACCAGCTCCGTCATGCGCCGGACGACCGGATCGCAGTACGTCCACATGGCCTCCATCAGGAAGAGCCCCCGGTCCCGGGCGAGCTTCACCAACTCGTCCGCCTCCCGGGCGTTGAGCGTGAACGCCTTCTCGCACAGCACGTGCTTCCCGGCCTCCAGACAGAGCGCGGCCGCCTCCCGGTGCGCCGAGTGCGGCGTCGCCACGTACACCACGTCGACCTCGTCGTCGGCGGCGAGGGCGGCCCAGTCGCCGTACGCCCGGGGTATCCCGAACCGCTCGGCGAACGCCCGCGCGGAGGCCTCCGTGCGGGACGCGACGGCCACCACCTCCGAACCCGGCAACGACCGCAGGTCCTCGGCGAACGCCGCCGCGATGCCGCCGGTGGCCAGCACGCCCCACCGCACGACCCTGTCCATGCCCGTCATGACTGCTCCCCAGGAAGGTCTCGACCAGTCCAGCTGAGCTGAGAGCATAGATGCGGATTCAACGACATGGAGATGACAATGCCGGAGAGCGGCGCAAGCCGGGCCCAGCAGGAACACACCCACATATCGACCACCGAAACCGGCACCGCGGAGCCAGGGCCCGCCTCCGGTACCGGTACCGGAGCAGCCCGCCGCACCGGGCTCCTCGTCACCCTCGTCCTCGGCGGCCTCACCGCACTGCCGCCGCTCTCCATGGACATGTACCTCCCGGCCCTGCCCGCGGTCACCGAGTCCCTGCACGCCCCCGCCGCGACCATCCAGCTCACCCTCACCGCCTGCCTCACCGGCATGGCGCTCGGACAGCTCGTCGTCGGACCGATGAGCGACCGGTGGGGCAGGCGCGGGCCGCTGCTCCTCGGCATGGTCGTCTACGTCGTCGCCACCGCGATCTGCGTCTTCGCCCCCACCGCCGAACTCCTCATCGCCTTCCGCCTGCTCCAGGGCCTGGCCGGCGCGGCGGGCATCGTCATCGCCCGTGCCGTGGTGCGCGACATGTACGACGGCGTGGAGATGGCCAAGTTCTTCTCCACCCTGATGCTGATCTCCGGCGCCGCGCCGATCATCGCGCCGCTCATCGGCGGACAGGTGCTGCGGTTCACCGACTGGCGGGGCGTCTTCGCCGTCCTCACCCTCGTCGGCCTGGTCCTCACCCTGGTCGTCTGGAAGTGGCTGCACGAAACCCTGCCGCCGCAGGACCGGCACACCGGCGGGATCGGCGACGCGCTGCGCACCATGCGCGGCCTGCTCGCCGACCGGGTCTTCACCGGCTACATGATCGCGGGCAGCCTCGCCTTCGCCGCCCTCTTCGCGTACGTGAGCGCTTCGCCGTTCGTCATGCAGGAGATCTACGGGGCCTCGCCGCAGACGTTCAGCCTGCTCTTCGGCGTCAACTCGGTCGGCCTGGTCGTCGTGGGCCAGATCAACGGCAAGTTGCTGGTCGGCCGGGTCAGCCTGGACAAGGTGCTGGCCTTCGGACTCTCGGTCATCGTGCTGGCCGCCACCGCGCTGCTGCTGATGACGTCCGGGGTCCTCGGGGACGTGGGCCTGGTGCCGGTCGCGACCGGGCTGTTCGTGCTGATGTCGGCGATGGGGCTCGCGGCGCCGAACACGAACGCCCAGGCCCTGATGCGCACGAAGCACGCCGCCGGGTCCGCCTCCGCGCTGCTCGGCACCTCGTCGTTCCTGATCGGCGCCGTGGCCTCCCCGCTCGTCGGGATCGCGGGCGAGGACACGGCCGTTCCGATGGCCCTGGTGCAGCTGGTGTGCGGGGTGGGCGCGATGGCCTGCTTCCTCGGGATGTGCCGGCCCTGGCAGCGGACGGCGACGTCCTGATACGGGCCTCGTGACGCGGGGCGACGGGCCCCGGCCCGGCGCGCCCGTGTTTCCGGAGAGCCGGACGGGGTTCCCGGGAAACCGGACGGGCCGGACGGACCGGGTGCACCACCCGGTCCGTCCGGCCCGTCACGGGCCGAAGCGGACCCCTACGAAGCCGACCTCGGGTAACCGATCAGGTGCGGGCGGTCCTTCTCGTCCGTCCAGCGGAACAGCCCGACGCCGTCCGCCGTCTCCGCGCCCGGCAGCCGCACGTTGGAGGGCAGGGCGCCCGTCGAACCGCTGCGGACCGCGACCGCGACGGGGGAGCCGCCGCCGGCCAGGACGTCGGCCGCGTTGCGCGCGCTCGTCGCGCCGTACGCGACGCCCTCGTCGTTCACGGACGCCAGCGTCAGCGGCTTCGTGCCGTCCGCCCCCTCGAAGCAGAACCCGCGCTTCGTGGCCAGGTCGAAGGCGAGCGGCCCGGCCACCAGGTAGCTGCCCGACGGGGCGGCGATCAGCTGCGGGTACTGGCCCGGCTTTATCGCGGGCTTGCTGCACTGCACCGAGGCCAGCGTCTTGCCCGACTCCACGTCGTGCACCGCCCACAGGTCGTGGGTGGTGGCGCGCTTCGCCTTCTTGTCGAGCTGCCACTTCGCCAGGACCAGGCCGGGGATCACCGAGGTCGGGATTCCGCTGACCCGGTCCGTCCCCTTGGGCGCGACGTTGCGGCTGAACCAGCCGCCCTGCACCCAGAACTCCCTGGACCCGCTGGCCAGCAGCCCCTTCTGCGTCAGCCCGCGCACCTCGGTGAGCTGCTTGCAGGTCTTGCAGCCCTTCGGGTACTTCAGCGCCGAGGCCGCGATCTCCGCCACCCGGCCGGTCACCGGGTCGACCACCATGCTGTTGGCCCGGCCGTCGCTGATGAGGATGCCGGGGCCGGTGGCGGAGACCGTCGGGACGGAGGTCCACGGCACCTCGACGCGCCGCCGGGAGCCGTCCTCCACGTCGTAGACGTCCAGCGAGACGATCGTGTCGGCGGGGGTCAGTGCGTTCTCGCCGACCTTCCCGTACGCCCACGTCACGAAGTACTCGTGGTCGTCCACGGTGACCTGGAGGAGACGCGGGAAGTGCTTCGGGGACGGGGGCCGCCAGGTCTCCCCGTGCCAACCGGGCCGCCCGGTCTTCGAATCGATGGTCCGCAGCTGGTACTTGCCCTCCGACTCCCGCACCAGATAGGCGAGACGGCCGGTCGTCCGGGACAGCGCGTAGTCGGGAGAGGTCCCGATGAGCTCCCAGCCGTTTTCCGTGGTGTACGCGGAGGGGACGGTGAGCTGGGTCACCTCGGTCCGGTTCTTCCTGGTCGATTCCTCCGGCGCGTCGTTGTCCTTCTCGCCACTCCCACACGTGGTCAGCAGAAGAAGCATGACAAGCACGAGTACTCCGCCGACCAGAACCAGGCGCACGATCTTCTGTCTCATGGTTCCCCTCGATGGGTAATCCCGACCTCGCGGCGGTCAGCGTAGCAACTTGTGCAGGCATCGCGGCAGTTCGGATTCCGCGCAGTTCTACGCGGATAGCGGGGCGGCGCCGGGTGCGTCGTCTTTGCCTACAATTCGTCGGTGAACGCCACCCTCCCCATTGCGGAAACACTGCGTGCGGCGCTGGCCGGACTGCTCGACGGCCTGCCGCCCAGGCAGGCGTCCCAGGCCGTCGACCGGCTCATCGCCAACTACCGAGGCACCACTCCCACCGACGCGCCGGTGCTCCGCGACCGCTCCGACGTCGCCGCGTACGCCGCGTACCGGATGCCCGCGACCTTCGAGGCGGTACGGTCCGCTCTCGCCGCCCTCCGGGAGGCGGCCCCCGACTGGGCACCCGCCACGCACACCGACGTGGGCGGCGGCACCGGGGCGGCGAGCTGGGCCGTGGCGGGGGCCTGGGAAGGGACCCGGACGACGGTGCTGGACTGGTCCGAGCCCGCACTCGCCCTCGGCCGCGAGCTGGCGGAGCTCTCCGGCGTCCCCGCCCTGCGCGCCGTCGAGTGGCGCCGGGCCCGGATCGGCGAGGGCCCCGGCCTCGCCGCCACGGACCTGGTCACCGTCTCCTACGTGCTCAAGGAACTCACGGCGGACACCCGGGCCGCCCTCGTGGACACCGCCGCCGCGGCGGCACAGGCGGTCGTGGTCGTCGAGCCGGGCACCCCCGACGGCTACGCCCGCGTCATCGAGGCCCGCGACCGGCTGATCGCCGCCGGTCTGACGGTCGCCGCACCCTGCCCGCACAGCGACGCCTGCCCCATCGAGCCGGGCACGGACTGGTGCCACTTCTCGGCCCGGGTCAGCCGCTCCTCGCTGCACCGGCAGGTCAAGGGCGGCTCACTGCCGTACGAGGACGAGAAGTTCAGCTACGTCGTGGCGACCCGCTTCGGGGCCCGGCCCGCCCGGGAGCGGGCCATCCGCAAGCCGCAGATCCGCAAGGGGCAGGTGCTGCTGGACCTGTGCACCCGCGACGAGGCCCTGCGGCGCTCCACGGTCACCAAGCGGCACGGCGAGCTGTACCGGGCCGCCCGGGACGTCGCGTGGGGCGACGCGTGGCCGCCCGGCGAGAACGACTGAGGGGCCGCCCGCCGACGGGCGGCCCGCCCGCTCACCCCCGTAGCTCCTGCGTGCAGCACTTCACGCTGCCGCCGCCCTTCAGCAGCTCACCCAGATCCATCGGCACCGGTTCGAAGCCCCGCGCCCGCAGCGGGTCGAAGAGCCCCGCCGCGCCCTGCGGCAGCAGCACGTGGAGCCCGTCGCTCACCGCGTTCAGACCGAACGCCGCGGCGTCCGCCTCCTCGGCGATCAGCGCGTCCGGGAAGAGCCGGGCGAGCACCGCGCGGCTGCCCGGCGAGAAGGCGCCCGGGTAGTACATGACCTCGTCGCCCGCGTCGTCCAGCACGGACAGGGCCGTGTCCAGGTGGTAGTAGCGCGGGTCGACCAGATCGAGCCCGATCACCGGGCGCCCGAAGAACTCCTGCGCCTCGCCGTGCGAGAGCGGGCTGGACCGGAAGCCCCGCCCGGCCAGGACGTACGACGAGGTGACCGCGAAGTCGCCCTCGCCCTCGTTGACGTGGTCCGGTTCGTGGATCTCGGTGAAGCCGTTGGCCCGGAACCACTCCCGGTGGGCCCCCGCCTCCTCGTACCGCTCCTGGTACGCGAACCGGGCCCCCAGCACCCGGCCGTCGACGACGGTGGCGCCGTTGGCGGCGAAGACCATGTCGGGCAGGTCGGGGCGGGGCGTGAGCAGCTCCACGGTGTGCCCGAGGGCGCGGTACCGGTCGCGCAGGTCCTCCCACTGGGTCTGGGCCAGGGGGAGGTCCACGGGCTTGCTGGGGTCCATCCAGGGGTTGATGGAGTACGTCACCCTGAAGTGCGTGGGAGCACACATCAGGTAACGGCGGGGTGTGGCTTCACGAGGCATGCATGCTCCTCACGAAAGGCAGGGGTCGCCTGCCGGGACAGCGCACGGGTGTGTGCGTGGGTGAGCCCATGATCCGCTCTCCGGGCCCCCGCGAACAGTGATCCGATCGGGTGTTTCCGCCCGGGATTCGGGGACGCTCCGGGACGAACGGGGACCGGGTGGTGAGGACCCGCGGCCTCCGGTTCCGTGCCGCGAGGAGACGATACGTATCGCCTCGTTCCGTTGCCGGGAGGGGCACTAGATTGACCGGCATGACAGAGAACCGGACGCCCGACTCCAGTCGCCGCAGCGAGCGCTCGCGCCGCGCGATCCACGACGCGGCGCTCGGCCTGGTCGGCGAGGTGGGCTACCCGAGGACCACCATCGAGGCCATCGCGGCACGGGCCGGCGTCGGCAAGCAGACGATCTACCGCTGGTGGCCGTCCAAGGCGGCCGTCCTCCTGGACGCCTTCGTCGCCCTCGGTGAACGGACCGCCGGGCAGGCCGAGGGGGAGGCCGCACCGGCGCTCCCGGACACCGGTGACCTCGCCGCCGACCTCAGGACCGTCCTGCGGGCCACCGTCGACGAGCTGAACGACCCCGCCTTCGAGGCACCCACCAGGGCACTGGCCGCCGAGGGGATCGTCGACCCGCGGCTCGGCGCCGAATTCGTCCAGAAACTGCTCGCCCCCTCGCTCCAGCTGTACGCCGAACGGCTGCGCGCCGCCCAGGAGGCCGGGCAGGTGCGCGCCGACGCCGACCCGCGGATCGCCCTGGAGCTCCTCGTCGGCCCCCTCACCCACCGCTGGCTGCTGCGCACCCTGCCGCTCACCCACGAGTACGCCGACGCGATCGTCGACCACGCCCTGCGGGGCCTGCTGCGCCCCTGAGCCCGTCCCGCGATCCCGAGGCGCACCCGTCATTTCATGACAAGAAGAGGCATAGCGCCCCGATCGTGCCCCGGTTGTCCGCACCCCGCTTCGGAAGTCCGGCCACTCGGGGCGCAGGATGGTGGGACCATGGGTAGGGGCAACACTCGGGTAAGGGGATAGATGGGCGCCGATTTCGGCCGTAATCGCGGCTCAGAGAGCAAGTTTTCCCAATGGCTTCGCCGCCGACCCAAACCGCACCAGAGCGAGGTCGACGACACCGCCCGGGAGGCGCTGCTCCTGGCTGTCGCCGAAGCCGGAATGCCGATCGCGCCGGCCGCTCACCCGGTCGGGTACCGATGTTCCTGCGAACGCATCGGCTGTCCCACGCCCGCCCGCCATCCCGTCTCCTTCGCCTGGCAGACCCAGTCCACCACCGACCGGGCACAGATCGAGCGCTGGGTCCGCGGTCAGCCGCAGGCCAACTTCATCACCGCGACCGGCATGATCCACGACGTCCTCGACGTGCCGCTGGCCGCGGGCGAGCAGGCACTGGAGCGGCTTCTCGCCGCGGGCGTCGACGTCGGCCCCGTCGCCCGGTCCGGCGACGACCGGATGCTCTTCTTCACCGCCACCCGGGGCACGCCCGAGGACGAGGACGAGTGGTGGCCGTGCGAGCTGGACTGCCACCCCGAGACCATGGACGAACACCCCGGCATGCGATGGCACTGCCGGGGCAGCTATGTGCTCCTGCCGCCGGCCAGGCTGCCGGGCGAGCTGGACGTGCGATGGGTGCGGGGGCCGGAGCACCCGCTGCCCGACCCGCTGACGCTGCTGGAGACGCTCACCGATGCGTGCGCGCAGTACGCCGACGCGGCGGACCGCAGCGAACTCGACCACGACGCGATGGCCTGGCCGCCGCGCCGCTGAGCCACCGGCCGGGCGGGCCGGGGGACGTGCCGAAACGGTCCGGCATGCCCCCGGGCGGGAACGCGGTACCAGGGCGCCCCGCCGGGTGGCGCGGGCCGGCCCTCAGGACCGCCCCGGACCCGCTACGAGCCCTTCGCCGACGTCAGGCCGGGCAGCCGGTGCAGCATGACCACCTTGCCGTCGTCGGCCGTCGCGCCCTTCTTCGGGACGTACACCAGCTGGCTGGAGACCCGCTCCTTGGTGAGGGTGGACTTCACCTCACCGGTCAGCAGCGCCGCCACGTCGTCGTTGACCGGCGGGCGCAGCCCCTCCGCCGCGGTCTGCCGCTCGAAGTGCTTGCTGCTGAAGAAGACCAGCGCCCCGCCGTCCTTCGTCCGCAGCGCGAGCGGGGCGAACATGCCGCTGTTCAGCGGCTGGTCGATGTACTGGTACGAGAAGCCCGGCCGCCGGGTGTTACGGCGGGCGTCCCGCCAGCCCGAGGTGGTGCCGCCGGGGGCGAAGACGTCCGGGGTGCCCTGTTGCAGGTAGTCCGTGTACTGCTTGCCCAGGTCCTTCGGCGCCACGGCCAGTCCGGCGGCGTCCGCGGCCACCGGGGTGGCCCGGCCCTCGCCGTCCTTCGCGAGCTCGGGCAGCCGGGAGGAGGGCACGACCGACAGATAGGCGGCCCTCCACCCGGCGCCGGGCCCGGACTTGACGAAGACGAGCAGCCAGCGGGTGTCCCGGTTCCCCTGGTCCTGGTCGCGGTTGGAGTCGGTGTCCGCGAGGAACCACCGGGGCCAGCCCGCCTTCTTCGGGATGACGTACGTGGCGTCGGTCAGCTCCAGCGGCCGGTGCTTCGGATTGCCGTCCGGGTTGTTCTTCTGCCGCGCCTTCAGCCCGGCCTGGTTGATCGCGCCGAGCGGGCCGGTGACCCGGTCCGCGTCCAGGGCCGGGTCGTACGCCTTGTCAGCCGCGTTGTACGCGGTGGTGAAGTCCTTCAGTGCCTGCGCGGCCTCAGACCTGGTTGCCGTCGGCACCACTTCCAGCTCGCCGTGCACCGTCACGCACCCGCTCGCCGTCAAGGACAGCACCGTCGCCGTCGCGAGCCCCGTCGCCAGCCGAATCGGCCTCAGGCTTCTCATCCGTTGCTTTCCGCGCCTTCTGATCCGTCGCCCCTCCGGAGGGGGCCCCTGACCGTCCGAACCCTACCGGGGCGAGGAACAGCGCGAGCGTGGGTATCAGATACAGCGCCCACACCGTGACCTGGAGGACGGTCGGGTCGGGCTGGAAGTTGAACGTGCCCTTCAGCAGCGTGCCGTACCAACTGTCCGGCGGGATCGTGGAGCTGATGTCGAACGCCCGGTTGTGGAGGCCGCCGACGAACTCGGCCTCCTGGAGGTCGTGGACGCCGTACGCGAGCACGCCCGCGGCCACGACCACCAGCATGCCGCCGGTCCAGGTGAAGAACTTCGACAGGTTGATCCGCAGCGCGCCCCGGTAGAACAGCCAGCCCAGTACGACGGCGGCCGCGATCCCGAGGAACGCGCCGATCATCGGATGCCAGCCGTCGTCCGCCGCGTGCACCGCGCGCCACACGAACAGCGAGGTCTCCAGGCCCTCCCGGCCCACCGCGAGCAGCGCCGTGGCGACCAGGGCGCCGGTGCCCATCGCGAGCGCCGCGTCGAGTTTGCCGTGCAGCTCCGACTTCAGGTGCCGCGCGGTGCGCCGCATCCAGAAGACCATCCAGGTGACCAGGCCGACCGAGACGATCGACAGCGAACCGCCGAGCGCCTCCTGGGCCTTGAACGTCATCTCCTGCGAACCGAATTCGAGCCCGGCGCCGAACGCCAGGCTGATGACGACGGCGATCCCGACACCGGTCCAGATCGGCACCAGCTTGTTCCGGTTGCCGGTCTTCACCAGGTAGGCGATGAGGATGCAGACGACGAGGCTGGCCTCGAGGCCTTCGCGCAGGCCGATCAGGAAGTTGCTGAACACGTCCTGGTTCTCCTTTCCGTTTCGACCTGTTAAGAGAACAGCGCCCGGCCCCACCAGTCGTCCTTGTCGCGGACGCCCGGCGGGACGGCGAAGTGCGCCGAACCCACGTGCTGGATGTACTCGTTGAGCGCGTCGTGCGCCGCGAGGCGCCGCTGGATCGGGATGAACGCCTTGCGGGTGTCGCGCTGGTAGGCGATGAAGAACAGCCCGGCGTCGAGCCGGCCGAGGCCGTCGGTGCCGTCGGTGAAGGAGTAGCCGCGGCGCAGGATCGTCGCACCGTCGTTGCTGTCCGGGTGGGAGAGCCGCACGTGCGCGGTCGGCAGCATCGCCTTCAGGAACGGCTCGTCGTGCTCGGAGGGCTTGCCGACCGGGGCGCCCTCTCCCTTGTCGCGGCCGAAGACGTCCTCCTGCTCCTGGAGCGAGGTGCGGTCCCAGGTCTCGATGTGCATCCGGATGCGGCGGGCCACCAGGTAGGAACCCCCGGTCATCCAGTCCGCCCGGTCCTTCTCGCCGACCCACACGTGCTTGTCCAGGGCGGCGGTGTCGGTGCCGGAGATGTTCCGGGTGCCGTCCTTGAAGCCGAACATGTTGCGCGGGGTCTGGGCGTCCGGCGTCGTGGACGAGGTCTTGCCGAAGCCCAGCTGGGACCAGCGGATCGCGATGCGGCCCATGCCGATCCTGGCGAGGTTGCGGATGGCGTGCACCGCGACCTGCGGGTCGTCCGCGCACGCCTGGACGCAGATGTCGCCGCCGCTGCGGGTCGCGTCGAGGTTGTCGCCGGGGAACTTCGGCAGGTCCACGAGCGCCGTGGGCCGCCGGTCCTCCAGGCCGAACCGGCCCTTGGCGAAGAGCGAGGGGCCGAAGCCGACGGTGAGCGTGAGCCGGGACGGCTTGAGCCCCAGCGCCTCGCCCGTGTCGTCCGGCGGCGCCTCGGCGAGGCCGCCGTACGCCCCGTCGCCGACCGCGTGACCGGCCGTCATCCGCTCGGCCGCCCGCGTCCACTCCTTGAGCAGCGCGACCAGTTCGGCGCGGTCCTTCGTCGTCACGTCGAACGCGGCGAAGTGCAGCCGGTCCTGCACGGCGGTGGCGATCCCGGCCTGGTGCGCGCCGTGGAACGGCACCGCCGCACCGCTGTCCGCGGCCGGTACCGCCGTGTCGCCGGACCGCACCGCGGCGACCGCGCCACCGGCCGCGACCGCACCGAGCGCGAGCCCGGCACCGCCCCAGCCGAGCAGCGCCCGGCGGGACGGGGCGGGGCCGGAGCCCTGTGCCGGGGTTTCGTCGGCCTGTGCCTGCTGGGACATGAACAGAGCCCTCCCGCTCGTTACTTCGTGACCGCGGCGGCGAGCCGGGACAGCGGCTCGGCCAGCGCGTTGACCGCGTCCGACAGCTCCTTGCGGTCCGCCTTGCCGACCTTGTCGTACGAGGTGAAGTCGTAGGAGTTCTTGTCCGCGCGGTACTTGTCCAGCAGCGTGTTCAGCTCGGCGAACCGCTTGTCCAGGGAGGCGGTCAGGGCCGCGTCGTTCTTGGCGGCGATCGGCTTCAGCAGCTCGTAGGACTTCTGGGCGCCCTCGACGTTGCCCTTGAAGTCGACCAGGTCGGTGTGGCTGTACCGCTCCTCCTCACCGGTGACCTTGCCGGTGGCGACCTCGTCGAGGAGCTCCTTGGCGCCGTTGGCCATCGAGGTCGGGGTGATCTCCGCGGTGCCGACCCGCTTCTGCCAGTCGAGCAGGTCCTTGTAGAGGAGCGGGGCGAGGGCCTTCTCCTCGGCGCCCAGCTTCTTGTCCTGCCACAGCGCCTTCTCCAGGCGGTGCCAGCCGGTCCACTTCTGACCGTCCTCCAGGCCGTCCTCGCGGATGTCGACCTTCGGGTCGATGTCGCCGAAGGACTCGGCGACCGGCTCGGTGCGCTCCCAGCCGAGCCGGGAGTCGGCGTAGAGCTTCTTGGCGGTCTCGATGTCACCGGCGGCGACGGCGTCCGTGAACTTCTTGGCCTTCGGCAGCGTCTCGTCGGCCTGGGCCTGGACGTAGGTGCGGTACATCGCGACCGCCTTGTCCATCTCGGGGCTGCGCTTGACCGCGGTGCCGCCGGTGACCTCCAGCTTCTGCCGGATGCCGTGCCCCTTCATGCCGGGCTTGCAGGCGATCTCGTACGAACCGGCCTTGATCTCGGCCGTGATGTTCGCCTTGGTGCCGGGGCCGATGTTCTCGCGCTCGGCGACGATGCGGTCGTCCGGGAAGAGGACGTAGACCTCGGTGACCTTGGAGCCCTTGTTCTCCACGGCCAGTTCGATGTGACCGGCCGGCAGTTCCTTCTTCGACACCTCGCAGGCGTCGTCCTTGGCGACGACCCGCACGGCGCCGTCGCCCTTGCCGTCGCTCTTCTCTGCGCAGCCCGTGACGGCGGTCAGGGCCGCCGCGGCCGCGGCGGCGGTGACGACGGAGAAACGAACGGCTCGCATACGGGCTCCACGAAGGCTGAGGGAGAAGGGGAGAAGATCGGACAAAGGCAGGTGAGGCAGACCTAACTTAACCGAGGCTTACTTGACCGGTACCCACCCGTGCAGTGATTCAGCTCTCATCCCCGGGGGTCGGGAACGGAGTGATCACGGCCGCCCCATGGAACTCCCATGAAGTGGTCAAGCGGAGGTCAAGTGCTTCTGGATTCCGTCCGGTCGGTCCGGCTGGGGCGTGTTTCGGAAGTGGCGTCGTCCGCCCGGCCGGCACCCGGGCGGATGCTTGAATGCGCGGGTGAGCGACAGCGACTTCGAGATGCCCGCGGGCATCGACGTACTACGGGTGTTCTGCGGCCCCGACGGCAGGCACGGCAACGCCCTCGGGGTCGTGCGGGACGGCCGCGCGTACCCCGACGAGGCGTCCCGGCAGGAGCTGGCCCGCCGGCTCGGGTTCAGCGAGACCGTGTTCGTCGACGACCCCGAGCGCGGGCACCTGGACATCTACACCCCCGGGCTCCGCCTCCCCTTCGCCGGACATCCGCTCGTCGGCGCCGCCTGGCTGCTCGACCTGGAGATCCTGGAACTGCCGGTCGGGGACGTATTCGCCCGCCAGGACGGGGAATTCACCTGGATCACCGCCCGCCCCGAGTGGGCGCCGCCGCGCCTGCTGGAGCGGTACGCCTCCGTCGCCGAGGTCGAGGCGCTGACCGGGCCCCCGCCGGGCGAGGGCTGGTTGTACGCGTGGGCCTGGGAGGACGAGGCGGCGGGCCGGGTCAGGGCGCGGGCGTTCCCGAGACGCGACGACAAGATCGTCGAGGACGAGGCGACGGGGGCGGCGGCCCTGCTGCTCAGTGCGCAACTGGGGCGCGCCCTCAACATCATTCAGGGGTGCGGCTCCCAGCTCCTCACCGCCCCCGCCCCCGACGGCACGGTGGAGATCGGGGGCCGCGTCGCACTGGCCGGCCGCGGCTGAGAACGCGGCGGCGCGGCGGACGCGGGCGGTCGCCGTGCTCCGGCCGCCCCGCCCGCCGCGCCGCCGGAACGCTACGCGCTGAGCGGGAACGCCTCGCCCAGCTCCCGGAACACCGCCGTGTTCAGCGCGAACGCGCGCTTGCACTCGTCGACGACGCGCTGCTTCTCCAGGTCGTCCGCGGTCAGCCGGTCCAGCAGTTCGCGGTAGTCCCGCTTGAACGAGGCGGGGTTGGGGATCTGTTCGAAGACGTAGAACCGGACGCCGTCCCCCTTGCGCGCGAAGCCCCAGGTGCGCTCCGCCCGGTCGCGGATGATCTGGCCGCCCGAGAGGTCGCCGAGGTAGCGGGTGTAGTGGTGCGCGACGTACCCCGCGGGCCAGGAACGGGCGCACTCGGCGACCCGGGCGGCGTACGCGGCGGTGGCGGGCAGCGGCTCCAGGCCCGCGCGCCAGTCGGCGCCCCGCAGATGGGCCAGATCCCGCTCCAGTTCGGCGGTGCGCATCAGCTCGGGCCGTATGAACGGCCCGGCGACCGGGTCGGTGCGCAGCGCCTGCGCGCCTTCCTCCAGTGCCCGGTACACGAACCACAGCTGCTCGGTGTAGCGCGTGTACGCGTCCACCCCCAGCCGCCCGCCCAGCAGGTCACCCATGAAGGACGAGGTCTCCGCCTCGGTGTGCTGCTGGTGCGAGGCGGTGCGGATGAGCGTCGAGAAGGGCGTGGCGGCGGTTGCGTCCAAGGCGGGCCTCCGGGGACCGAGGGGGGACGGGAAATCCGGGAAGAGACGGAAATGCCGGCGGCGGCCCCTGCGCGGCAGCGGCTGTCGACCTCCCCGATCCTTCTGCTTAGGCTTACCTGAGTCAATGGCTTCCCGACGTTCTGTCGGTAAAGTTTCCGACAGGCTGTCGGTAAAAATGATACGCCTGGTTCCGTCGGTGGGGGAGGGGACCGGGGCTTCGCGGGAGGGCACGCGAAAGCGGCCGCCCGGGGGCGGCCGCTTCGAGGGCTGTGCGACGGGTGCCGTGCTTACGGCCGGTTACGGGAGCGTCAGGATCTCGGCGCCCGTGTCCGTCACCACCAGCGTGTGCTCGAACTGGGCGGTGCGCTTGCGGTCCTTCGTCACGACGGTCCAGCCGTCGTCCCACATGTCGTAGTCGTGGGTGCCCAGCGTCAGCATCGGCTCGATGGTGAACGTCATCCCCGGCTTCATCACCGTGGTCGCGTGCGGGCTGTCGTAGTGCGGGATGATCAGGCCGGAGTGGAACGAGGAATTGATCCCGTGCCCGGTGAAGTCCCGCACCACGCCGTACCCGAAGCGCTTCGCGTACGACTCGATGACCCGTCCGATCACATTGACCTGCCGCCCCGGCCGGACCGCCTTGATCGCCCGGTTCAGCGCCTCCCGGGTGCGTTCCACGAGCAGCCGGGACTCCTCGTCCACGTCGCCGCAGAGGTACGTGGCGTTGTTGTCGCCGTGCACGCCGTTGATGTACGCCGTCACGTCGAGGTTAACGATGTCGCCGTCGCGCAGCACCGTGGAGTCCGGGATGCCGTGGCAGATCACCTCGTTCAGCGAGGAGCAGAGCGACTTGGGGAAGCCCCGGTAGCCGAGCGTCGACGGATAGGCTCCGTGGTCGCACATGAACTCGTGGGCGACCCGGTCGAGTTCGTCCGTCGTGACGCCCGGTGCGATGTGCTTCGCGGCCTCCTCCATCGCCTGCGCGGCGATCCGGCCCGCGATGCGCATGCGCTCGACGGTGTCGGCGTCCTGGACCTCCGGACCGGTGTACGGGGTCGGGGCCGGCTTGCCCACGTACTCGGGGCGCCGGATGTTTCCGGGAACGGATCGGATGGGAGTGATCTCCCCGGGTACGAGCAGCGACTGGCCAGACATGTCAGCGAGTCTAACCAGCGTGCTTGGGGCAGCATGGCCCCGAGGGAAGGAGCCGTGATGGCCCTGTTCAAGAAGCGCACCACGGGCAAGCCCGGCGAGTGGTTCTACTGCCTGCAGCACCAGAAGGTCGAGGAGGGCCCCGAGTGCCCGGCCAAGGACCGTTTCGGGCCGTACGCCACCCGCCAGGAGGCGCAGCACGCGATGGACACCGCGCGGGAACGGAACCTGGAGTGGGAGAACGACCCCAAGTGGCACGACCGGGACGCCCCCACGGACCCGGAGGCGTGAGGAGCCCCCGGAGCGGCTCCGGCCCCGACTCCGGGGCCGGCCCCGCCGGGGCCCGGTGCCCTCGTCGCTCACGCGCCGGAGGCACCGGCCTCCGCGGCCCCCGTGGGCCGTTCCGCCTGTTCCGCCTCGCGCTGCGCCCGCCTGCGCACCGCGTCCTCGTCGGTCTCGGAGTCGTACGTGAGCAGCTTGGGAAGCGCCGCGGCGAGCAGCGCGACCGAGGCCACGCAGGCCACGCCCCCGCTCCAGATCGCCGCCCTGGTCCCCGTCCAGCCCGCCATCGCACCGGCCCGCACCTGACCCAGCTGCGGACCGACGCTGTACGAGAGCACCTCGATGCCCGCCAGCCGGCCCCGCAGTTCCTCCGGGATGGTCTGGTTCCAGATCGTGGAGCGACCGAGCCCGCTGAGCATGTCGCCCGCGCCCGCCACCGCCAGGCAGGCCAGCACCAGCCACACGTTGCCGAACCACCCGGCCCCCGCGATCGCCAGCCCCCAGACCGCGGCCCCGAACACCACGAACAGCCCGTGCCGCCGCACCCGTGACGTCCAGCCGCTGGTCAGCCCCAGCACCAGCGACCCGACCGAATCCGCGGCGTACATCAGGCCCAGCGACCAGTCGGCGTTCAGGTCGTCCGCCAGGAACGGGAAGATCGCGTTCGGGAAGGCGAAGAACATCGCGGCCATGTCGACCGCGTACGTCCCCAGCAGCACCGGCCGGCTCCAGGCGTACTTCGCGCCCTCCACGATGCCGCGCAGCGACGGCTTCGCGTTGTCCCGGGCGGGCGGCGCGGGCGTCAGGCGCAGGCACAGGAGCACGGAGCCGGCGAAGGTGGCCACCGTGACCGTGTACGCCGTGGCGTGCCCGGCGTAGGCGACCACCAGCCCCGCCACCGCCGGGCCGGTGATCGCACCGAACTGCCAGCGCAGCGAGTTCAGCGCGGCGGCCGCGGTCAGCTGCTCGTGCGGCACGATCCGGGCCATCAGGGAGTCCAGCGCGGGCCGTTGGAGCCCGGAGAGCGCGGAGACTCCGGCCGCGACCACGTACAGCGGCCAGAGCAACGGACTCGGCAGCGCCGCGTTCACCAGGAGCACCAGGGCGAGCAGGCCGAGCCCCGCCTCGGTGCCCAGGATCACCTTGCGGCGGTCCACGGCGTCCGCGAGCGCCCCGCCGTACAGGCCGAAGACGACCAGGGGCACCAGCTCGACCGCCCCCATCGCGCCGACCGCCAGCGGGGAACCCGTCAGTTCCTTGATCTGGAGCGGCAGCGCGATCAGCGCCATGAAACTGCCGAAGTACGTCACCAGGCCCTGGATCCACAGCAGCCGGAAGTCGGCGGAGGAACGCAGGGGCGTGAGGTCGGGCAGCAGGGCGAGGAGCCGGGCGGCCGGAGACGCGGCGGCGGGGGGCGGGGCAGAGGTCACGAGGGGCCATGCTCCGGCCCGGCGGTCACGCGGTGCAACCACTTTTCGCGGCGGGCGGCGGACGGCGGGCGACCAGGGACACGGCGGCGGGGGCGGATGGCGGTCAGGGGCCGAGGGCCGGGGGAACCGGGGACCGGAGGGCGGTTCCGTCGGCGGCGGTCCCCGGTCCGCGCCTCACCAGCGGGGCGGGGGAGGCGCCGTCAGCTGGTCGGCGAGACGGGACAGCCGGTCCCGGAAGCCGCGCCGGCCGCGCGGCGCGGGCGCGCTGTTCTCCCCGGCCGCCGCGCTCACCAGATGCTGCACGGTGTCCAGGTCGATGTCGTCGGCGCCGGTCACCGCGAGCGTCTCGTGGGCCAGCCCCCGGACCTCCGGGTCGCCGTCGCCCAGCGAGAGCACCGTGGCCCCGGCGCGCCGCGCGTCGTGCACCCGCTCCAGCAGCCCCTCGCCGGGCCGCTCGGGGGCCACCAGGAGCAGCGTCTCGCCCCGCCCCGCCGCCTCGATCCGGCCCAGGCCGACCGCCAGATGCGCCGGGCTGCCCGGCTCCACCCGGTGGCGCACCAGGGTGGGGACCAGCTCCGGCAGCCCGGACCAGGTGGACTCGTCGACCAGATGGGCCGCCAGGTGCCACGGCTCGTACTCCGCCGTCCCCACCAGCAGCAGCCCGCCGCCGTGCGGGACGACGGACGACCTCAGCGCCCCGGCGAACCTCCGGGTCGCGGCGGGCCACTCGGTCCCGGCGAGCACTTCGCGCAGCAGGGCGACACGTACGGCATCCATGGCCCGGCATCATGCCCCAGCACCCCCGCCGGGCACCGGCGAACGGCTCTCGATCAGCCGAACGGGGGTCCGAGGGCGGCGGAGGCCCGGGGCCGAACGACGCAGCGTGCCGCCCCGTGGCGGGCAGTAATGTCGGAGCCATGACTACGAATGACAGTGGCAGTGCCAAGCCCCCCGCCAAGGACCCCTGGGACCTCCCCGACGTCTCCGGGCTGACCGTCGGCGTGCTCGGCGGCACCGGACCGCAGGGGCGTGGGCTGGCCTACCGGTTCGCCCGCGCCGGACAGAAGGTGATCATCGGCTCCCGGGCCGCCGACCGCGCCCGGACCGCCGCCGAGGAGCTGGGCCACGGCGTCGAGGGCGCGGACAACGCGGAGTGCGCCCGCCGCAGCGACATCGTGATCGTCGCCGTGCCGTGGGACGGCCATGCCAAGACCCTGGAGTCGCTGCGCGAGGAACTCGCGGGCAAGATCGTCGTCGACTGCGTCAACCCGCTCGGCTTCGACAAGAAGGGCGCCTACGCCCTGAAGCCCGAGGAGGGCAGCGCCGCCGAGCAGGCCGCCGCCCTGCTGCCGGAGTCCCGCGTCACCGCCGCCTTCCACCACCTCTCGGCGGTGCTGCTCCAGGACGAGGCCGTCGAGGAGATCGACACCGACGTGCTGGTGCTGGGCGAGGCCCGCGCCGACGCCGAGACCGTCCAGGCACTGGCGGGCCGCATCCCCGGCATGCGCGGCATCTACGCCGGGCGGCTGCGCAACGCCCACCAGGTCGAGTCGCTGGTCGCCAACCTGATCTCGGTCAACCGCCGCTACAAGGCACACGCCGGGCTCCGCGTCACCGACATCTGAGCCGCGACGGCATCGACGTCCGAGCCTCGGCAGCCGAGCCGCGACCGTCCCGGGCCGCCCCTGCGACGGGCGGAACGGGGCATGGGGGACACTGGACGGGACCCGTGCACCACCCGGACAGGAGCCGTCCCCCATGCCCCGTCTCGCTCTCTACGCCCTCATCGTCTGCGTCCTGGCCGTCGCCGCGGCGGTGATCTCCTTCGTCCAGGGCCGCTGGCTCGGGATCGTCTGGGTGCTGATGGCCGGGCTCTCCTCCAACATGGCGTGGTTCTACCTGCGTCGGCATCGGGCCCAGGCCGAGCAGCCCGCCCAGTCCGCCGGCTGAGCATCCGCACAGCAGTCCGCCGGCTGAGCACCGGCCCCGCTCAGGGGGCCGTCGCGCAGGCCGGGTACTCCTCGTTCCAGTTCGCCCAGAACCGGTAGGCGGCCCGCCCGCACTCCGTGCCGAGCCGGTCCACCCCCAGCGACTCCAGCAGGTCGTGGACCGCGCCGAAGAAGACCTCGTTGATCCCCGGGACCCACAGCAGGGCGAACACCGCGAGCAGCCCGAACTGCGCGAACGGCTCCGCCCGGCGGCGGACCCGGTAGGGCAGCCAGGGCTCGATCACCCCGTACCCGTCCAGCCCCGGCACCGGCAGGAAGTTCAGGATCGCCGCGGTGACCTGGAGCAGGGCCAGGAACGCCAGCGCGTACCGGAACTCCCGCGGCACACCGCCCAGCGCGTGCAGCCAGAACGGCGCCGTGCACACGAGCGCGAACAGCACGTTCGTCAGCGGACCCGCCGCCGAGACCAGGCTGTGCTTCCAGCGGCCGTGGATCCGGCCCCGCTCGATGAAGACCGCCCCGCCGGGCAGACCGAAACCACCCATGATCACGAACAGCACCGGCAGCACGATGCTGAGCAGCGCGTGCGTGTAGCGGAGCGGGTCGAGCGTGAGGTAGCCCTTCGCGGCGACGGAGGTGTCCCCGCTGTGCAGCGCGGTGCGGGCGTGCGCGTACTCGTGCAGGCAGAGCGAGACCACCCACGCCGCCGTGACGAAGACGAAGACCGCGAGCCCGTAGGGATGTCCGGTGCCCGTCCACACCGCCCAGCCCGCTGCCGCCGCCACGGCGACGATGCCGAGGAAGACCGGGCTGATCCGCCGGTCCCTGCGGGCTGCTGAGGTGCTCATCGGCGGACTCCTGAAGGAGAGTACGGAAGAAGGGAAGGGGGGGCGGGCCGGTACGGGTGCGGGCGGCGGGCCCGACCGACCGTACATGCGGCACGTCGCGGACGTCTCGTGAACGCCCCGTGCCGGGCCGACGCGTCCCGGCCTCCCGGAACCGCCGGTTCGGCCCCTTCCGGCCCCTGCCGCCCCTTTCCCGCCTCCTCTTTCCACCCCCTTTTCACCCCTTTCCAGCCTCCCCTTTTCCGCCCGGCCCGGCCCTTCCCGGCACCGGTCGCGGAGAATGGGCGGGTGCGCTACTGCATCCTCGGTACCAGCCGGGCACTTCGCGACGACGGCACGGCCGTCGCCATCGGCGGGGCACGGCTGCGCGCCCTGCTCGCCGCCCTCGCGCTGCGTCCCGGCCGCACCGTCCCGGCCGCCGTGCTCGTCGACGAGGTGTGGGACGGTGATCCGCCCGCCGACGCGGTGGGCGCCCTCCAGGCGCTCGTCGGACGGCTCCGGCGGGCCGTCGGCCACGCGGCGGTCACCTCCGCGGAGAACGGCTACCGGCTGGCCGCCGAGCCGGACGCGATCGACCTCCACCGCTTCGAACGGCTCGCGGGGGAGGGCGCACGGGCCCTGGCCGAGGGGGACGCGGCGAAGGCCCTGAGCACCCTCGACGAGGCACTCGCCCTGTGGCGCGGCCCGGTCCTGGCCGACCTGCCCGACCGGCGCGCCGCCGAGGCCCGCTGGGAGGCCCGCCGCCTGGACGCCCGGCGCGGCAGGCTCGGCGCCGCCCTCGCGCTCGGCCGCGCCGACGAGACCCTGCCCGAACTCGTCGCCCTGTGCGCCGAGCACCCCCTCGACGAACCCCTCCAGGCGCTGCGGCTGCGGGCCCTGCGCGACGCCGGACGCACGGCACAGGCACTGGCCGCCTACGACGAGGTGCGCACCCTGCTCGCCGACCGGCTCGGCACCGACCCCGGCCCCGAACTGCGGTCGCTGCACGCCGAGTTGCTCCGCCAGGAACCGGCGCCCCGGCCCGCCCCGGAACCCCCGGACCGGCCCGCCCGCACCGGGGCCCCCACCGCGTGGCCGGGAAACCTCCGGGCCAGGCTCACCAGTTTCGTCGGGCGCGAGGACGACATCGAGGCCCTGCGCCACGACCTCTCGCACGCCAGACTGGTCACCCTCCTGGGCCCCGGCGGCGCGGGCAAGACCCGGCTCTCCCAGGAGGCCGCCGAATCCGTCGCGGACGCCTGGCCGGACGGCGTCTGGCTGGCCGAACTCGCCCCCCTCGACGACCCCGAGGCCGTACCGGAAGCCGTACTGAGCGCGCTCGGAGCCCGCGAGACCGTGCTGCGCGGCGCGGGCGCCGAAGGGCTGAGGGCCGCCGAACGCAACCAGGGAACCCCTCTCGTACGCCTCACCGAGCACTGCTCCCGGCGCCGCATGCTGCTGCTCCTGGACAACTGCGAACACCTCGTCGGGGCCGCCGCCGTCCTCGCCGACCACCTGCTCGCCCACTGCCCGCAGCTGACGGTGCTCGCGACCAGCCGGGAACCCCTGGGCGTTCCGGGCGAACTGGTCCGCCCCGTCGACCCGTTGCCCGACCCGATGGCGCTGCGCCTGCTCGCCGACCGGGGCGCCGCGGCCCGGCCAGGCTTCCGGACCGACACGGACCCCGGCACCGAGGCCGCCGCCGCCGAGATCTGCCGACGCCTCGACGGGCTGCCGCTCGCCATCGAACTCGCCGCCGCCCGGCTGCGGATGCTCACCCCGCGCCAGATCGCCGACCGGCTCGACGACCGGTTCCGGCTGCTCACCAACGGGGCCCGCACCGTACTGCCCCGGCAACAGACCCTGCGCGCCGTCGTCGACTGGTCCTGGGACCTCCTGGACGAGCCCGAACGCGCCGTGCTGCGCCGCCTGTCGGTCTTCGCCGGCGGCTGCACCCTGGCCGCGGCCGAGGAGGTCTGCGCGGACGGGCCGAAGGACACGCGCGAGGTCGCCGGGCTGCTCGGCTCGCTCGTCGACAAGTCCCTCGTCGTCGCCACGCCCGCCGCGGACGGCGAGATGCGCTACCGGCTGCTGGAGACCGTGGGCGAGTACGCCGCCGAACGGCTCGACGAGGCGGCCGAACGGGACGCCGTGGAGCGGCGCCACCTGGTGCACTTCCGGGAGCTGGCCCGTACCACCGATCCCCGACTGCGCGGCGCCGGACAGCAGTCCGCGATCGACCTCCTCCAGCGCGAGCAGGAGAACCTCCGCACCGCCCTGCGCCGCGCCGTCGCCGCCCGCGACGAACAGGAGGCCCTCTGCCTGGTGCTCTCACTGGCCTGGTACTGGCAGATACGCGACCTGTGCGCCGACGCGCTCCACTGGGCCGCCGCGGTCGCCGCGCTGGGACCCGACCCCTTCGCCCCGCCCGCCCGGCCCGCCCCCTCCCTCCACGAGCGCTGCACCGACGCGCCGCCGCCCATGAACGCCGAACTGCTCCAGGAGGCGCGGCGCCAGGTGGCCCTGGTGCAGCTGCTCAGCGCGGACCACACCAAGGAGACGTGGCACGACGAGAAGGGCAGGGCCCGGCTGCGCGTCATCGCGAAGACCTACCGGGCGGGCCAGCCGCAGACCTGCCGCGTCCCGGCATCGCTCTGGTTCTTCGCGGTCATGCTCACCGGCGAGCCGGACGACCTGCGGGGGCTGCTGAGCGAGGCGGTCCGGACCTGCCGCGAGCTCGGCTACGAGTGGGAGCTGGCCGGAGCGCTCCACATGCGGGCCAACGTCCTGGCCAACCGGCCCGAATGGGCGGCCGAGGCGCGGGCGGACGCCGACGAGAGCCTGGAGATCTTCGGCCGGCTCGGCGACGACTGGGGCGCGGCCGAGGCGCTCTCCTCCAGGGGCGAGGCCGGTGAACGGCTGGGCGAGTACGCGCAGGCGGCCGAGGACTTCCGGGCCGCCGTCGACCACGCGCGCAGGCTCGGCGCCCGGACCCAGGTGGCGGTGCTGCGCACCCGGTACGCGTCCGCGCTCACCGAACTGGGCCGCGGCGCGGAGGGCGAGGCGATCCTGCGGGAGGTGCTCGCCGAGGGAGGGCGGATCGGGCGCGAGGCGATGCCCGCCGCCCGCCTCTACCTCGCCCTGTGGCTGGGCCGCAGCGGCCGTACCGACGAGGCGCGCGAGCAGATGAACGCGGCACGCGAGGAGTTCCACTCCGAAACGGCGGTGGCCTTCGACGGGTTCGTCCTGGGCGGCCTGGCCTGGCTGGACAACCAGGACGGGCGGTACGCCGACGCCCTGCGCCGGGTCCTGACCGCGCTGGACCGGTCCCGCGACCCGCTGACCCGGATGATGGCGCCGCAGATGCCCGTCATCCAGCTCGTCACCCTGGCACGGGCCCTGGTCGGGCTCGGCGGTGAGCGGCGGGCCCTGAGCGCGGCCCGTCTGCTCGGCGCCGGCCGGGCCCTGCTGCCCCGGGGCCACGTGCCGACGGCGATGGAGCGGGAGGACTGGGACCGGACGGAACGCGGCGCCGTCGCCGTCCTCGGCCGGGCTGCCTACGAGGCCGCGTACGCCGAGGGCGACGGCCTCACCATGGAGGAGGCCGCCGCCCTGGGGGACGAGTACCGGGAACGGTGAGGCGCGGCCCGGTCGGGAGAGTCCCGGCCGAGGAAGCGCGGTCCGGTCGGGAGGGCCCCGGCCGGGGAGGAGCGGCCCGGTCGCGAAGCGGAGGTTCCCCGGACCTTCCTCAGACCTTCCCGCGGAACCTGGCCACCGCGAGCGGCGCCGCCACCGCGGTGATCACCGCGGCCCAGCCGAGCGTCACCCACACCGAGTGGGCGACCGGCCCGCCCATCATCAGGCCGCGCGTCGCGTCCGCCAGGTTGGACAGCGGGTTGTACTCGGTGAAGGCCCGGAGCCAGCCCGGCATCGTCTCGGTCGGGGCGAAGATCGAGGAACCGAACTGGAGCGGCATCAGCACGAGCATCCCCGTTCCCTGGACCGCCTGGGACGTCTTCATGGACAGCCCGAGCAGGATGAAGATCCACATGATGGCGGCGCCGAACACCGCCGACAGCGCGACCGCCCCGATCAGCCCGAGCACCGATTCCCGGAGCTCCATGCCGAGCACGAAGCCCATGACCAGCAGGATCACGGTGGCCACCGTCATCCGGCCCAGCTCGACCACGATCTTCGCGACGAGCACCGAGGAACGGGCGATCGGCATCGTCCGGAACCGGTCCATGACCCCCTTGCGGAAGTCGTCGTTGACACCGGTGCCGACCGCCGAGGCGATGTTCACGCCCATCATCGACATCAGCCCCGGAACCAGGTAGTTCAGATACTCCTCCCGGCCGCCGCCCATGCTGCCGCCGACCGAGCCGCCGAACACGTACACGAACAGCAGGACGAAGACGACGGGCATCAGGAGGGCGTCGAACATCGACTCCGGATCCTTCTTGATCTGGAGCAGATTGCGCCGCACCAGCGCACCGATGTGGCGCAGGTTGCCGCGCAGCCCGATCCGGTCCTCGTCGCGGACCGTCCTTGCCGGGGCCGGACCGACGGGAGCGGGGGACAGAGTCGCCGTGCTCATGCCGCGACCTCCTCGGGAATCGTGCCGGCGGCGGAAACGCTCTTCTCGCCGGTGATGGCCAGGAACACCTCGTCCAGGCTGGGCAGCGCGGTGGCGACGTGCGCCAGCGGGAAGCCCCGGGCGCCCAGCAGGCCGACGACGGAGGTCAGTTGCTCGTCGCTGAGGACCGGCACGTGCAGCAGCCCCTCGTCCGGGACCACCCGCGCGCCCGCGGCCCCGTCCAGCCCCGCCTCCCGGACCGACCGGGCCATGGCGGGCAGGTGCGCCGGGTCCGCGGGCCGGATCTGCAGGGTGCGCCCGCCGACCCGGGTCTTCAGCTCGTCCACCCCGCCGCGGGCGATGACCCTGCCCCGGTCGATGACGGTCAGTTCGTCGGCGAGCTGCTCGGCCTCCTCCATGTACTGGGTGGTGAGCAGCACGGTCGCCCCCTCCGCGACCATCCGCCGCACCTCGGCCCAGACCTCGTTGCGGGTGCGGGGGTCGAGCCCCGTCGTCGGCTCGTCCAGGTACAGGACGGCCGGGCGGCCGATCATCGAGGCGGCCAGGTCGAGCCGGCGCCGCATGCCGCCGGAGTAGTCCATCGCGGCGCGTCCGGCCGCGTCGGTGAGCGAGAACCGTTCGAGCAGTTCGTCGGCCCGGGACCGGGCCTCCTTGCGCGACAGGTCGAGCAGCCGCCCGATCATGTAGAGGTTCTCCCGGCCGGAGAGCTTCTCGTCGACCGAGGCGTACTGCCCGGTCAGACCGATGGTGCGGCGCAGCTGCCGGGGCTGGCGCACCACGTCGAAGCCCGCCACGACGGCGCGACCCGCGTCGGGCCGGATCAGGGTGGACAGGCAGCGCACGAGCGTGGTCTTGCCCGCGCCGTTGGGGCCGAGCACGCCGAGCACGGTGCCCTCGCGCACGTCGAGGTCCACACCGTCCAGCGCCCTGGTCGAGCCGTAGTGCTTGACCAGCCCCCGGACCTCGACGGCGTTCGGGCCGCTCCTGGGGTTCTTGTCGATTCGCGTCATGCCGACCATGGCACCAGCCGTCGCCGACAGCCCGCCGACAGCAGGCCGACAGCCCGCCGATGGGGGATGTCGGCGGGCTGTCGGTGGTGCGGGAAATGGTCTTGTTCCCGGCCCCTTCGCAGGTCAGGGGGTGGGCCGCGCCTGCGGGCGGTCCGGCCCGGGACCCGTGCGGGCGTCCGGCAGGACTTTCCGGACCCGGACCACTGGGCGGAACACGGCCCAGTGGTCCGGGTGCGGCCTAGTGGAAGGTGTGCTCGGCGGCCGGGAAGGCGCCGCCCACGACCTCCTCCGCGAACTCCTTCGCCGCGTCGCCCAGCACCTTGCGCAGGTTCGCGTACTGCTTGGTGAACCGCGGCACCTTGCCCCCGGTCAGCCCGACCATGTCCGTGTGGACCAGCACCTGGGCGTCCGTGTCGGGACCGGCCCCGATGCCGATGGTCGGGATGTGCAGGATGCGGGTGATCTCGGCGGCCAGCTCGGCCGGCACCAGCTCCAGGACGACGGCGAACGCGCCCGCGTCCTGCACGGCCTTGGCGTCGCGCAGCAGCTGCTGCGCGGCCTCCTCGCCACGGCCCTGCACCCGGTAGCCCATCGCGTTGACGGACTGCGGGGTCAGGCCGATGTGGGCCATGACCGGGATGCCCGCGTCGACCAGCAGCCGGATCTGCTCGTGGCTGCGCTCGCCGCCCTCCAGCTTGACCGCGCCGACCCCGGAATCCTTGATCAGCCGGGTCGCGTTGCGCAGGGCCTGGACGGGGCCCTCCTGGTACGAACCGAAGGGCAGGTCCGCGACGATCAGGGCGCGCCGGGTGCCCCGTACGACAGCGGCGGAGAGGATCGCGATCTCGTCCATCGTGACGGGCACGGTGGTCTCGTAGCCGAGGTGGCAGTTGCCCATGGAGTCGCCGACGAGCATGACCGGGATGCCGGCCTCGTCGAAGACGGACGCGGTCATCGCGTCGTAGGCGGTGAGCATGGGCCACTTCTCGCCGCGCCCGGTGGCGGCGGCGATGTCGTGGACGGTGATGCGGCGGGTGCTCTTTCCTCCGTACAGCGCCTTGCTGCTGTCGGTGGAGGCTCCCGCGGGGGTGTTCGCGGACTGGTTCCGCGCAGCCTGAAGCGACATTGCTGTGGGCTCCTTCGTCATCTCGAGGCGCCCTCACGGCGTCCCCGGACCGGTTCCATGGTGGCATCCCGTGCCCCTCCGCGGGAAGTGGGACAGCGTGTGCGGGCACCCGGCACGGCCGGAAAGAACTCCTGTTCGTAAAGACTTTCCAATACGAGACGGTCTCGTATCGTAACGGGATAGGCTCCTGGCATGTCGATACCGTCCGGCGCTCGCACCGCCGTACCCCAGGTCCCGGAGGCGGTCCACCGCCGCCGTTGGGCGATCCTCGTCGTTCTGATGTTCAGCCTGCTCATCGTGGTGCTGGACAACTCGATCCTGAACGTCGCGGTCAAGACCATCGCCAGCCCCGCACCCACCGGACTGGGGGCCACCCAGAGCGAGCTGGAGTGGGCGATCAACTCCTACACGCTCGTGTTCGCCGGACTCCTCTTCACCGCGGGCCTGCTCGGCGACCGCATCGGCCGCAAGAAGGTGCTGCTCTTCGGCATCCTGCTCTTCGGCATCGGCTCCGCCCTGGCCGCCCTGTCGGGCTCGCCGAACGAACTGATCACCTGGCGCGCCCTGATGGGCTTCGGCGCCGCCTTCGTCATGCCCGCCACGCTCGCGGTGCTGATGAACGTCTTCGAGCGCGACGAACAGCCCCGGGCCATCGGGATATGGGCCGGCAGTGTCGGACTCGCCATCGCGATCGGCCCGATCACCGGCGGACTGCTGCTCGAACACTTCTGGTGGGGCTCGATCTTCCTGGTCAACGTGCCCGTGGTGATCGTGGCGCTGATCGCGATGGTGCTGCTGGTGCCGGACTCCAAGGACCCGAAGCCGGGCCGGATCGACCCGATCGGTGTGCTGCTCTCCATCGTCGGGCTGGTCCTGCTGGTGTACGGCATCATCCGCGGCGGCGAGCTCGCCGACTTCACCGACGTCACCGTGCTCCTGCCGATCGTCGGCGGTCTGCTCGTCCTGGCCGGGTTCGTCTGGCACGAGAAGCGCAGCACCCACCCGGCCATCGACATCTCGTACTTCAAGAAGCCGTCGTTCTCCGCGGCCGTCGCCGCCATAGCGCTGGTCTTCTTCGCGCTGATGGGAGTGACCTTCTTCTCCGCGTTCTACATGCAGAGCGTGCGCGGCTGGAGCGCGCTGGACTCGGGCCTGATGCTGCTGCCGCTGGCCGCCGCCCAGATGGTCTTCGCACCGCGTGCCCGGCTGTTCGTCGACCGCTTCGGCGCCCGTGCCGTGTGCACCGTCGGCATGCTGCTGGTCGCGATCGGACTCGCGTCGTTCGCGCTGTTCGACGAGAACACGCCGGTCTGGGTGCTGTGCGTGCTCCTCTTCGTGCAGGGCACGGGCATGGCGCATGTGATGACGCCGGTCACGGTCTCCGTGATGCAGGCGCTGCCCCGCGAGAAGGCCGGTTCCGGCTCGGCGGTGAACAACACGTTCCGGCAGGTCGGCGGGGCGCTCGGGGTCGCGGTGCTCGGCTCGGTGCTGTCCACCGTCTACCGGGGCGACATCGAGGGACACCTCGGCGTGCTCCCGGCCGGTCTGCGGGATGCGGCGGGGGAGTCGATCGAGGCGACGCTCGGCATCGCGGACCGGATGGGCCCGGCGGGCGCCCCGCTGATCGACGCGGCGAACGACGCGTTCCTGAAGGCCATGCACATCACCGCCATCGGCTCGGCGGCCATCGCCCTGGTGGGCACCCTCGTGGTGGCCCTGTTCCTGCCGGGGAAGCCGCCCGCGGGACAGGCCCCCGACGGTTCCGGGAAGGGCGGGCGGCCGGTGCGCGCGGCGGGGGCGGGCCGGTGAGGGAGACGGCCCCCGAGGGCTGAGACGAGGACGCCGTCCCCCGGGACCCGGGCGACCCCGGTTCCCGAGGGCGGCCGACAGGAGCGCCGCCCCCGTCGGCGAGAATCGGACGGCGGTCGGACGGTGCGGTGAGAGGTGGATCGACGTGCGGATACAGGGAGAGGACCGGGGCAGCCCCTCGCGGAAGGGCCCGGAACCCCGACGGGGCCGGCCGCGCAGCGCGGCGGCCGAGCGGGCGATCCTGGACGCCGTCGCCGGACTGCTGGAGGCGGGCGAACCGCTCGCCGGCCTGTCCATCGAGCGGATAGCCCGGACCGCCGGCGTGGGCAAGGCGACGATCTACCGACGGTGGAGCGACAAGGAAGAGCTCTTCGTCGACGTCCTGCGCGACATCGAGCCACCGGAACCCGTCGTCTCCGGCACCGCCGGGCTCGCCGACCTGCGGCTGCTGCTGGAGTCGATCCGCGAGCGCGGCCTGGCCGAACGCTCCTCGGTCCTGCTGCACAACATCTTCGCGCAGATGAAGAGCCACCCCAGGCTGTGGGCGGAGTACCACTGCACCGTCATCGTGCCGCGCCGCGACGCCATGCTGGCCGCGGTGCGGCGTGCGATCGACGCCGGGGAGCTCCGCGCCGACCTGGACGTGGAACTGGTGAACGACCTGTTCCTGGGACCCATGCTCGTACGCACCGTCCACCGGCCCGACGCGCCGCTGCCCGAGGACCTCACGGACCGCATCGTCCGGCTCCTGGTCGAAGGACTGGCACCCCGCCCGCCCGCCGGGGACTGAGCCGTGCCCGCCCGCCGGGGACCGAGCCACGCCCGCCGTCCTTGCTCCGTTCGAGTGTGATCGTTGTGTCACAAGCCCCGGGCGGAGCCCGCCCGGCCGGAACCCGCCGGACCCCGCCCTTCGTCCTCATGGCAGTACGGCCGTCGCGGACGGCGGGGAACACGCCGTCCATCGCCTAGGGTCGTGGGCGCGGCGACATGCAGGGCAAGTCAGTGAGGACAGCGCGATGGTGCAGGCGTACGGAGCGGACACCGGGAACGACCGTGCGGAACCGGAGCCGGAGCGCGACGGACCGGGAGCGCGGCTGCGGGCCCTGCGCGACAGGCTGAGCGGCGACCGGGGCATCTGGCGGCGCGGCATCGTCCTCGCCCTGTGCTCGGTCCTGCTCACCCTCGTGATGGCCCTCCACTCCGAGATCCCGAACACCATCGGCAACCTGGGCAGCCTCTCCGAGACGTTCCTGCCGTGGTGCGCCGTCTTCGTGCCGCTGCTGCTGGTCCTGGCCCTGGTGCGCCGCTCGGCGACCGCGCTGATCGCCCTCCTGCTGCCGGTCGTGGTCTGGCTCAACGCCTTCGGCGGCCTGCTCACCGACAAGTCGGGCAGCGGCGGCGACCTCACCGTGGCCACCCACAACGTCAACGCCGACAACCCCGACCCCGCGGGCACCGCCCGGCACGTCGCGAGCTCCGGCGCCGACGTCATCGCCCTGCAGGAACTGCCGAGCGGCAAGGTGGCGGCGTACGAGGAGGCGCTCGCCGAGCGCTTCCCGTACCACTCGGTGCAGGGGACCGTCGGCCTGTGGAGCAAGTACCCGGTGAGCGCCACCCGCCCCGTCGACATCAAGATGGGCTGGACCCGGGCGATGCGCTCCACCGTCACGACACCGAAGGGGGCGGTCGCCGTCTACGTGGCCCACCTGCCGTCCGTACGGGTCAAGCTGCACGCCGGATTCACCGCCAACCAGCGCGACAACAGCGTCGACGCCCTGGGCGAGGCCATCTCCCACGAATCACTCGACAAGGTGATCCTGCTCGGCGACCTCAACGGCACGATGAACGACCGCGCGCTGAACGCGGTCACCGCCCAGATGCGGTCCACCCAGGGCGCCGCCGGTGACGGCTTCGGCTTCAGCTGGCCGGCCTCGTTCCCGATGGCGCGGATCGACCAGATCCTGGTGAAGGACATCGAACCGGTGTCGTCCTGGACGCTCGCCAGGACGGACAGCGACCACCTGCCGATCGCGGCCCGAGTACGGCTGTGACACCGGGGCGCGGCCTGGACACGGCGGAGCCGGGGCGCCCGCAGGCGCCCCGGCTCCTGGTCCGTCCGCCGGTGTCCCGGCCGCTCAGCGCGACTCGCGCCACCGGTTGGTGATCGGCAGGCGACGGTCCTTGCCGAAGCCCTTCGGGGAGATCTTCGTGCCCGGCGGGTACTGCCGCCGCTTGTACTCCGCGGTGTCCACCATCCGCAGGGTCTTCGCCACCAGCTCCTCGTCGAACCCGGCCGCGACGATCTCGGCCAGCCCCCGGTCCCGGTCGACGTACAGCTCCAGGATCCGGTCCAGCACGTCGTAGTCGGGCAGCGAGTCCGTGTCCACCTGGTCCGGGCGCAGCTCGGCGCTGGGCGGCTTGGTGATGGACGCCTCCGGGATCGGCGGGACCTGCCCGCGCTCCTCCGCGGCCCGGTTGCGCCACTTCGCGAGGCGGAAGACCGAGGTCTTGTAGACGTCCTTGATCGGGCCGTACGCCCCGACCGCATCGCCGTACAGCGTCGAGTAGCCGACCGCCAGCTCGGACTTGTTGCCCGGCGCGAGGACGATCTGGCCCTCCTGGTTGGAGACGGCCATCAGCATCGTGCCGCGCAGCCGCGCCTGGAGGTTCTCCTCGGCCAGGCCGGTGAGCCCCAGCGAGCCCATGTACGCGTCGAACATCGGCTCGATCGGCACGGTGCGGAAGTTCAGCCCGGTGCGGCGGGCCAGTTCGGCCGCGTCGCCCCTGGAGTGGTCCGAGGAGTACTTCGACGGCATCGAGATGCCGTACACGTTCTGCGCGCCCAGCGCGTCGCAGGCGATCGCGGCGACCAGCGCCGAGTCGATCCCGCCGGAGAGCCCTATCAGCACACTGCTGAAACCGTTCTTGGCGGCGTACGCGCGCAGGCCCACGACCAGCGCCGAGTACAGCTCCTCGTCGTCGTCCAGCCGCTCGGCGTACCCTCCGGCCAGCTCCGCCCCGTACGCCGGGAGGGGGTCCTCGGAGAGCACCACGCGGTCGATCCGCAGCCCGTCGTTCACGACGCCGGACGGCGGCTCGGCGGAGGCGGCCGGCAGGTCCAGGTCGAGGACGACACTGCCCTCGGCGAACTGCGGGGCGCGGGCGATCACTTCGCCGTCCCGGTCGACGACGATCGAGTCGCCGTCGAAGACCAGCTCGTCCTGGCCGCCGATCATCGCCAGGTACGCGGTGGTGCAGCCGGCCTCCTGGGCCCGCTTGCGGACCAGTTCGAGACGGGTGTCGTCCTTGTCCCGCTCGTACGGCGAGGCGTTGATCGACAGCAGCAGCCCGGCCCCGGCGGCGCGCGCCGCCGGCACCCGCCCGCCGTCCTGCCAGAGGTCCTCGCAGATCGCGAGCGCCACGTCGACGCCGTGGACCCGCACGACCGGCATCGAGTCGCCCGGCACGAAGTACCGGAACTCGTCGAAGACGCCGTAGTTGGGGAGGTGGTGCTTGGCGAAGGTCAGCACGACCTCCCCGCGGTGCAGCACCGCGGCGGCGTTCTGCGGGGAACCGGCGGGCTGGCCGTACCGGGGCTGGGCCGTCTCGGAACGGTCCAGGTAGCCGACGACGACCGGCAGCTCCCCGAAGCCCTCCTCGGCGAGCCGGACGGCGAGCGCGCGCAGCGCCCGGCGCGAGGCATCGACGAAGGACGGGCGCAGGGCCAGGTCCTCGACGGGGTAGCCGGTCAGCATCATCTCGGGGAACGCCACCAGATGGGCGCCCTGTTCGGCGGAGTGCCGGGTCCAGCGGACGACCGCCTCGGCGTTTCCGGCGAGATCACCGACGGTCGAGTCGATCTGATTCAGTGCGAGGCGTAGTTGAGGCACGCGCACCAGTGTAATCGTCTGATTGACGCGATGTCCCGGCGGGCCGCGGAACCCGGGCCCGCGGCCCGCCGGGACACGGGGAGGCGGGCCGGTCAGCGGCGGTAGCCGAGGACCGTCATCATGCCCAC
Source organism: Streptomyces sp. NPDC001732 (assembly GCF_053596315.1). Lineage (NCBI taxonomy): Bacteria > Bacillati > Actinomycetota > Actinomycetes > Kitasatosporales > Streptomycetaceae > Streptomyces > Streptomyces sp. NPDC001732. Next base: position 475,112 of record NZ_JBSFFY010000001.1, read on the forward strand.
GTCCGAGTGGTAGATGTTGTGGCAATGGAGCATCCACAGCCCCGGGTTGGTCGCGTCGAACTCCACGGCCAGGGAGTTGTTCGGCCGGATGATCGCGGTGTCCTTGCGCGCCCAGGAGGCCCGGCCGCGCCGGGTGGCCCGGTGGTTCGGCCCCGCCGGTCCCACGAGACCGAACGAGTGCCCGTGCAGATGGATGGGGTGCCACATCTCCGTGACGTTGAAGAACTCCAGCCTGACCCGCTCGCCCGCCTTCACCGGGTGGCGCCGCTTCGGGTCGTACGGCTCGTGGTCGAAGGCCCAGTCGTACTTCGCCATGCTGCCGGTCAACCTGAACCGGATGGTCCGGTCGGGCTCGCGCGAGGACAGCGTCACGGACTCGTCCGGAGCCAGGTCGTACGCCTGCACCAGCTTCCCGTACAGCTCCTCGGGCCGTACGGACGCGGTGGGGGCCGTGCCCTTCCCGGTACGGAGCAGGGCCAGCGCCGACGCACCCTTGCCCTCGGCGAGCGCGGTCAGCGGGAACACCCCGTCCTTGGCGGTGACCAGCACGTCGTACCGCTCGCCCATGCCCAGCAGCAGGGCGTCCGTCGTGGTGTGCCGGACCGGGTAGCCGTCGGTGTGGGTGACCGTCATCCGGTGGCCGCCGAGCGCGACGCGGAACGCGGTGTCGCCGCCCGCGTTGATGATGCGCAGCCGGATCCGGTCGCCGGGCCTGGCGGTGAAGGCGGTGGGGGACCTCGGGATGCGGCCGTTGATCAGGTAGTGCGGGTAGTCGACGTCGCCCCCGTGACTGCCCAGCAGTTTGCTGTAGGAGCCCCGCTTCAGCCGGGAGGGACCGGAGCGGCGCTCGGCGGCCTCGGGCCCCATCGCCCCCTTGGCCCCCTTGGCGGCGTCGGCGGCCGAGCCGTGGCTGCCGCCGCCGTGGTCCATGCCGCCCCTGCCCCCGCTCAGTTCGTCGAGCACCGAGTCCGGGGTCGAGCCGTCCACCCCGTCGACCCAGTCGTCGAGGACGACGACCCACTCCTTGTCGTACGCGAGCGGCTCCTTCGGGTCGTCGACGATCAGCGGCGCGTACAGCCCGCGGTCCTGCTGGACGCCCGTGTGCGGGTGGAACCAGTACGTGCCCGCGTGCGGCACGGTGAACCGGTAGGGGAACTCGGCGCCGACCTTGATGGGCGGCTGGGTCAGGTCGGGCACGCCGTCCATGTCGTTGCGCACGTTGAGGCCGTGCCAGTGCAGCGAGGTGTCGTGCGGGAGGTGGTTGGCGAGGGTGAGGGCCAGGGTGTCGCCCTTGGTGACCCGGAGTTCCTTGCCGGGCAGCCGGGCCTCGTACGCCCAGGAGCCGACGACGAGGCCGCCCAGGTCGAGCCGGGACGGGGTGGCGACGAGATCGACCTTCCGTACGGGGCCGGAGCCCCGCGCGGCCTCGGCCTTCGCGACCTCCTCCCCGCCGGGGGAGACGTACTCGCCCTTGGACTTCCTGCCGGGGGAGGCCCCGTGGTTCACGCTGCCGTGGCTCGTGTCACCGGCGTTCGCGCCGGCGGTCTTCCTGCCGCCGGCGGCGCCGTCGCCGGAACAGGCGGTCAGCACTGCTGCGCCGGCGGTGGCGACAGCGGCGCCGAGCACGGCGCGTCGGGTGGGGGGAGTGCGCATGACGAGAGTGCACCTCGGGGTGTTGTCGGTATTCCGGTCTGCTGGGGGAGGGGCGGCATCCCCTTGCCACGGGGCAGAGGGGGAGGCGCCCCTCTATATGCGCAGCACCGACAACGGGGCGGGACGGACCGGGGCCGGGCGGGGCACCGGACCGGCCACCGGAGTGAACCGCGCCGGGACGCGCCCGAGGAGGTGGGCGATCCCGATGAGCAGCGAGACGAACAGGGACAACTGTCCGTATGTCGCACATTTACTCAGGGTCATGACGAGCACCCTACCCCCGCCGGGTATCCCTCGCTCGCGGAGCGGCGCGGAAGCGTGCGGAAACGTATCGCCCCAATGGTTCCGGACCTGATGGGGCGGGTGATGGGCGGACATCGGAACGGCCCGTCACCCCTCGTCCGAGGGGTGACGGGCAGTCGTCGGGTCAGGCGTTCGAGGGAGTGCCGGTCAGCCGCGCGCGTAGACCTTCTCCACCCAGCCGGCGATCTGCTCGTCGCTGAGGTGCCGCGCCAGGTCGGCCTCGCTGATCATGCCGATCAGCATCTTGTTCTCGACCACCGGGAGCCGGCGGATCCGGTGGGTCTCCATCTCCTCCAGGACCTTTTCCACCCCGGCCTCCGCATCGATCCAGCGGGGGGTGCCCTGGGCGAGGTCGCCCGCGGTCATCTTCGACGGATCGTGGCCCATCGCCACGCAGCCGATCACGATGTCGCGGTCCGTGAGGATGCCGATCATCCGGTCCTGCTCGCCGTGGGCCGAGATGGGCAGCGCACCGACCTTGTGGTCACGCATCAGCTGCGCGGCCCGGTCGAGCGTCTCGTGCGCGGGGATCCACGTGGCCCCGGTGTGCATGATGTCCTTGGCGGTGGTCATGAGGGCTTCCTCCTGAGTGCCGTGGGCATGCTGTACGACCCCGAGTGATTCCATCGTCATACGCCCGTTCGGAGTACGCGACCGCTCACACCTGTTCGAGTGCGCAACCCGCCGTCGGCGCCGGACGCGTGCGCGGTCCGGCATCGGGCGGCCCCGGTACCGGGCGTGTGTGCGGCCCCGGCGGCGGGTGCGTGCGGCCCGCCGCCGGACGCGAATGGAGCCCGCCGCCGGACGCGAAGAAGTCCGGTGGCGGTCGCCAATGGGGTCCGGCGGCGGGGAGTTCCTCAGGACCGGGGCTTCGCCCCTCGCGCCTTCAGCATGTCGGCCATCGCGTCCAGCTCGGACTGCTGGGCGGCGACCATTCCACGGGCGAGCCGCTGCTCCGCCTTCACCGTGCACAGCCGGGCGCAGCCGCGGGCCATGTCGACGCCGCCCTTGTGGTGGTCGGTCATCAGCTGGAGGTACAGGACCTCGGCCGCCCTGCCGCTCGCCGCGCGGAGCCGGGCCAGCTCGGCCCTGGTGGCCATGCCGGGCATGAGCGCTCCGTCGTGGCCCCGGTGGCCGGTCTCCGCGCCTTCGGCCCCGTCGGTGCCCGCCGCGCCGTCCATCGCGTGGCCCTCGTGTCCGCCCGCCATCCAGCCCATCGGCTCCTGCCCGGCCGCCGCCTTCGGCAGCTCCCACAGGTCCAGCCAGCCGAGCAGCATGCCCCGCTGGTTGGCCTGCGTGTTGGCGATGTCGTACGCGAGTCGGCGCACCTCCTCGTCCCGCGTGCGGTCGCGCACGACGAAGGACATCTCCACGGCCTGCTGGTGGTGGACCGCCATGTCCCAGGCGAAACCGGCGTCCGCCGAGTCCACGGCGGGCGTGCCCGGCGCGTCGGCGGCGGCGTGGTGCGCCGGGTGTTCCGCCCCGTCGTCCCGCGCGGCGGCGACCGTCGCCGCCCCCGCGCACGCCAGGGCGAGTGCCACGGCGGACCCCACCGCCCACCGGACGCGCCGTCCGCGCCGTGCGGCGGTCACGACGCCCCCAGCCCGCCCGAGCACGTGGCACCGGGCTCGGGAGTCTGCGGCCCCTGCACGAATTCCGCGAAGAACCGGTCGACCCGCGGATCGTCGGCGCCGTCCACCGTCACCTGGTTGCCCCAGGCGCTCAGCATGATCGTCCCGCTCTGGCCCTCGTACGGGCTCATCAGCGAGTACGGCGTCCTGTTGACCCGCTCGGCGAGCTTCGCCACGTCGGCGTCCGACGCCCTGTCGGTGTACGTCACCCAGACGGAGCCGTGCTCCAGCGAGTGCACGGCGTTCACGTCGGGGATCGCCTTCTCGTACACCTCGCCGTCGCAGTTCATCCAGACGGGGTTGTGGTCACCCCCGACCGGGGGCTTCATCGGGTACGTGACGGGGGTGGTGACGTGGTTGCGGGTCAGCTTCTCCGCGTCCCACGTCCGCAGCCCCTCGATCGAGCCGTCGCCCGGCTTCCCCCGCTGCTCCGCGGGCGCCTTGGCGTCCCCGGCCGCGGCGTCCTGCGTCCGCGCCTGCTTCTGCTCCGACGCCTCGGACGTGTTCAGCACCAGGTACGAGCCGAAGCCGACCAGGCCCGCGACGACGAGCACGCTCAGCCCTATGGCCAGGGCGCGGTCGCGACGCTGCCGCGCGCGGTGGGCGTCGTGCGGCTGCTGCGGATGGGGCCCGGGAGCGAAGCTCATGGCGTCAGGTCCTTCTGGGAAGGGAGCGGGGGGCTGTCGATCATGAGGAACGGGCACGTGCGGAACCGTTGCGAAGCCGCTCCGCCCCGTGCGTGCCACGGCCGCCGATCGTAGTGGGTGGCCGGGTGCTCCCTCCCGCTCCGTGTGCGTAATCTGGGTGAAATCCCGGGTCGTGATACTGGAGTTCCCCCCTTACCCCGGGCGGTGGTGCACGGACCGTCTGAACTGCAAGGATGTGGCTATGGACAAGCAGCAGGAATTCGTCCTCAGGACGCTTGAGGAGCGCGACATCCGCTTCGTACGGCTGTGGTTCACCGATGTCCTCGGCTACCTCAAGTCCGTCGCCGTCGCCCCCGCCGAGCTGGAGCAGGCGTTCGACGAGGGCATCGGTTTCGACGGCTCGGCCATCGAGGGCTTCGCCCGGGTGTACGAGTCCGACATGATCGCCAAGCCGGACCCGGGGACGTTCCAGATCCTGCCCTGGCGCGCGGAGGCCCCCGGCACGGCACGGATGTTCTGCGACATCCTCATGCCGGACGGCTCGCCGTCCTTCGCCGATCCGCGCTACGTCCTCAAGCGCATCCTCGCCAAGACCTCCGACCTGGGCTTCACCTTCTACACCCACCCGGAGATCGAGTTCTTCCTGCTGAAGGACAAGCCGGTCGACGGCAGCCGTCCCACCCCCGCCGACAGCTCCGGCTACTTCGACCACACCCCGCAGAACGTCGGCATGGACTTCCGCCGCCAGGCGATCACCATGCTCGAATCCATGGGCATCTCGGTCGAGTTCAGCCACCACGAGGGCGCCCCCGGCCAGCAGGAGATCGACCTGCGGTACGCGGACGCGCTCTCCACCGCGGACAACATCATGACCTTCCGCCTGGTGATGAAGCAGGTCGCGCTGGAGCAGGGCGTGCAGGCGACGTTCATGCCGAAGCCGTTCTCCGAGTACCCCGGCTCGGGCATGCACACCCACCTCTCCCTCTTCGAAGGCGACCGCAACGCCTTCTACGAGTCGGGCGCCGAGTACCAACTGTCCAAGGTGGGCCGCTCGTTCATCGCCGGTCTGCTCACCCACGCGGCGGAGATCTCCGCCGTCACCAACCAGTGGGTCAACTCCTACAAGCGCATCTGGGGCGGCTCCTCCCGCGCCGCGGGCGCCGGCGGCGAGGCCCCCTCGTACATCTGCTGGGGCCACAACAACCGCTCCGCCCTCATCCGCGTCCCGATGTACAAGCCCGGCAAGACCGGCTCCTCCCGGGTCGAGGTCCGCTCCATCGACTCCGGCGCCAACCCCTACCTGACGTATGCGGTGCTCCTGGCCGCGGGCCTCAAGGGCATCGAGGGAAGCTACGAGCTCCCGGCCGGCGCCGACGACGACGTCTGGGCCCTGTCCGACGCGGAACGCCGCGCGATGGGCATCGAGCCGCTGCCGCAGAACCTGGGCGAGGCGATCTCGCTGATGGAGAAGAGCGAACTGGTGGCCGAGACGCTGGGAGAACACGTCTTCGACTTCTTCCTGCGCAACAAGAAGCAGGAGTGGGAGGAGTACCGCAGCGAGGTCACCGCCTTCGAGCTGAAGAACCTGCTGCCGGTGCTGTGAGCGGGGCCGGTCCCGCCCGGCGGACGTGAACGGCTTCGGGCCGACGGTACGGACGACCGTCGGCCCGAAGCCGTTCTTCATGCCCCCGCACCGGCGCATGCAAACGAGTGCGCGAAAGGTGAATCCGATGCGGAGCAAAGGGAGTTGAAAGACTGGTAGGAAAGTTTACTGTTCGCTAGCATTCCGGGCGGTGGCCTGGCGCGGTGCCCCGCACCGTGGGCATGACGCGCTCAGTGAGAGCTCTGGCCCGGCCACCACGGTCCCGCCCCCTGCCCGCACGCGGGCCGGGACGCGGACCGCGCACCGCTGCCCAGCTCTCGCCACCCCCACAAGGCCAGGAGTCCAGGGATGCACCTGAACGGCTCAGTTCCTCTCTCCCCACCCGCGAAGCGCCGCACGGTCGGCATGGTCGTCGCCGCCGTGCTGCTGCTCGCCGGCAGTCTGACGTTCGCCCACCCCGACCGGGCCGGCGCCGCCGAGGACCCGCTCATCTCGCGCGGCAAGACCGCCACCTCGTCCTCCGACGAGGACTCCCAGTTCGGCCCGCAGAACGCCTTCGACGGCGACCCCGCCACCCGCTGGGCGAGCGTCGAGGGCAAGGACCCGCAGTGGCTGGGCGTCGACCTCGGCGCCACCGCCGACATCACGCGGGTGCGGCTGAACTGGGAGGACGCCTACGCCAAGGCGTACCGGATCGAACTCTCCGCCGACGGCACCAACTGGACCCGGATCGCCGACGAGACGGCCGGGAACGGCGGCACCGACGACTGGTCCGCCCTCTCCGGCAAGGGCCGCTACCTGCGCGTGTACGGCACCGCGCGCGCCACCTCCTACGGCTACTCGCTGTACGAGGTCGAGGTGTACGGCACGCTCGCCGACACACCCCCGCCCACCGGCTCCTTCACCGTGGTCGCCGCCGGTGACATCGCCGCCCAGTGCACCGCCTCCGACAGCGACTGCGCCCACCCCAAGACCGCCGCGCTCGCCCAGAAGCTCGACCCGAAGTTCTATCTGACGATGGGCGACAACCAGTACGACGACGCCCGGATCTCCGACTACCGCGCCTACTACGACAAGACCTGGGGCGTCTTCAAGAACAAGACGCACCCGGTGCCCGGCAACCACGAGACGTACGACCCGGCCGGATCGCTGGCCGGCTACAAGGCGTACTACGGATCGATCGCGTACCCCCAGGGCAAGAGCTACTACAGCTTCGACGAGGGCAACTGGCACTTCATCGCCCTCGACTCCAACTCCTTCGACCAGAGCGCCCAGATCGACTGGCTCAAGGCCGACCTCGCCAAGAACACCAAGGCGTGCATCGCCGCCGTCTGGCACCACCCGCTGTACTCCTCGGGCGGACACGGCAACGACCCGGTCAGCCGGCCGGTCTGGAAGATCCTGTACGGCGCCAAGGCCGACCTCGTGCTCAACGGACACGACCACCACTACGAGCGCTTCGCCCCGCAGAACCCCGACGGCAAGGTCGCCGCGGACGGCATCACCGAGATCGTCGGCGGGATGGGCGGCGCCGAGCCGTACCCCATCGAGGAGGTCCAGCCCAACAGCCAGAAGCGGATCAGCGGTGAATACGGCGTCCTGAAGCTGGACTTCACCGACACCGACTACACCTGGAGCTACGTCGGCACCGACGGCAAGGTCAAGGACGCCGGACCGAAGTACTCCTGCCACTGATGTACCTGGCGACCACAGGGCGCCGGGACGCGCCGGCCCCGCCCCGCACCGGCGGAGCGGGCCGACGCGTCCCCGGCACCGTCCTCGCACTCGGCGCGGTCAGCCTCGTCACCGACATCTCCTCCGAGATGGTCACCGCGGTGCTGCCGCTCTACCTGGTCCTCGGACTCGGTCTCTCCCCCCTCCAATTCGGCTTCCTGGACGGCCTGTTCAACGGCGTCGCGGCCGTCGTGCGACTGCTCGGCGGGCACGCCGCCGACCGCGGCCGCGGACACAAGCAGGTCGCCGGGACCGGCTACGCCCTCTCCGCCCTCTCCCGGCTCGGCCTGCTGCTCGCGGGCGGCGTCACCGCGGGCATCGCGGCGGCCCTCGCCACCGACCGGATCGGCAAGGGCATCCGCACGGCGCCCCGCGACGCGCTGATCACCCTGAGCAGCCCGCCCGACACGCTCGGCCGGTCCTTCGGCGTGCACCGGGCGATGGACACCACGGGCGCGCTGCTCGGACCGCTCGCCGCATTCGCTCTGCTCTGGGTCACCGCGGACGCCTACGACGCGGTGTTCGTCGTCAGCTTCTGCTTCGGCCTGCTCGGGGTGCTGCTCCTCGTCCTGTACGTGCCCGGCCGGCCCCCGGCGCCGCCGGTGAGAAAGACCCCCCGCACCCGCAAGGTCTTCGAGGCGCTCCGCGACCCCGCCTTCCGGCGCATCCTCGCGGCCGCCGCCGTGCTCGGCGCCGCGACCATCGGCGACTCCTTCGTCTACCTCCTGCTCCAGCACCGCCTCGACCTCCCCATCGGCTGGTTCCCGCTGCTGCCGCTCGGCGCGGCGGCGTGCTACCTGCTGCTCGCGATCCCGGCGGGCCGGATCGCGGACCGGATCGGACGGCGGCTGCCCTTCCTGTACGGGCACCTCGCGCTGCTCGGCGTGTACGCCACCCTCCTCGCCCCCTTCGGCGGACCGGCCCTGCTGCTCCTGGCCCCCGTCCTCGTCCTGCTGGGCGTCTTCTACGCCACCACCGACGGGGTGCTGATGGCCCTCGCCGGGCCCGTCCTGCCCGCCGACGGCAGGGCGGGCGGACTCGCGCTGCTCCAGACCGGCCAGGCCCTGGCACGGATGCTCGCCGCGGCGGGCTTCGGCGCCGCGTGGACGCTGTGGGGGGAGGGGACCGCGCTGTGGACGGCGACGACGGTCCTGCTCGCCGCGCTCGCGGCCGGCCGGGCGCTGCTGCCCCGCATCCCGCACACCCCGTACGGACCCCCGGCCCCCGCGGAACCGGAGGACCGGAATCCCGAGAGGCGGACCGCATGAGAATCAGGTTCCCGCGCCCCGCGGCCCCGCTGGGGCCCCGGGCCCGTATCGCCGTCGTGGTGGCCGCGGTGCTGCTCCTCACGGGCGGCTCCGTCGGGTACGTGATGCACGCGGAACACCGGACGCGGGGCGAACGGGCCGAGGCGGACGCCTCGTTCGTGCTCGACGGGCCCGCGCTGTACTTCCGGGACACCGGTACCGGCCGGGTCGCGCGCCGGCCGATGGCCCCCGCCACCGCGGCCCGCACCCCCGGCGGACCCGCCTGCGACCGGTTCTACGCCTCCGGCGACGGCGCGCTCTGCCTGCGTGCCAGGCCCGGGGTGCTGCCGAGGACGCAGGCGATCGTCCTCGACCGGAACCTGCGCGAGAAGCGCCGGATCACCGTGCCGGGCATCCCCACCCGGGCCCGGGTCTCCGCCTCCGGGCGGATGCTGTCCTGGACGGTGTTCGCGACCGGCGACTCGTACGCCACCACGTCCTTCTCGACGCGCACCGCCATCCTCGACCTGCGCACCGGCTATCTCATCAAGTCCATCGAGACCATCCCCCTCACCATCGACGGCGCCCGCTACCACGCCCCCGACGTCAACTACTGGGGGGTGACCTTCGCCCGCGACGACAACCGCTTCTACGCGACCGTCTCCACCAAGGGGCGCACCCACCTCGTCGAGGGGAACATGCGGGACTGGTCGGCGAAGGCGCTGCGGCAGAACGTCGAGTGCCCCTCCCTGTCGCCCGACAACACCCGGCTCGCGTTCAAGAAGAAGGTCTCCGACGACGCGGCCGCGCCCTGGCGGCTGTACGTCCTGGACCTGCGGACCATGCGCGAGACGCCGCTCGCGGAGGAGCGCAGCGTCGACGACCAGGCGGCCTGGCTGGACGACGACACGCTCGCCTACGGGCTGCCGGGCGAGTCCGGCCGGGGCGGCGACGTCTGGACCGTACCGGCGGACGGGACGGGGACGCCCCGCCTGGCCGTGAAGGGCGGCTCGTCACCGGTGGCGGTGGCGGCGGCCACGACGGCGCGCTGAGAACGGGACGCGCGGAGGAACGGACGGCGGGGCGGCACCGGGCGGTGCCGCCCCGCCGTCGTCCCCGCCCCCGCTGCCTTCGCCGCCCCCGCCGTACCGCTCAGTCGAACCGGCAGGACATCTGGTCGAGGATCTGGTCGATCAGTTCGGAGGGCTCCCGGGCCAGGTCCTCCTCGATCCACATCCGCATCGCGATCCGCAGCGAGGACAGGAACGCCGCGGCCAGCACCAACGGCTCGACCGGCTGCCCCGACGGGCCCCGGCGCCCCGCCACCGCCTCGGCCAGATCCCGTTCCAGGGCGGCGTGGTTGGCGAGCTGCCGGGCCAGCAGCGAGGGGTGTCGCATCGCCAGCCTGGTCCGTACCGCCCACGCGCGCTCCGGCGGCGAGACCCGCTCGGCGAACTGGGCCATGGCCGCCCGCAGCGCCGTCCAGGCGCTCTCCTCGGCGGGCCGGTCGCGCACGGCCCGGGCGAGGTCCCTGGTCTGCCGCTCCTCCCCGTACAGGAGGACAGCATCCTACCTCTTCGGAGGGAATCGCCCCGGAATGCTTCACCAGCGGCCCGCAGCCGGTGAACTCCTGGCGGGGCCGCCTGGAAGAGACGTCCTTGAGGCCGTTGACGAGGTTCGGCAGGGCGCCTTTCTGCGGGTGGCGCACGAGCAGGTGTACATGATCAACTTCGCCGTTGAGCTTTCTTGGTCCCGCCTCGAACTTGCCGCGAACCTTCCGCGTGATCTCTTCGCACCATTTGAGCGTGGCGTCGTCGAAGACGGTCCGCCGGTACCCGGTGACGAACACCAAGTGCGTGTGCAGAACGCAGACGGCGTGACGACTAGTAGGAATATCGGAGTTTTGCCCCGAACGCGGTGGCATGTGTCGAATGCAGTAGATTCACGTGAGCTGACAGGGAAGGGGGTGGGTCGGATGATCCGGGCGTACAAGTTCCTCATGCGGCCCACAGTGGGCCAGCAGGGTGCACTCGCCGGGATGCTGGCCGATCACTGCTCGCTCTACAACGGGGCGTTACAGGAACGCCGCGACGCCTACCGGCACGCCTCGAAGACCACCGTCCGGTACGGGCAGCAGTCTGCGCAGCTCAAGGAGATCCGAGCGTTTGATCCGGAGCGTCAGGGCCGCTGGTCATTCTCCAGCCAGCAGGCCACGCTGCGCCGACTGGACAAGGCGTTCGCCGCTTTCTTCCGACGTGTGAAGGCCGGGGAGAAGCCGGGCTATCCGCGCTTCCGGTCGGGCAAGCGGTTCGACACCGTGGACTTTCCGAAGGACGGCGACGGATGCCGGTGGGATGCCACTCCGCACGACCCCGTCACCCGTGTCCGTCTGCAGGGCGTCGGGCACGTCAGGGTGCACCAGCACCGGCCCGTGGTCGGCAAGGTCAAGACGATCTCGGTCAAGCGCGAAGGCAAGCGCTGGTACGTCATCCTGACCGCCGAGCAGGACCGGCCCGAACCGCTCGCGGCGACCGGCAGCGTGGTGGGCATCGACATGGGCATCGCCAGCTTCCTCACCGACTCCAACGGCGATTTCGTCGAGAACCCCCGCCACGGGGCGAAGGCCGCCGCGAAACTCGAAGCCGCACAGCAGGCCCTGTCCTGGTGTAAGCGCGGCAGCAAGCGCCGCCGCAAGGCCGTGGAGAAGGTGGCGAAGCTGCACCGCAAGGTGCGGCGCCAGCGGACCGACCACGCGCACAAGACCGCGCTCGGTCTGGTGCGTGATCACGACCTCATCGCGCACGAAGACCTCAAGATCCGCAGCATGAGCAAGGCCCCGGCCCCGAAGCCGGACCCGGATCGGCCGGGCGTCTTCCTGCCCAACGGGGCCGCCGCCAAGGCCGGACTTAACCGCTCGATCGTCGATGCCGGATGGGGGGTGTTCCTCGCGATCCTGACCGCCAAGGCGGAAGGAGCCGGACGGCAAGTGATGGCGGTGGACCCCCGCAACACCTCCCGGCGGTGCCCTGCATGCGGGCACACCGCCAAGGAGAACCGGCCCACCCAGGAGAAGTTCCACTGCGTCGCCTGCGGCCACAAGGCGCACGCCGACACCGTGGGCGCCCTGAACGTCCTACGGGCCGGGCTGGCCCGTCGCGAAGCCGCACCGGCATAGCGAGAAGCCACCCCGCCCACGGGGTGGAGGAGTCACCTTCCTGATCTCGGCGGCCATCGCGGTGGTCGGCGTGGTCGCCGCCCTGTTCCTGACGCCGACGAAGCTGCGCGACAGCGTGGACCTGTAGACGCACGCGCGACCGGCATGCCCCCGGTGCCCCGCCCGGCGCTCGAAGCGACCGTGCGGGGCACCGCCGTGCACGGCGGGACCCGGCCGGGGCATGGGGTAGGGTGGCGCATCCCCACAACGGGGGCCGCGACCGAGGAGGTGAGACCCATTACCGCTGGATCGAACTGGGTGCTCCTCCCGCAGGATCGCGGCATCGACCCGAGGTAGTCGACCGCGGAGCGCCCATCGGCTTCCCCGAAAGGCTCCGCCTGCATGTCGGTACCTGCTTCACCGCTCCCCTTTCCCGCCGTCGTCACCGCACTCCGCGCCGCCGGCTGCGTATTCGCCGAGGACGAGGCGGAGTTGATCGTCTCCACGGCCCCCGACCCCGCCGCCCTCGCGGCCATGGTCGAACGACGGGCCGCCGGACTGCCCCTGGAACACGTCCTCGGCTGGGCCGGGTTCGGCGGTCTGCGGATCGCCGTGGACCCCGGCGTCTTCGTACCCCGCCGCCGCACCGAGTTCCTGGTGGAACAGGCCGCCGGACTCGCCGGACCCGGGGCGGTCGTCGTCGACCTCTGCTGCGGTTCGGGAGCCCTCGGCGCCGCGCTCGCCGCGACGCTGGGCCGGGTCGAACTGCACGCCTCCGACGTCGAACCCGCCGCCGTGCGCTGCGCCCGCCGCAACATCGGCGACGCGGGCCGCGTCCACGAGGGCGACCTCTTCGACCCGCTGCCCGAGTCGCTGCGCGGCCGGGTGGAGATCCTGCTGGCCAACGTGCCGTACGTACCGACGCAGGACGTCGAACTGCTGCCCCCCGAGGCCCGCATCCACGAACCACGGGTGGCACTCGACGGCGGCGCGGACGGTCTGGACGTCCTGCGCCGGGTCGCCGCCGAGGCCCCGCGCTGGCTGGCCCCGGGCGGGCACCTGCTGGTCGAGACGAGCGAGCGGCAGGCGGCACGGGCCGAGGAGACCGTGGCCCGCAGCGGCCTGATCCCGCGCGTGGTCACCTCCGAGGAGCTGTACGCGACCGTCGTCGTCGCCACCCGCCCGGCTCTCCCGCCCCCCACCGGGCACTGACGGACCCGATCCGGTCACCGGGCCCGGCCCGGGAGCGCCGCCGTTCCCGTGCCGGACCCACGACCCACGGCCCACCAGTCGCGGTGACGGCCGGCCGGGCCGGTGCCGCCCGTCCGCACGGCCCGGCGCGGGTCAGCTGAACCGCCACCGGGTCTGGCTGAAGCGGTCGCCCCTGCCGAAGCCGAAGACCTTGTGGGGCCGCACCTCGAACACCAGCGCCGCGTGCCCCGCCTTCACGAACGTGTCGTCCCGGACGTCGAAGTGCCACCGGGGCCCGTACTTCGTTTCCCACGCCCCGGCCAGCCCGCTCAGCCGGTCCGCGTCCCGCACCCGTTCCGTCCGGCCCTCGACCACCACGTCGACCCCCTCCGACAGGGTGTTGACACCCGTCGTCACCACCACGGCGGGGTTGGCGGCCAGATTCAGGGCCTTGCGCTCCGCCGCGCCCGTGGCGAAGTACAGCGCGTTGTCCGACCACACCCCGATCAGCGGGGTGACGTGCGGGCGGCCGTCGGGGCGGACCGTGGAGAGCCAGTACAGCTCGGCCCCGGTCAGCAGCTCCTTCGCCACGGACCACGGGCAGGCCGTCGCGCTCTCGTCGCTGTAGTCGGCATCCAGCTCGGCGAAGGGTTCGAATCCGGACATGCGGTCCTCCCGGTCTGGTCCACACAGTGATCGTGCCCGTGAAGCGCGGACCGCGCACCCGCTCCGGAGTCACCGGGACGGGCGTCGCGCGGCGGGCACCGGTTCGAGGACACGGGCTAGGCTCGGAAGGGCTGGATGGTGTGGACGGCGGGCAGGAGAGCACGGAATGACGACGGTGCCGGGGCGCAGGAGCAGCACGTTCACCCGACTGCTGCGGCACGGCTTCACCGACCCCTCCGCCTCCGAGCGCCTCCTCGACCTGCCGGACCTGTCCTCGGTGCGCTCCGACCCGGTCCTGCTCGAAGCCCTCGGCGCGACCGCCGACCCCGATCTGGCCCTGCGGGGGCTGGTCCGGCTGGTGGAGGCCGAGGAGCCGGACGAGCGGCGGGCCCTCCTGGACACGCTCGTCACCGCCAAGCCGCTGCGGGACCGGCTGCTCGGGGTGCTCGGCGCGTCCGAGGCGCTCGGCGACCACCTCGCCCGCCACCCCCGCGACTGGCAGGCGCTCGTCACCTACGAGGCCACCGACCTGCACCCCGGCGTGGCCGAGTTCGAGCTGGAGCTCGCCGGGGCCGACGACCCGGACTCGCTGCGCGTCGCCTACCGGCGGTGCCTGCTCGCCATAGCGGCCCGCGACGTCTGCGGCACGACGCACGTCGCCGAGGCCGCCGCCGAACTCGCCGACCTGGCCACCGCGACCCTGCGGGCGGCCCTCGCCATCGCCCGGACGGCGGCGCCCGCCGACGCCGCCCAGTGCCGGCTCGCCGTCATCGCGATGGGCAAGTGCGGCGGGCACGAGCTGAACTACGTCTCCGACGTGGACGTCATCTTCGTCGCGGAACCGGTGGGCGGCCACGAGGAGAGCGAGGCCGTGCGGGCCGCCACCCGGCTGGCCGCGCACATGATGCGGATCTGCTCCGACACGACCGTCGAGGGCACCATCTGGCCCGTCGACGCCAACCTCCGCCCCGAGGGCCGCAACGGCCCCCTCGTCCGCACGCTCTCCTCGCACCTCGCGTACTACCAGCGCTGGGCCAAGACCTGGGAGTTCCAGGCACTGCTCAAGGCCCGCCCGGTGGCCGGCGACCCCGAGCTCGGCGCGGAGTACGTCGAGGCCGTCTCACCGCTCGTGTGGCAGGCCGCGGACCGCGAGAACTTCGTCCCCGACGTGCAGGAGATGCGCCGCCGCGTCGTCGCCAACATCCCCGCCGACCGCGTCGACCGCGAGATCAAGCTCGGCCCCGGCGGGCTGCGGGACGTCGAATTCGCCGTACAGCTACTCCAGTTGGTGCACGGCCGCAGCGACACCACGCTGCGCAGCGGCACCACGCTGGAGGCCCTGCGCGCGCTCGCCGCGGGCGGCTACGTGGGCCGGGTGGACGCCGCGCAGCTCGACGACGCCTACCGCTTCCTGCGCGCCATGGAACACCGCATCCAGCTCTACCGGCTGCGCCGCACCCACCTGGTCCCCGAGGACGCCCCGGACCTGCGGCGGCTCGGCCGCTCCCTCGGGATGCGCACCGACCCGATCACCGAGCTCAACCAGGCGTGGAAGCGGCACGCCTCCGTGGTGCGGCGGCTGCACGAGAAGCTGTTCTACCGGCCGCTGCTCGACGCCGTCGCCCAACTGGCCCCCGGCGAGACCCGGCTCAGCGCGAAGGCGGCCGGGCACCGGCTCGAAGCCCTCGGTTACGCCGATCCGGCCGCCGCGCTGCGGCACCTGGAGGCGCTGTCGTCCGGGGTGTCCCGCAAGGCCGCCATCCAGCGCACCCTGCTGCCGGTGCTGCTCGGCTGGTTCGCGGACTCCGCCGACCCGGACGCCGGGCTGCTCGGCTTCCGCAAGGTGTCCGACGCCCTCGGCAAGACCCCCTGGTACCTGCGGCTGCTGCGGGACGAGGGCGCGGCGGCGGAGAACCTCGCCCGGGTGCTGTCGGCCGGCCGGCTCGCCCCGGACCTGCTGCTGCGGGCCCCGGAGGCGGTGGCGCTGCTCGGCGACCCGCAGGGACTGAAGCCGCGCACCCGGGAGCACCTGGAGCAGGAGGTGCTGGCCGCGGTGGGGCGCGCGGACGACGCCGAGAGCGCGGTCGCGGTGGTGCGCGGGGTGCGGCGGCGCGAGCTGTTCCGGACCACGGCCGGGGACCTGATCGGTTCGTACGGCACGGAGGAGAGACCCGCCGAGGAGGACCCCGGAGCCCTCGTCGACCGGGTCGGCAGCGCGGTCACCGACCTGAACGCCGTCACGATCGCGGGCGCCCTGCGCGCCGCCGTGCGCGCGCAGTGGGGGGACACCCTGCCCACCCGGTTCGCGGTCATCGGCATGGGCCGCTTCGGCGGCCACGAACTCGGCTACGGCTCCGACGCCGACGTCCTGTTCGTCCACTCACCGCGCGAGGGGGTCGACGAGCAGGAGGCGGCCCGCGCCGCGAACGCGGTGGTCTCCGAGATGCGCCGACTGCTCCAACTGCCCACCGCAGACCCGCCGTTGCTCATCGACGCGGACCTGCGGCCGGAGGGCAAGAACGGGCCGATGGTGCGTACGCTGCGGTCCTACGAGGCGTACTACCGGCGCTGGTCGCTGATCTGGGAGAGCCAGGCCCTGCTGCGCGCCGAACCCGTCGCGGGCGATGCCGCACTCGGGCGCGAGTTCGTCGAGCTGATCGATCCGCTGCGCTATCCGATGGAGGGGCTGGGGGAGGACGCGGTCCGCGAGATCCGTCGCCTGAAGGCCCGCATGGAGTCCGAACGGCTGCCGCGCGGCGCCGATCCGGCACTCCATACCAAGCTGGGGCGCGGTGGCCTGAGCGACGTCGAGTGGACGGTACAGCTGATGCAGATGCAGCACGGCTGGGCGGAGCCGGGGCTGCGGACGACCCGCACCCGCGAGGCCCTGGCCGCGGCCTGCGCGGCCGAACTGATCTCCGTCGAGGACGCACAGACGCTGGACGAGGCGTGGGTGCTGGCGACGCGGGTCCGCAACGCGGTGATGCTGGTACGGGGCCGGCCGGGCGACACGTTCCCCACGGTGCCCCGCGAACTCACTGCGGTGGGACGGTACCTGGGGTACGAACCGGGGCACGTCGGGGACATGCTGGACGACTACCGACGGATCACCCGACGGGCACGGGCGGTGGTGGAGGAGCGGTTCTACGGGGCGTGAGGGGGGCGCCCGTCACGGCCCCGCCCCTCACGCCGCGCGGCCGGGGGCCCTGCCGCCGTGCCGACCTCGCATCCCGGCGTTCCCGGCCCGGTGTCTCAGACGCCCGACCGGCTCGAACCGGGTGCCGCCGCGTCCGCCGTCGGGCGTCGCGTCCCGGCCGGTGCGGTCGCGGACAGGCAGGCCAGCCGTGCCTCCGCGCCCGGTGGCTGCACCCGTTTCGGGAGGTGGTGCGGCAGTGATCCGTACCAGGTGTACGAGATCAGGTAGCCCATGGCCAGGCACGTCATGCCACCCAGCGCGTCCAGCCAGAAGTGGTTGGCGGTCGCCACGATCACGACCAGGGTGGCCGCCGGGTAGAGCAGGCCCAGGACGCGGCCCCAGGGTGCGGAGGCCAGCGCGAAGATCGTCAGGCCGCACCAGAGCGACCAGCCGATGTGCATCGACGGCATCGCCGCGTACTGGTTCGACATGTTCTTGAAGTTGCCCGAGGCCATCGACCCCCAGGTGTGGTGGACGAGGACGGTGTCGACGAACCGGCCGCCGTTCATCAGGCGCGGTGGCGCCAACGGGTACAGGTAGTAGCCGAGCAGGGCCACCCCCGTGGTCACGAACAGGGTCAGCCGGGCCGCCGCGTAACGGCCGGGGTGACGGCGGAACAGCCACGCCAGCACGCAGACGGTGACGACGAAGTGCAGCGTCGCGTAGTAGTAGTTCATCGAGACGATCAGCCATGTCACGGAATTCGCCGCGTGGTTGATCGCCTGCTCCACCGCGATGCCCAGGTATTTCTCGGCCGCCCAGATCCAGTCGGCGTTGCGCAGGGCCTCGGCCTTCTGCTCCGGGACGGCGTTGCGCACCAGCGAGTACACCCAGTAACTGGCCGCGATCAGCAGGATTTCGAACCAGATGCGTGGCCGGTTGGGGGACCGCAGGGACCGCAGTCGCACCGGTCCGCTGTTGCGCCGTCCGGCGATATGTCTCGCGTTCGCCGCGGGGGCCGCCTCGTCCGCGATGGGTGACGGGGTGGCCTCCGGTCGGCCTTCCTTTGACGTCACGCTCAATTCACCCATAGGCACAGAGTCTGCCAGAAAACGTCTCCTCGCCCGACGAACCTCCGGCCGGGTCCGGGCCGCACGTCGCATCCGCCGGTCCGGACCCGGGCGGACGGGGCCGACGGGGCATGCCGGACCGCGGGCCCGGCGCACCGGGGCCACGGAGTCCGCGAACGGGCGGGGGGAGGGGAGGGCGCGGCCCCGCCTCCCCGGTGAGGGGCGGCGGAGCTGCGGTTCAGGAGCGGGCGTGGGACCCTGGAACGGGTCCGGTGGACGGGCCCGGGGCGGCCCCGGGACCCGCCGCCGTCGAACCCCGGACGACGAGCTCGGGCATGAAGACGAACTCGCTGTGCGGGGCGGGTGTGCCGCCGATCTCTTCGAGGAGGGTGCGCACGGCGGCCTGACCCATCGCCGTCACCGGCTGACGGATCGTGGTCAGCGGCGGATCGGTGAACGCTATGAGCGGCGAGTCGTCGTAACCGACCACCGACAGATCGCGCGGCACCTCCAGCGACAGCCGGCGGGCGGCCCGGATCGCGCCGAGTGCCATCATGTCGCTCGCGCACACCACCGCCGTGCAGCCCCGCTCCATCAGCGCCGACGCCGCGGCCTGGCCGCCCTCCAGCGTGAACAGCGAGTGCTGGATCAGCTCCTCGACCTCGTCCGCCCCGATCCCCAACTGCTCGTGCACGGTGGAGCGGAAGCCCTCGATCTTGCGCAGCACGGGCACGAAGCGCTTGGGGCCGACCGCCAGACCGATCCGCTGATGGCCCAGCGACACCAGGTGCGTCACCGCGAGCCGCATCGCGGCCCGGTCGTCCGGGGAGATGAACGGGGCCTGGACCTTCGGCGAGAAGCCGTTGACCAGGACGAACGGAACGCCCTGCGCGCGCAGTTGCTCGTAGCGCTGCATGTCGGCCGAGGTGTCGGCGTGCAGTCCGGAGACGAAGATGATGCCCGCCACGCCGCGGTCGACCAGCATCTCGGTCAGCTCGTCCTCGGTGGAGCCGCCGGGGGTCTGGGTCGCCAGCACCGGGGTGTAGCCCTGCCGGGTCAGCGCCTGGCCGATGACCTGGGCCAGCGCCGGGAAGATGGGGTTCTCCAGCTCGGGCGTGATCAGGCCGACGAGCCCCGCGCTGCGCCTGCGCAGACGTACGGGTCGTTCGTAGCCGAGGACGTCGAGCGCGGCGAGGACGGATTCGCGGGTGGCCGCTGCAACACCGGGCTTGCCGTTCAGTACACGGCTGACCGTCGCTTCGCTGACCCCCGCCTGAGTTGCGATATCGGCAAGCCGTGCGGTCATGGAAGTGGACTGTACCGGGCGCATGTCGGATTGCCCACCACGGCCGTGCCCCGGGCGGTCGTGCTCGTGCGGCGCCCCGGGGCCGGTGTGCTCCGTCGGCCCGGGGCTGCGCCCGCGCCGCGGGCCGGGTGGTGTCGTGGCAACGCTTTGCAAGGTCTTGCAGCCCCCGCTTGCGGGCCCCGGTCGGATCTTCCTACCGCGATCGGGCGGGCCGTGGCCAGCAGCTGCCAGGAGACGGTGGTCACGGTCAAGGGTCTTGACGGCAACCGTGAGGACACGCGAATGTAACGATCGTCGATGCTTGCAGAAATCTTCCGCAAACTCTTTCGGCGTTCTTTCATCCTTGTTACTTTCTCGTCGACCCGGCGCCGCGACGGAGCGGTACGGAAGTTGAAGGAGTTCAGATGCGACGTGGCATAACGGCCACCGCCCTGGTCGCGGCCCTGGCGCTCGCGGCGACCGCCTGCGGCAGCGACGACAGCGAGTCCAACGGCGCGAAGGGCTCGGGCGAGCTCTCCGGCACCGTGACGTGGTGGGACACCTCCACCGCGGGCAGTGAGGACAAGGTCTTCAAGAAGATCGCCGAGGACTTCACCAAGAAGCACCCGAAGGTCAAGATCAAGTACGTCAACGTGCCCTTCGGCGACGCGCAGAACAAGTTCAAGAACGCGGCCCAGTCCGGCTCCGACGCCCCCGACGTCATCCGCTCCGAGGTCGCCTGGACCCCCGAGTTCGCCGACCTCGGCTACCTGGCCCCGCTCGACGGCACCGCCGCGCTGAAGAACCCGGGCGACTTCCTCAAGCAGGCCGCCGCGTCCACCAAGTACAAGGACAAGACGTACGCGGTGCCGCAGGTCATCGACTCCATGGGCGTCTTCTACAACAAGAAGATCTTCAAGGAGGCCGGCGTCGAGGTCCCCGAGACCGTCGCCGACCTGAAGGCCGTCTCCAAGAAGATCAAGGAAAAGACCGGCAAGACCGGCATGTACCTGCGCGGCGACGACGCGTACTGGTTCCTCTCCTTCCTGTACGGCGAGGGCGGCGACATGGTCGACGCCTCCACCAAGTCCGTCACCATCGACAGCCCCGCGGGCGTCAAGGCGATGAAGGTCGTCAAGGACCTCGTGGACTCCGGCGCCGCCAAGACCGACGCCACGGACGGCTGGGAGAACATGCAGGCGTCCTTCAAGGACGGCAAGGTCGCCATGATGATCAACGGCCCGTGGGCCGTCGCCGACACCTACGCCGGCAAGGAGTTCAAGGACAAGGCCAACCTGGGCATCGCCCCGGTCCCGGCCGGCTCCGCCGCGCAGGGCGCCCCGCAGGGCGGTCACAACCTCGCCGTCTACGCGGGCTCCAAGAACCTGGACGCCTCCTACGCCTTCGTCGAGTACATGACGTCCACGGAGACCCAGGCCAAGGTCACCAAGGAGCTGAGCCTCCTGCCGACCCGCACCTCCTCCTACGCCAGCCAGGACGTCGTCGACAACGAGATCGTCGGCTTCTTCAAGCCCGTCGTCGAGACCGCCGTCGAGCGCCCCTGGATCCCGGAGACCGGCAGCCTCTTCGCCCCGCTCGTCACCGAGTACACCAAGGTCCTCACCGGTCAGACCACGCCGGAGAAGGCCACGAAGACGACCGGCGACTCCTACCGCAAGCTCCTCAAGGGCTGGAAGTAACAGGAAGGCAGGCCGGCTGATGGCTGTCCACACCGGCCAGTCGGTGGCGAAGGCCGCGGGCGACGACGTCGCCCGCGGCCGGAGCCGCGGTACTGGCACCCCCACGCCGCCGGGCAGGCTCCGGCGGGCACTGTCGACCCACTGGTACGCCTGGACCATGGTCGCCCCGGTCGTCCTCGTGATCGGCGTGATCATCGGC
Source organism: Streptomyces sp. NPDC001732 (assembly GCF_053596315.1). Classification (NCBI taxonomy): domain Bacteria; kingdom Bacillati; phylum Actinomycetota; class Actinomycetes; order Kitasatosporales; family Streptomycetaceae; genus Streptomyces; species Streptomyces sp. NPDC001732. The sequence continues at coordinate 496,331 of NZ_JBSFFY010000001.1, forward strand.
TATCCGCTGGTCCGCGGCATCTACCTCTCGATGACCGACGCCAACGAGCGCAACGTCGAGCGGTCCATCGGTGTCAACCACATGCCCGCCACGTACGAGTTCGTGGGCCTGGACAACTACACCGACGCCCTCACCGGCGACCAGTTCCTCGGCACGCTCGGCTGGACCCTGGTGTGGACGGTCTCCTGCGTGGCCATCACCTTCTGCCTGGGCATGGCCCTCGCCAACATCCTCAACCGCCGCATCGCCGGCCGCTCCGCGTACCGGATGGCGCTCATCCTGCCCTGGGCCATCCCCGGTTTCGTCTCCGTCTTCGCCTGGCGCTTCCTCTACAACGAGGACCGCGGGCTGCTCAACAAGCTCCTCTCCGGCGGCGGGATCGACGGCATCCCGTGGCTGAACGACCCCACCTGGGCGAAGTTCTCCGTCATCGCCGTCAACGTCTGGCTCGGCGTGCCGTTCATGATGGTCGCCCTGCTCGGCGGGCTCCAGTCGATCCCCAGCGAGCACTACGAGGCCGCGGAGATGGACGGTGCCACCGCCTGGCAGCGGTTCCGCCACATCACGCTCCCCGGACTGCGGCCGGTCTCCACCACGGTGATCCTGCTCTCCACCATCTGGACCTTCAACATGTTCCCGGTGATCTTCCTGCTCACCCGCGGCGGACCCGGTGAGGCCACCCAGATCCTGGTCACCCAGGCGTACAAGTTCTCCTTCGAGATCAGCCCGCGCGACTTCGCGCAGTCCTCCACCTGGGGCGTACTGATCCTCGTACTCCTGCTGATCTTCGCCGCCGTGTACCGGCGAGTCCTGCGCACCCAGGGAGACGACTGGTGACCACCGCCCCCGCCCCCACCGCCCCGAAGAGCTCCGCGCGCAAGGCCGGGAAGGTCCGGCTGCGCGGCGATCGTTCGCCGATCGCCTCCGCCGGGCTGCACCTCACGCTCCTCGTCGCGTCCGTGATCGCCGTCTTCCCCGTGCTGTGGGTCCTGCTCACCTCGCTGAAGCCCGCCGCGTACGCGACCACCACGGACTTCTTCAAAGAGACGACGTTCGAGAACTACACGAACCTGATCCAGAACACGAAGTTCCTCACCTGGTTCGGCAACTCCCTGCTCATCGCGGGACTCACCACGCTCCTCGGCGTCATCGTCTCCGCCTCCACCGGCTACGCCGTCAGCCGCTTCCGCTTCCCCGGCAAGCGCGGGCTGATGTGGACGCTGCTGGTCACCCAGATGTTCCCGGTCGCCGTCCTCATCGTGCCGATCTACAACATCATGGCGGGCATGGGGCTGCTGAACCAGCCCGCCGGCCTCGTCATCACCTACCTCACCATCTCGGTGCCGTTCTGCGCCTGGATGATGAAGGGCTTCTTCGACACCATCCCGCGCGAGATCGACGAGTCGGGCCAGGTCGACGGGCTCACCCCGTTCGGCACGTTCTGGCGGCTCGTCCTGCCGCTCGCCAAGCCCGGCCTCGCCGTCACCGCCTTCTACTCCTTCATCACCGCGTGGGGCGAGGTGGCGTACGCCTCCGCCTTCATGGTCGGCGAGGACAACCTCACCCTCGCGGGCGGGCTGCAGCTCTTCGTCAACCAGTACGGGGCCCAGTGGGGGCCGATGACCGCCGCTTCCGTGCTCATCGCGATACCCGCGGCCCTGGTCTTCCTCTTCGCCCAGCGCCACCTGGTCACCGGCATGTCCGCCGGAGCCGTCAAGGGCTGAGAGCCTGCCGCACCACCCGCACCACCCGCACGCACCAGTCACGGCGGCCGCCGGTACCCCGGGGACCCCCTCCCCACCGCGACCGACCCGCTCCGGCACGGGCCACCCCCGCACCCGGACGGCGTCGGTACCGCGACCGGGTCCCGGCGCCGCTCCCCACCCAGACACCCCAGGGACGACATGACCCAGCACCTCGCTGCCCCCTCCACCGGCACGTCCGCCGACGCTCCGGCCCACCAGACCGGCTGGTGGCAGGACGCGGTGATCTACCAGGTCTACCCACGGAGCTTCGCCGACGGCAACGGCGACGGCATGGGCGATCTCGCAGGCGTACGCGGCAGACTCCCGTACCTCAAGGACCTCGGTGTGGACGCGGTCTGGCTCAGCCCGTTCTACGCGTCGCCGCAGGCCGACGCGGGCTACGACGTCGCCGACTACCGTGACATCGACCCGATGTTCGGCACCCTGATGGACGCCGACGGGCTGATCCGGGACGCCCACGAGCTGGGCCTGCGGATCATCGTGGACCTGGTGCCCAACCACTCCTCGGACCGGCACGAGTGGTTCCGCCGTGCCCTCGCCGAGGGCCCCGGCTCCGCCCTGCGCGAGCGCTACCACTTCCGTCCCGGCAAGGGGGAGAACGGCGAACTGCCGCCCAACGACTGGGAGTCCGTCTTCGGCGGCCCCGCCTGGACCCGGACCACCGACCCGGACGGCACCCCCGGCGACTGGTACCTCCACCTCTTCGCGCCCGAGCAGCCCGACTTCAACTGGGAACACCCGGCCGTCGCCGACGAGTTCCGCTCCATCCTGCGCTTCTGGCTCGACATGGGCGTCGACGGCTTCCGGGTCGACGTCGCCCACGGCCTGGTCAAGGCCGAGGGCCTGCCCGACCTCGGCAGCCGCGACCAGCTCAAGCTGCTCGGCAACGACGTCATGCCGTTCTTCGACCAGGACGGGGTGCACGAGATCTACCGCTCCTGGCGCACCATCCTTGACGAGTACCCCGAGAAGAAGGGGCCCGAAGGCCCTTCGTCGGAAGGGCGGTGGTGGGCGACGGGCGGGCGGATCCTCGTCGCCGAGGCGTGGACCCCCACCGTCGAGCGCACCGCCAACTACGTGCGCCCCGACGAGATGCACCAGGCGTTCAACTTCCAGTACCTCTCCACCGCCTGGGACGCCGCCGACCTCCGCGAGGTCATCGACTCCTCGCTCGACGCGATGCGCCCGGTCGGCGCCCCCACCACCTGGGTGCTCTCCAACCACGACGTGACCCGGCACGCCACCCGGTTCGCCAACCCGCCCGGCCTCGGCACCCAGATCCGCACCCCCGGCGACCGCGAGCTGGGCCTGCGCCGGGCCCGCGCCGCCACCCTGCTGATGCTGGCCCTGCCCGGTTCCGCCTACGTCTACCAGGGCGAGGAGCTCGGCCTGCCCGACGTCACCGACCTGCCCGACGAGGTCCGTCAGGACCCCTCGTTCTTCCGCGCCGAGGGCCAGGACGGCTTCCGCGACGGCTGCCGGGTGCCGATCCCGTGGACCCGCGACGGCAGCTCGTACGGCTTCGGCGACGGCGGCAGCTGGCTGCCCCAGCCCGACGTCTGGGGCGAGCTGAGCGTCCAGGCGCAGACCGGTGTGCCCGGCTCCACGCTGGAGCTGTACCGGGCCGCGATCGCCGCCCGCCGGGCGCACCCGGGGCTCGGCGCCGGAACCTCGGTGGAGTGGCTGGAGGCCCCCGAGGGGGTGCTGGCCCTCGCCCGCCCCGGCTTCGTCTGCACCGTCAACACGACCGGCCGGCCGGTGCGTGTCCCCGCGCACGGCACCGTCCTGCTGTCCAGCGGCCCGGTCGTCACCGACGGCGCCGAGATCGAGCTGCCCGCGGACACCACGGTGTGGTGGACGGTGTGACGGTTCCCCTGCCCCGGACCGGTGCGCCGAGGCTCTCGGACATCGCCGGCCAGGCAGCGGTCAGCGAGGCGACCGTCAGCCGGGTGCTCAACGGGAAGCCGGGCGTCTCGGAGGCCACCCGGCAGCGGGTGCTCGCGGCCCTGGACGTCCTGGGCTACGAACGGCCCGTACGGCTGCGGCAGCGCAGCGCCGGGCTGATCGGGCTGGTGACGCCCGAACTCATCAACCCGATCTTCCCGGCGTTCGCGCAGTCCGTCGAGCAGGTGCTGGCGGGGCACGGCTACACGCCGGTGCTCTGCACCCAGCTGCCCGGCGGGGCCACCGAGGACGAACTCGTCGAGCAGCTCGTCGAGCGCGGCGTCGGCGGGATCGTCTTCCTCTCCGGGCTGCACGCCGACATGTCGGCCGACCCGTCCAGGTACGCCGCGCTCACCGAGCGCGGTGTGCCGTTCGTCCTGATCAACGGCTACAACGAGCGGATCAGCGCGCCGTTCGTCTCGCCCGACGACTCCGCCGCCGTGCGGATGGCCGTCGGGCACCTCGCCGACCTCGGCCACAGCAGGGTCGGGCTGGCGATCGGGCCGCAGCGCTACGTGCCCTCCCGCCGCAAGCGCGAGGGCTTCGTCGAGGCCGCCGTGAAGCTGCTGGGCATGGACCGCGCGGAGGCCGAACTCCTGGTCTGCTCCACGTTGTTCAGCGTCGAGGGCGGTCAGGTCGCGGCCGGGGCGCTGCTCGACCGGGGGTGCACGGGCATCGTCTGCGGCAGCGATCTGATGGCGTTGGGCGTGGTGCGCGCGGCCCGGGAACGCGGGCTGGACGTGCCGCGCGACGTGTCGGTGGTGGGGTTCGACGACTCGCAGCTGATTGCGTTCACCGATCCGCCGCTGACGACGGTGCGTCAGCCCGTGCAGGCGATGGCCGCGGCGGCGGTGGGGGCCCTGCTGGAGGAGATAGGCGGCAGTCCGGTGCAGCGCACGGAGTACGTGTTCCAGCCGGAGCTGGTGGTGCGCGGGTCCACCGCGGCGGTCCGGGAGACCTGAGAGGGCCGCGCCGGGCGCTTTGCGGGCGGGGCCCCGGGGCGGCCTTCGGGACAGGTGGCGGGACGGGCCCCGGGAGAGGGCGCGGGGCGGGCGTCGGGGGGCCTCGGGGCGGGGCCGAGAAGAGGCACCAGGAGTCGGCCCTGGATGGGCCGGCGGGGAGTGCGACTCCGGGTGCCTCTCTTGGCCCTGACCGGCCCGGCCGGCCGGGCGCGTGGGGCCCACGGGATCGCCGGAGCCCCCGGCCGACCGGACCGGAGCTGGGGGAAATGTAACAGCGCTGCAATGTCTTGCGTAAGTCCTTGCAGGAAGAAAACTGCCGTATTTCCTGGATGTGACTGGACGGTGTCCAAAGGGTTGACCGGGGACGGGCGGGCTCGTACGGTCTGCGTCCAGCAGGTTTTGCATTCTTGCAGCAAGAATATTCAGGAGCCTTGACGGCAGGGCGCGTTGTCACATGAGGCTGCACCGTCACCCGCTTTTCCCCCCACAGCAGGAGGAAACATGGCACGCAGAGCACTGTCCGCAGCGCTCGCCCTGACCGCAGGCGCCGCCGCTCTCGTGATCCCCACCACGAACGCCCAGGCCTCCGCCCCCGGTGACAAGGACGTCACCGCCGTTCTCTTCGAGTGGAAGTTCGACTCCGTCGCCAGGGCGTGCACCGACACCCTCGGCCCCGCCGGCTACGGCTACGTCCAGGTCTCGCCGCCCCAGGAGCACATCCAGGGCAGCCAGTGGTGGACCTCGTACCAGCCGGTCGGCTACAGGATCGCCGGGCGGCTCGGTGACCGCGCCTCCTTCGCGGCCATGGTCAAGGCCTGCCACGGTGCGGGCGTCAAGGTCGTCGCCGACTCCGTCATCAACCACATGTCGGCGGGCTCGGGCACCGGCACCGGCGGCTCCTCGTACACCAAGTACGACTACCCCGGCGTGTACTCCGCGGCCGACATGAACGACTGCACGGCGCAGATCAGCAACTACCAGGACCGCGCCAACGTCCAGAACTGCGAACTCGTGGGCCTGGCCGACCTGGACACCGGCGAGGACTACGTCCGCGGCAGGATCGCCGCCTACCTCGACGACCTGCGCTCCCTCGGCGTGGACGGCTTCCGCATCGACGCCGCCAAGCACATGCCCGCCGCCGACCTGGCGAACATCAAGTCGCGGATGGCCGACCCGGGCGTCTACTGGAAGCAGGAGGCGATATACGGCGCGGGCGAGGCCGTCCAGCCCGACGAGTACACCGGCACCGGGGACGTCCAGGAGTTCCGGTACGCCCGCGGCCTCAAGCAGGTCTTCAACAACGAGAACCTCGCCCACCTGAAGAACTACGGCGAGGGCTGGGGCTTCATGCCCTCCTCGAAGGCCGCCGTCTTCGTCGACAACCACGACACCGAGCGCGGCGGCGACACCCTGAACTACAAGGACGGCGCCAACTACACCCTCGCCAGTGTCTTCATGCTGGCCTGGCCGTACGGCTCGCCCGACGTCCACTCCGGCTACGAGTGGTCCGACAAGGACGCGGGCCCGCCCAACGGCGGCACCGTGAACGCCTGTTACAGCGACGGTTGGAAGTGCCAGCACGCCTGGCGCGAGATCTCCTCCATGGTCGGCTTCCGCAACACCGCGCGCGGCCAGGCCGTCACCGACTGGTGGGACAACGGCGGCGACCAGATCGCCTTCGGCCGCGGCGCCAGGGCGTACGTCGCGATCAACCACGAGAGCTCCGCGCTGACCCGCACCTTCCAGACCTCGCTGCCCGCCGGCGACTACTGCGACGTCCAGTCCGGCAGGGGCGTCAGGGTGAACGGCTCCGGGCAGTTCACCGCGACGCTCGGCGCGAACACCGCCGTCGCCCTGCACATCGGCGCACGCACCTGCACCGGCAGCGGCGGGACCGGACAGTCCGGCGCGTCCTTCGGCGTCAGCGCCACCACCCAGCCCGGCCAGAACATCCACGTCACCGGCAACCAGGCCGCCCTCGGCAACTGGAACCCCGCCTCCGCGCCGAAGCTCGACCCGGCCGCGTACCCCGTCTGGAAGCTCGACGTCGCGCTGCCCGCCGGAACGGCGTTCGAGTACAAGTACGTCCGCAAGGACGCGGGCGGCAACGTCACCTGGGAGAGCGGCGCCAACCGCACCGCCACCGTGCCCTCCTCCGGCACCGTCGCCCTGACCGCCGACGTCTGGCGCAGCTGACCTCACCGAACGGGGTGGGCCGGGGCCGCGCCCGACGCGGCCCCGGCCCACCCCGCTGAACCACCCGTCCCTGAAAGCCCGAGGAGAACCCGCCCGTGTCCCGAACCATCCTGAGGCGGGGAGCCGTCGCCGCGCTGTGCGCGGCGCTGCTGCCCGTCGTGCCGGCGGCCTCCGCGTCCGCCGCGCCCAGACCCCCGTCCCCGCACTCGGACACGAAGCTCGCCGCCGAACCGGCCCGCCACGACCTGACGCGCGAGCAGTTCTACTTCGTCCTGCCCGACCGGTTCGCCGACGGCGACGCCTCCAACAACCGCGGCGGACTCACCGGTTCGCGTCTGGAGACCGGCTACGACCCCACGGACAAGGGCTTCTACCAGGGCGGCGACCTCAAGGGCCTGACCGACCGGCTCGACTACATCAAGGGCCTGGGCACCACCGCCATCTGGCTCGCCCCGATCTTCAAGAACCGCCCCGTCCAGGGCACCGGCAAGGACGCATCGGCCGGCTACCACGGCTACTGGATCACCGACTTCACCCAGGTCGACCCGCACTTCGGCACCAACGCCGACCTGTCGAAGCTGATCGACAGGGCCCACGCCAAGGGCATGAAGGTCTTCTTCGACGTCATCACCAACCACACCGCCGACACCGTCGACTACGCCGAGAAGGCCTACGGCTACCGGCCCAAGGGCGCCTACCCGTACCTGGACCGCGACGGCCGCCCCTTCGACGACGCCAAGGGCATGGCGAAGGCGGACGCGGACTCGTTCCCGTACACCCCGAAGAACACCGGGCAGAAGGTCCCCGCCTGGCTCAACGACCCGACGATGTACCACAACCGGGGCGACTCCACCTACGCCGGCGAGTCCACCACCTACGGCGACTTCTCCGGCCTCGACGACCTGTGGACCGAACGTCCCGAGGTCGTCTCCGGCATGGCGAAGATCTACGAGAAGTGGGTCCGCGACTTCGACATCGACGGCTTCCGCATCGACACCGTCAAACACGTCGACCTGGACTTCTGGACCCAGTGGGCCACTGCCCTCGACACCTACGCGGCCGAGCGCGGGCGCGAGGACTTCTTCATGTTCGGCGAGGTCTACTCCGCCGACACCGCCGTCACCTCGCCCTACGTCACCCGGGGCCGGCTCGACGCCACGCTCGACTTCCCGTTCCAGGAGGCGGCCCGCCAGTACGCCTCGCAGGGCGCCCCGGCCACGAAGCTCTCCACGGTGTTCGGCGACGACTACCGCTACACCACCGACAAGGCCAACGCCTACGAGCAGGTGACCTTCCTCGGCAACCACGACATGGGCCGCATCGGGACGTTCCTCAAGCAGGACAACCCGAAGGCCGACGACGCCGAACTCCTCGACCGGGCCCGCCTCGCCAACGAACTGATGTTCCTCGGCCGCGGCAACCCCGTCGTCTACTACGGCGACGAACAGGGCTTCACCGGCGCGGGCGGCGACAAGGACGCCCGGCAGACGATGTTCGCCTCGAAGACCGCCGACTACCTCGACGACGACGAGCTGGGCACCGACCGCACCCACGCCTCCGACGCGTACGACACGAAGCACCCCCTGTACCGGAACATTGCCGCGCTCTCCGAACTCACCCGGAAGAACCCGGCCCTGCGCGACGGCGTCCAGACCGAGCGGTACGCCGAAGGCCCCGTGTACGCCTTCTCCCGCACGGCCCCCGAGAAGCCGCACGAGTACCTCGTCGCCACCAACAACGGCACCGTCCCGCGCACCGTCGAACTGCCCACCGCCTCCGCGAACACGGACTTCCGCACCCTGTACGGCGGTTCGGGCACCATACGCAGCGACGCCGACAAGAAGATCACCGTCACCGTGCCCGCCCTTTCCAGCGTCGTGCTGCGGGCCGGGAAGGCGATGGACGACCCGGCCACCAGGCCCTCGATCACCCTGAAGGCCCCGGCCGCCGGAGCCACCGGCACCGTCGAGATCTCCGCCGACGTGGACGGCGGACAGCTCAACCGCGTCGTGTTCGCCGCGCAGACCGGCAACGGCAAGTGGGTCACGCTCGGCTCCGCCGACCACGCCCCGTACAAGGTCACCCAGCACCTCGACGACAAGGTGAAGGCCGGTACGCCGCTGCGCTACAAGGCCGTCGTCGTCGACCGCACCGGACGCACCGCGAGCGCCCTCGCCTCGACGACCGCCGGACAGGCACCCCCCGAGCCGAAGCCCGTGGCCGTCGAACGCGACTACGCCGTCGTCCACTACAAGCGCGCCGACGGCGACTACGACGGCTGGAAGCTCCGCTCCGGCGACACCGTGGCCGGCTTCACCGGACGCGACGCCTACGGTGCGTTCGCCTGGGTCGAGCTCGACGAGGGCGCCTCCACCCTCCCGTACACCGTCGAGAAGGACGGCACCGCCGACGGGCCGCAGCGCACCGTCGACCTCGCCAGGACCGGAGAGGTCTGGATCGAGCAGGGCAAGGACGGCCAGGCCGACGAGGCCCCCGACGGCGCCCGCCCGCCGCAGGACACCACCAGGGCCGTCCTGCACTACTACCGGGCCGACGGCGACTACGACGGCTGGGGACTGCACACCTGGACCGGCGCCGAGAACCCCACCGACTGGGCCAAGCCGCTCCAGCCGGTGAAGAAGGACGCCTCCGGCGCCACCTTCGAGGTACCGCTCGCCGAGGGCGCCACCTCGCTCAGCTACATCCTGCACAAGGGCGACGAGAAGGACCTCCCCAGCGACCAGTCGCTCGACCTCGCCACCTACGGCCACGAGGTCTGGCTGCTCGGCGGAACCCCCGGCTACCTGCTGCCCCAGGCAGGCGGCGTGCCCACCCCGGACCTCACCAGGGCCGAGGCACAGTGGATCGACGCCGACACCGTCGTGTGGAAGGTCAAGGCCACCGGCGCCACCAGCCAGCAGCTCGTCTACACCGAGAACGGCTCCATTTCCGTCGCCGACGGGGCACTGACCGACGAGGGGCAGTGGCTGCGGCTCACCCCGTCCGCGCTCACCGACGCGCAGAAGGCGAAGTACCCGCACCTCAAGGACTACCCGGCGTTCACCGTCGACGCCCGGGACCGGGACCGCGTCCGCGAGGCGCTGCGCGGTCAGCTGATCGCCACCCAGCGCGCCGCCAACGGCGCCCTGCTCGCCGCCACCGGGGTGCAGAGCGCCGGAGTCCTCGACGACCTGTACGGGAAGAACGCGGCCGACGCCGCGCTCGGCCCGGTCTTCGACGCCAAGGGCCGCCCCACCCTGTCCGTGTGGGCCCCCACTGCCCGCACCGTCGCCCTCGAACTCGACGGCCGCACCCTGCCGATGCGCCGCGACGACCGCACCGGCGTCTGGTCCGCCACCGGCACGAAGGGGTGGACCGGCAAGCCCTACCGCTACCTGGTGGACGTCTGGGCGCCCACCGTCCAGAAGTTCGTCACCAACAAGGTCACCGACCCCTACTCCACCGCACTGACCACCGACTCCGCGCGCAGCCTCGTCGTCGACCTCGACGCCCCGGAGCTCGCCCCGAAGGGCTGGTCCGGGCTGAGGAAGCCCGCCGCCGCCCCGCTGCGCGACGCCCGGATCCAGGAGCTGCACATCCGCGACTTCTCGATCGCGGACCGCACCTCGAAGCACCCCGGCGAATACCTCGCCTTCACCGACACCGGCTCCGACGGGATGAAGCACCTCAAGAAGCTCGCCGACGCCGGAACGAACTACGTCCACCTGCTGCCCGCCTTCGACATCGGCACCGTCCCCGAGAAGAAGTCCGCACAGCAGAAGCCCGCCTGCGACCTGTCGGTCCCCGCCCCCGACTCCGAGGAGCAGCAGGCGTGCGTGGCGAAGGCCGCCGCCAAGGACGGGTTCAACTGGGGCTACGACCCGCTGCACTACACCGTCCCGGAGGGCTCCTACGCCTCCGACCCCGAGGGCACCCGCCGCACCGTCGAGTTCCGGCAGATGGTGCAGGGCCTCAACGGCGCGGGGCTGCGGACCGTCATGGACGTCGTCTACAACCACACCGTCGCCGCCGGCCAGAACGACAAGTCCGTGCTCGACCGGATCGTGCCCGGCTACTACCAGCGGCTCCTGGAGGACGGCACCGTCGCCACCTCCACCTGCTGCGCCAACACCGCGCCCGAGAACACCATGATGGGCAAGCTCGTCGTGGACTCGGTCGTCACCTGGGCCAAGGAGTACAAGGTCGACGGCTTCCGCTTCGACCTGATGGGTCACCACCCCAGGGCCAACATCCTCGCCGTGCGCAAGGCGCTCGACGCACTGACCGTGGCGAAGGACGGCGTCGACGGGAAGAAGATCGTCCTGTACGGGGAGGGCTGGAACTTCGGCGAGATCGCCGACGACGCCCGCTTCGTCCAGGCCACCCAGAAGAACATGGCCGGCACCGGCATCGCCACCTTCTCCGACCGGGCCCGCGACGCCGTGCGCGGCGGCGGCCCGTTCGACGAGGACCCCGGCGTGCAGGGCTTCGCCAGCGGCCTGTACACCGACCCCAACACCTCTCCCGCCAACGGCACGAAGGCCGAGCAGAAGGCCCGGCTGCTGCACTACCAGGACCTGATCAAGGTCGGGCTCACCGGCAACCTCGCCGACTACACCTTCACCGACTCCTCCGGCCGCACGGTCAAGGGCTCCGGGGTCGACTACAACGGCGCACCCGCCGGATACGCCGCGGCCCCCGGCGACGCCCTCGCCTACGCCGACGCCCACGACAACGAGTCGCTGTACGACGCGCTCGCCTTCAAGCTCCCGGCGGGCACATCGGCGGCCGACCGGGCCCGCATGCAGGTCCTGGCGATGGCGACGACCGCCCTCTCCCAGGGCCCCGCGCTCTCCCAGGCGGGCAGCGACCTGCTGCGCTCCAAGTCCCTGGACCGCAACTCCTACGACAGCGGCGACTGGTTCAACGCCCTGCACTGGGACTGCCGCGACGGCAACGGCTTCGGCCGCGGACTGCCCCCGGCCGCCGACAACCGGTCCAAGTGGTCCTACGGGAAGCCGCTGCTGGCCGACGCGGCGCTCCGGCCCGGCTGCGCGCAGATCGACGGCGCGTCCGCCGCGTACCGGGACCTGCTCACCATCCGCTCCACCGAGCGGGACTTCTCCCTCGCCACCACCGGGCAGGTGCAGTCCGCCCTGTCCTTCCCGCTCTCCGGGAAGGACGAGACCCCCGGCGTGATCACCATGCGGCTCGGGAAGCTGGTGGTCGTCCTCAACGCGGCCCCCGGCACCGCGACGCAGAAGGTCGCCGAACTGGCGGGGAAGTCCTACGCACTGCACCCCGTCCAAGCCAAAGGCGCAGATTCTACCGTCAAGAAGTCCATGTATGAGGGGAATTCAGGAACTTTCACCGTACCGGGACGCACTGTGGCGGTGTTCGTCCTGAGTTGAGCCCCGACGGGGCTAGGTTGGGAGGCAGCAGCCGTCGGGGAATGCCGCAGCACCGCATCCCCGGCGCGCCCTCCCACCTCCCGGCCGGTCCCGGCCCCTCTCCGGTACGGCACAGGCGTCCCCGCACGCGCGTGCCGCTCCGGAAGCAGGGGCCGGAACCGGCCGGTCCACCTGTTTCAGCGACGGTGACCATGGCGAGCAACATCCCCGAGGAGACGACGAGCTTTGTCGGACGGAAAGCGGAACTTGCCCGGCTCGAACACACCCTCGCCACGCACCGGCTGACCACGCTCACCGGCAGCGGCGGTGTCGGCAAGACCAGGCTCGCGGTCCGCGCGGCCCGACAGGCGGCGGCCGGACACCGCGACGGCGCGTGGTGGGCCGACCTGGCACCGCTCCACGACGACGGACTGCTCATCGCGACCGTCTCCGACGCGGTCGGGCTCTCCGACCACACCCTGCGCATGCCCATCGACGCGCTGTGCGAATGGCTGGTCGACAAGGAGATGCTGCTGGTCCTCGACTCGTGCGAGCACCTGCGCCCCGCGTGCGCGCACCTGCTCGGAGAGATCCTCACCACCTCGCCCGGCCTCACCGTGCTGGCCACCAGCCGACAGCCGCTGGGCCTGAAGGGCGAGCGGATCGTCGAGGTGCAGCCGCTGCCCGTCGAGGGCGACGCACTGGCCCTGTTCCGCGACCGGGCGGCCACCACGGCCCCCCACCTCGTCCTCGACACCCCGGGCAACGCCGCCGCGGCCACCGAGATCTGCCGCCGCCTCGAAGGCATCCCGCTCGCCATCGAACTCGCGGCGGGCGCCCTCGGCAAGGGCACCGTCGAACAGATCGCCGCCCGGATCGGCACCCGCTTCGACGTACCGTCCGACCCGTCCCTCCGGGCGCCGCGCCACCGCACCCTGCGCACCACCATCGGCTGGAGCCACGAGCTGTGCACCCCGCTGGAACGGCTGCTCTGGGCCCGGCTGACCGTGCTGCGCGGCGACTTCGACGAGGCCGCGGCCCGCGAGGTCTGCGCCGAGGGACCGCTCACCCCGGACGGGGTGGGCGAGGCGCTGGCCGGGCTGGTCGCCAAGTCCGTCGTCGGGCGGGACGGCCCCCGCCACCGGATGCTCGACACCATCCGCGAGTACGGCCGGATGTGGCTCGCCGAACTCGGCGAGGAACGGGCCGCCGCCGACCGGCACGCCGCCTGCTTCCTGGGCCTGGCCCGCGAGGCCCACGCGGGCTGGACCGGCGACGACCAGATCACCTGGTACCACCGCATCGCCGACGCGCACGCCGACCTGTGCGCCGCCCTGGACCACCTGCTGGCCCACGACGCCCCGGCCGCCCAGGAGATGGCGGGCCGGATCGGCTTCTTCTGGTGCTGCTGCGGCCATCTGCCGCAGACCCGCGAGTACGCGCAGCGCGCCCTGGACACCGGACCGTCCGAGGGTCCCCACCGCACCCGCGTCCTGTGGGTGCTGGGCATGACCGTCATGCTCCAGGGCGACTACCCGACCGCCCGCCGCCTGGGCCGGGAGTGCACCAGGGAGGCCGCCCGCGACGGCACCGACGAGGGCATCCTCGCCGCCGCCTACCTGTGCGCCCTCACCGACCTGATGACCGGCCGGCCCGGGGCGGGCCTGCGCCAGATCGACCGGGTGCTGCGCGTCACCGGCTTCGCCACCCGGCTCGAAGCCGCCTACCGGCTGCGCTGCCACCTCATCACGGTCTTCGCCCTGACCAGCCTCGGCCGGCTGGACGAGGCGGCCGAGGCGGCCACCAACCTGCGCGCGGTCTGCGTGGCCCAGGACGAGTGCTGGACCCGCAGCTACGTCGACTACCAGCTCGCCCTGATCGCCCTGCTGCGGGGCGAGGCCGAGACGTCCGCCGCCCACGCCCGCTCCATGCTCGCGGGCAAGCACCGCCTCCGCGACCGCTTCGGCATCGCACTCGGGCTGGACATCCTGGCCGCGGCGATCGCCGCCCAGGGCGCGGGTGCCCGCGCCGCCCGGGTCTACGGCACGGGACAGGTCTACTGGCACATGGTCGGCCACCCGCAGCGCGGCACCCCGGAGCTGGCCCCGGTGCGCGAGGCGTGCGAACGCCAGGCCCGCGCTGCCGTCGGCGACGCCGCCTACCAGCGCGCCTTCGAACGGGGCCGGTCGGACAACGCGGAAGTGGGGCTGGCGGCCGCGCTCCAGGCCGAACTGCTCAGCTGAGGACCGCCCGCGCGCCCCGCCCGGCGGGCCGGACCCCGTACCACCGGGGGCACCGGCCCGTACCGCCGCTCACGGACGGCGCTGCGCGGGAACGGCCGGCACGGCGGGGGCCAGGGCGGAGAGCCGCTCCAGCAGATCCCCGAACGGCCCGTCCGCCGGCTCCTGCCCGAGCACCCGCAGCACGATGCCCGCCATCTCCGTGTTGTACGCGGCACTCACCGCGGCCAGCGCCGCGAAGTCGTGCACCAGCTGGACCTCCAGCTCCTCGCGCGGAATCCGCCGTCCGTCCAGCCAGATCAGCGCCGTCGACTCGGCCAGCGACACCCACGACCGCACGACCAACTCCAGCCGCGCCGGGGGATCCTCGACCCCGAGGTGGGCCAGGATCTGCTCGCACGCGGCCTGCCGCACCCCGTGGATCATCGCGTTCGCCGTCGAGGAACCCACCGCGGGGCCGCCCCGCATCAGCGCCGAGAACCCCGGACCGTGCTCGTCGACGAAGTCGAAGAACCGTCCCATCACCCGCAACAGCCGCTCCCCGAGCGGGCCTTCGCGCGGCTCCACGAACCGCGCCGCCAACTCGTCGGCCGCCCGCCGCAGCGCCGCCTCGTACAGGCTCTGCTTCCCCGGGAAGTAGTGGTAGACCAGCGGCCGCGAGATGCCCGCGGCGGCCGCGATCTCGTCGATCGACACCTCGTCGGGGGCGCGGTGACTGAACAACTCCAGCGCGACACCGATCAGCTGCTGCCTGCGCTCCTCGACGCCCATCCTGCGCCGCACCCCGGTCGTCATGGTGGACAGGGTACCGAGTGGGACGGTGGGGGAGGGGCGGCGGGCCACCGCCACGGCCGCCCCTACAGATCCAGCACGAGCCGCTCGCCCCGGCACCGCGACACGCAGATCAGCATCGTGTCGTCCCGTTCCGAGTCGGTCAGGAGCTCGTCGCGGTGGTCGATCTCGCCCTCCAGGACGCGCTGTTGGCACGTTCCGCAGAAGCCCTGTTCGCAGGAGTACGAGACGTACGGCACCTCCTCGCGCACCGCCGTCAGCACCGACTGGTCCGCCGCCACTCGCACGGTGCGGCCGGAGCGGCGCAGTTCGACCTCGAAGGGGCCGGACCCGGCCGACGACGCGGTCGCCGCCGTGAAGCGCTCCAGGTGCAGGGTGCGGCCGGGCGGGAGGGCGGCGGCGACCGCGTCCATCAGGGGCTCGGGTCCGCAGCAGTAGACGGCGGTGCCCTCCGCGGTGGCCGCCAGGGCCGCGGCGGTGTCCGGGCGGCCCGCCTCGTCCTCGGGCACGACCGTCACCCGGCCGCCCTCCGCGCCCAGCTTCTCGATCTCGTCCAGGAACGGCATCGAGGCGCGCGACCGGCCCCCGTACAGCAGCCGCCAGTCGGCGCCCGAGGCGGCCACGGCGCGCAGCATCGGCAGCACCGGGGTGATGCCGATGCCGCCCACGACGAAGAGGTACGCGGGGGCCTCGACGAGGGGGAACCGGTTGCGGGGGGCGTGGATCTCCACCTCCACGCCCTCGTGCAGCTGCGCGTGGACCTCGCGGGAGCCGCCCCGGCCGTCCTCGACCAGCCGCGTCGCGACGGTGTACGTGTCGGGCTCGGCCGGGTCCCCGCACAGGGAGTACTGGCGGACCAGGCCGGAGGGCAGCACGAGGTCGAGGTGCGCGCCGGGCTGCCAGGCGGGCAACGAGGAGCCCTCCAGGCGCAGTCGGACGACTCCCTCGGCGGGCGTGGTCCGCTCGGTGACCAGCACCCGGCGGGTGGCCGCGGAACGCCGTTCGGAGCGGCCCGAGACCGGTTCCTCCAGGGCCGGCAGGGGCCACAGCGGGGAGTCCTGGATGCGGCGGTGCAGGGCCCGCTTCGCCAGCAGCGCGGCACCGGTGACCAGGACGACGGTGCGCAGGCGGGGCAGGGGGAGCGGCATGGTCAGCGGGTTCCCGTCGTACGGGCCTCGGCGGCCGTGGCCGCGGGCGACTGGGCGAGGTAGGCGATGGCCTGGGCCGTGCTGCCCTCCTGCGAGGGGTGGTAGTCGCGGCTCAGATAGCGGGGCACGGAACGCAGCAGGTCACCGGTGGCGGGCAGGGTGCCGCGCCGGCCGCTCAGATAGAACTCCTTGAACGACCCCTTGCCGTTCAGCAGGGACGGATCGTTCTCCATGAAGAAGCGGATGCCGCGCTGCCAGAGGAAGACCAGTGCGCTGAACGCCGCAGCCCAGGTGCGGGCCCGCCGCCGGTAGCTGCCGTCGACGTGCATGAACACCTCGAACGCGACCGAGCGGTGCTCGACCTCCTCCGCGCCGTGCCAGCGCAGCAGGTCCAGCATCATCGGGTCGGCGCCGCGCCGGTCCAACTCGTCGGCGTTCAGCACCCAGTCGCCGAGGAAGGCGGTGTAGTGCTCGATCGCCGCGATCAGCGCCACCCGCTCCAGCAGCCACCACTTGCGGGCCTTCCCCGGCGGCAGCGTCCGGTCGCCGAGCAGCTTCTCGAAGAACCAGTCGACCTGCGCGGTGTACGGCGTCGGGTCGAGCCCGAGCTCCTTCAGCCGGGGCAGGACGTCGTCGTGCGCCTGGGAGTGCACGGCCTCCTGGCCGATGAACCCGATGACGTCCTGGCGCAACCGCTCGTCGTGGATGTACGGCAGCACCTGCCGGTACACGTGGATGAACCAGCGTTCCCCGGCGGGGAGCAGGAGGTGGAGCACGTTGATGGTGTGCGTGGTGAAGGGGTCGCCCGGCACCCAGTGCAGCGGTGTCTTCTCCCAGGCGAAGGAGACCTTGCGGGCCTTGAGCGGCGTCCGCTCCGAAACGACCGGCGTCGGCTGCGTGTTAGACATGGCGTCAATGTACTGAGGGGTAAGCCGGGAGAACAGGGGTGGGCGGCGATTTCCTGACCCCGCCCCGGCCGGTTCCCGGGGTTCCGGTCGACCGGTTCCCGGGATTCCGCCCGGTCGGGGCGTCATCGCAGGGCTCCCACCCGGCTGCCGTCGGCCAGCGTGCCGTTCAGTCGCGCCCGGTCACCGGCCCCGGCGGGCACGGCGAGCAGTCGGCCCCGGGACCGCCCCGTCACCCCGCCCGAGGTGGCCAGCGAGGTGAACTGCCCGCTGCCCGCGGCCAGTACGTACCAGTGGCCGGCCTGCGACTTCCACAGCACCCCGGCCAGCACCCGGGGGTCGCGCGGCCCGCAGGCCGGGGAGTCCTCGGCCCTGGCCGCGACCGCTCCCGGCGGGCCGCCCGTCGCGACGGACGGCGCCGACGGGGCGTGGAACTGGGCGAGGATCCGGCTGCCGGTGCCCCGCCAGGTCTCCGCCCTGGTGCAGAGCCAGCGCGCGGAGCCGTCGCCCTCGGGCAGCGTCTGCTCGGCGTACTGCCAGGAGTTCACCGACCGCACCCCGTGCGAGCGCAGCTCGGGCAGCAGACAGGCGGTCCGCACCCAGGCGTCCCGCTCGGCCCGCCCGGAGACGTCGTGCGGCGCGGTCGGCGGACCCGAGGTCAGCCGGGCGGGGACCAGTTCGCCGAGGTCCGTCATCAGCCGGGTCGCGGGGCCGTCCCGGATCTCGATCGCGCTCCAGGCGCGGCAGTCGCGGGTGGTCGCCGGCGCGGCCGGCGCGGTGACCGTGCCGTCGGGGGAACGGGGCAGCGAGCGCGGCGCCTCGTCCGGCGTCAGCAGGTCCCGTATCCGGATTCCGGCCGCCCAGGGCGCGGTGAGGTAGCGGACGCGGTCGCCCGCGCGCTCCACGACCACGGCACCGGCCGCGGCGGCGTCCGCCCCGTCGACCCGGGCGAAGTCGAGCACGACCTCCCCGTCCGGGCCGCCGCGACGGGGCTCCGCGTACCGCACGACGCGCAGTCCGTCGTGGAGGAGCACCACCGCGGCCCGGTCCGTCCCGCCCGCGTACAGCAGTTGCGGCGCACCCGCCGGAGGCCCGACGGGGGTGCCCGGGGTCGCCGAGACGCGCACCCCGTCGCCGGGCCGGGCCCACGCGGCGAGCGCGCGGCGCAGCAGGGCGGTGTCCCCGGTGCGGTCGCCGCGGGTGGGCCAGGAGCTGAAGTCGGTACGGGACGAGCGCTGCCAGAACATCGCGGACACGCGCCGCAGCCCGGCGGGGTCCAGCAACTGCCCGGCGTCGTCGGGGGAGTGCTCCGGACCGGCCGTGACGGCGCGTTCCCAGCCCCCGTCCGCCGGTCCCAGCAGTGCCCCGCACACCAGCAGCGCCGCGACGGCCGTCAGGACCGCCCGCGCGCGCCGCCGACGGTGCAGCAGGTCCGGCGGCCGGGCCTGGAGCGAACAGGGGTCGAACTGCGGGGAGTCGAGGAGCGCGCCCGGCGCGGGGACGCCGTCCGCCTCCGCGAGCGCCGCGTGCGGGTCGGCCACCCCGGCACCGGCGAGCACCCGCCGCACCTCCGCGTCGGCCAGCCGCTCCAGGGCGCGCAGGGCGAGGGCGGCGCGGCCGGGACCGGAGAGCGAGGACAGGGCGCCCTCCAGGGCGAGCCCTTCGGCCCCGCCCGAGTGCGGGAACAGTCGCAGCCCCCACACGACCGGCAGGAGCGACGGCCGCCGGACGCGGCCGGCCCGGCGCCGCGGCCGGCCCGCTTCCAGGGCCGCGCGCAGCACTCGTCCACGGGCGTCCGCGTAGGCCGGGTCCACCGTCGCCGCGCCGCCGGGCCTGCGCGGCGACGGGACGCCGCCCGCGGCCCCGCCCCCCGTGCGGTGCCCCGACAGCAGGCACCGCTGGGCCAGGGCGTGCGCCTCCAGCACCCGGTGGTGGCTGCCGGGCGACGGCGGCAGCACGAGATAGCAGAGCCGGACCAGCCGCGGATAGTGCTCGACGAGCACGGCCCCGGCCTGTTCCCCGTCGGCCGGGGCGGCTGCGGAAGGTACTTCTGGCAGTGGACGCACGTTCAACAGAACGAGCGAATCGTGCGACGGTCACCCCGGCCCGCTCGCGGGAGACGCAACGGACCGCCGCCTCACCGCAGTTGACACCCGCTGAATCCGGCCGTGCCGCGCGGTCCGCTCCGGCCGCCCGTCGCGCTCACGAAGACCCCGCATCCTGCGCCGTCGCCGTCCCCGACACCGTGGCCGCCGTCCGCCGGTTCGACCGGTGCGCCATACCGCGAAAGTCCGGCCGAAGGGCACCGGTCCTCGGCCCGGATCGGGGCAATTCGACATCTTCTGGGAGGTAGAGCAGCATTGCTATGCGGGAGGTGTACAGATCGCCGACCCCAGCAGTGACGGCGCGGCCGATCGACGGGCGCCGGGCAGAGCGACCCCTACGCGATCACAAAGCCATGAGCTCATATGATCTCGCTTTCTCTCCGCCGCCCACCAGCGTCGGGCCGTCCGTGAGCATCTCTCTTCTCGGCGGTTTCGACATCGTGGTCGGTGACGAACCGGTGACCGTCCCGGTCGGCTCGAAGCGACTGTTGGCATTTATCGTGCTACAGTACCGCGCTGCCGTCCCTCGGGCTCTGGTTGCCGGGAGCCTCTGGCCCGAGGCGCCCGAGCAAGGTGCGAACACGAACCTGCGATCGGCGTTGTCACGCCTCCAGGGCCTCGGGAAGCAGGCACTGAACATCTGCCCCGCCGAGTTGCGTCTCGCGCGGGAGGTCACGGTCGACCTGTTCCGGGCTCGGTCGTTGGCCCAGCGCATACTCGATCCCCATGTCCCGGCCGAGGAACTCGCCCTCGACGCGGCGGCCGTCGACCAGCTGTCCGCCGATCTGCTGCCCGGCTGGTACGACGAGTGGGTGTTGCCGGAGGCGGAGCAGTGGCGGCAGCTTCGACTCCATGCGCTTGAGGCACTGACGGGAACTTTCATCGCTTTGAAGGAATTCGCCTGGGCCGTGACGGCCGCCCATGCGGCCGTGCAAGCGGATCCACTGCGGGAGAGCAGCCAGGCTTCACTGATCCGCGCCCACCTGGCGGAGGACAACAGGTCCGAGGCGCTGTGCGACTTCGAACGCTACGAGCAGCACCTCCGCGACGAGCTGGGACTCCGCCCCACACCGCGGCTGCGTCGGCTGGTGTCCGAACTGCAGCAGTCGCGCCCCGGTAAGTAGCGGATCCCCATAGCCGTGGATTCCCGTAGCCGCAAGTTCCCGTTACGGACCTCGTCATCACCGTGACCTCGTCATCGTCGTGTCGGGTCGTGCACCGGTCACGCCGTGAGCGAATTCCCGGAGCTGGTGAACCCGCCACTGTCCAGTGGCGGGTTCGCGCTACCGAGTTCGGTCGGCAGGCTTGGCGCGGTCAGCACGCGACAGAGGTCACGTCTGGGCGCCTTGTTGGAGGACGTTGCCGGTTTCGGGTCCGGTCTGGGCGCCCTGTTGGAGGACGTTGCCGGTTTCGGGTCCGGTCTGGGCGCCTTGCTGGAGGACGTTGCCGGTTTCGGGTCCGGTCTGGGCGCCTTGCTGGAGGACGTTGCCGCTGCCGGGTCCGGTTTGCGCGCCTTGCTGGAGGACGTTGCCGCTGCCGGGTCCGGTCTGGGCGCCTTGCTGGAGGACGTTGCCGGTGCCGCCGGTCTGCGCGCCCTGTTGGAGGACGTTGCCGCTGCCGGGTCCGGTCTGGGCGCCTTGCTGGAGGACGTTGCCGCTGCCGGGTCCGGTCTGGGCACCCTGTTGGAGCACATTGCCACGGCCGGGTCCGGTCTGGGCACCCTGTTGGAGGACGTTGCCACGGCCGGGTCCGGTTTGCGCGCCCTGTTGGAGGACGTTGCCACGGCCGGGTCCGGTTTGCGCGCCCTGTTGGAGGACGTTGCCACGGCCGGGTCCGGTTTGCGCGCCCTGTTGGAGGAC
>NZ_JBSFFY010000001.1:517732-637565 GCF_053596315.1 Streptomyces sp. NPDC001732
GGACGTTGCCACGGCCGGGACCGGTCTGAGCGCCCTGCTGGAGAACGTTGCCACGACCGCCGGTCTGGGCACCCTGCTGGAGCACATTGCCACGGCCGCCGGTTTGCGCGCCCTGTTGGAGGACGTTGCCACGGCCGGGACCGGTTTGCGCGCCCTGTTGGAGGACGTTGCCACGGCCGGGACCGGTCTGAGCGCCTTGCTGGAGGACGTTGCCACGACCGCCGGTCTGGGCACCCTGCTGGAGCACGTTGCCGCTGCCGGGACCGGTCTGAGCACCCTGCTGGAGGACATTGCCGCTGCCGGGACCGGTCTGCGCGCCCTGCTGGAGGACGTTGCCGGTGCCGCCGGTCTGCGCGCCCTGTTGGAGCACGTTGCCGGTGGCGGTGTCGATGCAGGTCGGGGGGAGGGACTGAGTGCAGAGGATCTGGGACGGGGATGGTGCCTGGGGCGCTGCTGTGGCGGTTGTCGCACCAATCCCGCCAGCGAGCGCCGCGACCAAGCTCGACACGCCGATCAGGCGGGGAATTCCTTGCCGAATGCTTCTCATCATGGTGGATTCCTTGCGTGTGAAAGCGGGTTTGCGCTTGCCTGCACCAGCCATCGTCGGGTGCCGGGCGTCACCGCGGCGTGACGTCGGCGTGACCGGGCTCAGCTGGCGGCAACCAGCGAAGGCTCTCCGAGGACGGCTGCTCGCGCTCCAGCCATGGCCAGGGGTTTTCCCGCGGACGGCGGTGTTTCCCCGGACCCGAACCGATATCGGCCGACGAAACCGGCCGGTGTGAAGAACGGCAGAAAAATCCAGGAGAACCTGGAGGCATGCGACCTCACCGAGGGGTGTCGAGCGGCGGCCGAGTCGGCTGCGGCCACCACGCGGTGGCCCGATATGCGCAGCTGAGGGCAGGAGTCCGACCGAGCGGTACTGGCTCGGTCGGCTGCGTACGGTAACAGGCCTCAGGAGGGCGTATCCGTAGCCGACGCGCCGTGCCGTCGGGGTGCGCCCGGACAGCACGCGCGTTCAACGGAACGGACGAATCGTGCGATGGTCCCCCGGCCCGCTCGCGGGCGCAACGGGGCGCCTCACCGCAACTGCCACCCGCTGAACTCGACCGTGCCGCGCAGCCCGCTCCCGCCGTTCGTCGCGCTCATGAAGATCCCCACGTCCTGCGCCGCCGCCGTCCCCGGTACGGCGACCGTGGCCACTGTCCGCCAGGTCGTCCCGCCGTCGGTGGAACAGGAACCCGTGCACCCGATCCCGGACCGGGCCAGCCGGAGCAGCACCGGAGCCTTGATCCCGGTGATCTGTCGGTAGGCGTCCAGGGTGCCGTCGCCGTTCGTGTCGTACGAGAGCACCACTCCGTTGGACGGCGTCACCGCCAGATTCAGGAACCCGGCGGAGCCCGGCGTCGCGAGGCCGTTGCGCACCACGATCCCCGAACGCGCCCAGCCCCCGGTGTTCTCCTGCGCGTCGACCCGCACGGTCACCTCCGCCCCGTCGGACCAGACCCCCTCCCGGTACGCCGTGCCGAACTGGCTGGTGCCCTTCCACAGGTCCTGGCCCGCCCCGTTGATCGCGAACCGCCCGTCCAGCTGTCCAAAGACCGCCGCGTTCGCCGTGTACGTGCGCCAGCCCGGTTCCAGCGGCGCCGCCAGGTACACCGCGCCGCGCCGCAGATCGGTCACCCGGCCCTCGCCGCGCGGCCCGTACGAGGTGCTCAGCTCGTACGGCATCGGCCGCAGCGGAGCGGTCAGCGGCTCGGGCGGGGCGGTGACCCGCCAGTCCACCGAACCGGACCCGCCGGCCGCGACCCCGTCGAGGGAGGTGCCGTCCGCCGCGGTGGCGTCGAGGCCGGTGAGCGCGAAGTCGATCCGGCCGGTGGGCCGCAGGCCGTTCAGGTTGCGGAAGGCGGCCGTCACCGTGCCGGTGCTGCCCGGGGTGAACGCCACCGGATCGGCCGAGACCGTGACCGTGCCCTGGTACGGGGCGGTGGACAGGGTCTCGAAGACCCGCCGCGCCGTGCGGTGGGCATCGCCCGTCGCCCGTACCGGATGGACGTCGGTGCGGCGGGTCCACTCCTCCTCGCCCGGGTACCAGTCGAACGGCTTCGCGGCCCGGCCCTCCGCGAGCGCGTCGGTCAGCTCGTCCAAGTACGCCTGCCACTGCGGGAGATGGACCTCGCCCAGCAGCCCGTGCCAGTCGCGGTTGGCGTAGTTGCTGAGCTCGTCGGCGGCCGCCCGGTCCGCCCAGGTGGTGATCAGGGTGCGCGCCGTCCACTCCAGCCGGACCGCCTCCACCGGGCTCGTCGCCAGCCGTTTGGCGTCCTCCAGCCACGGCCCCAGCAGAAAGGCCCGGTGACAGCCCGACACCGCGTCGGTCAGCCGCATCAGCTTCAGCCAGAGCGCGGCGAGGGTACGGAACCGGGCGACGTCCTTGTCGGTCCGGGCGGCCCGCAGCTGCGGCAGCAGGATCCGGGAACGGTTGGCGAGCGCCTGCCGGGCCAGATCGGTGAGGTCGTAGCGGTAGGTGTCCGAGTCGCGCAGGGCCGGGCGCACGTCGAGGAGCGCCGCGAACGCCCGGTCGAAACCGGCCGGGTCGAAGGCGAGGTTCACCGAGGAGGTGATGTTCGGCCTGCGGGAGAAGAGGGAGTCGACGGGACGGCCGTCGGTGCTCGTCAGCCGGTACGCCGTGTCGGCCAGTGCGGCGAAGGCCGCTTCCGCCGCACTGTCGCGGCCCCCGTAGCGGAACTTCGGGTACGCCCGGAACCACGCCTCCCGGTCCGTCCTCCCGGTCCGCCAGGCCAGCTCGCTGAACAGCTCGAAGGCCGCCGGATCGCGTTCGGCCGCCTCCGGCATGTACGCCGTGCCGACCAGGGCGCTGCCCGGCTTGTCGCGCCAGGCCGTGAACTTCTCCGTCCAGCGGTCGGTGTTGGCCCCGATCGTCGTACGGCCGCCGAAGTTCGGGATGGTGCCGAAGGCGTACGGTGCTCCGCCCCAGTCCTTCTCCCGGTCGGTGACGGTGTCCAGATCGGAGAGACCGTCGACGATCAGGATCCGGTCGGTGTCGATCGCCTCCAGCAGCACGGGCCGGGGATTGGCCTGCCAGCCGAGGATCACCCAGGTCGCGCCGGGGTGCGCGGCGTGCAGAGCGGATTCGACGGCACGGGCGGCGTCCGGCACCGGGACGTCACCGGAGCTGCCGCCCTCGTGCAGCAGATCCATCTTGAAATGGTCCGCCGGGCCGAACAGCTCCTCCTGGTGTCGGTAGAAGGCGGCGGCCACCTCGGCGAAGACGGGGGTGCGCGGGTCGAGCCAGTCGGGGCGGCGCAGCCCGTTCCAGGTGCCCTGCGGGACGACCCGGGCCCCCGGATTGCGGTCCACGAAGCCGTCCGGGACCGTGCCGAAGTAACCGGGGAACACCGGCGCCATGCCCAGTTCCCGCATCCGGTCGGCGATGCTCCGCCCCAGGGCGGCACGCCGGTCGATCAGCTCGGTGCCGAGCGGGCCGCCGTATCCGCTCATGTTCTGGAGCAGCCACCACGGCTGGTGGGAGGGAGCGGGCAGCCAGCCGCGGGCCTCGGCGTCGCTGTAGCCGAAGTCCTGGAGCAGCCGGTGGTAGACGGCCTCCTGGCCGGCGGTGACCAGAACCTCGTTGCAGCCGTGCAGGGCCAGGACGTCGAGCATCCGCTCCCAGCGCGGCCAGTCGGCATACGGGGCGGTGTAGCCGTCGTGGGTGTCGTTGAGGGCGAACCGGTGGGCGACGGTCGCGGAACGCTCGACGGGGGTACGGGGAGCGGGCAGTCGGCGGGGCACCACGGTACGGCTGCCGGCCCACGAGACGACGGCGTCGCAGGTGTACTTGAGGTACCAGTGCGCCCCCGTCAGGGCGGCGGCCGGCGTGGTCGCGGCGATCTCGATCCGCCCGGTGGAGCCGGTGACCCGGAAGCGGTCGGGGGCCTGCGCGTCCTCGCCCCGGGGGAGGGGGCGCAGGCGGAACTGGTCCGCGTGGTCCGGCAACAGACGACGGAGCGCATCGTGCGCGGGGGCGAGGTCCCGGGCGGGAGCGGACGGTGCGGCCGCGGCGGGCGCGGGGAAGGCGCCGACCGCGGCAGCGGCTCCGGCCGCCCCGGCGGCTCCCAGCAGCGCACGTCTCGTGAGCCGGGAGGAGCCGAAGGGACGGGAGGAGCTGAAGGGCAGGGAAGGGTCCGTCACGATCCGCACTCCTCGGTGTTGTTCATGGTGGTGCATGCGACAACAGGCGTGTGCGGTGCGCACGTTAATGACGGGTGAGGGGGCGGGCAATGGGGTGGGCGGCGGTTTGTCCCGATCCAGCCGTTCGGCCCTCACGGCGCGGGGGCGGGGACGCGGCGGCCGGACTCCGGCCGTCGGGCGAAGGCGGCGAGCCGGAGTCCGGACACCCGCCCCGTGGACGTACGGTTCGGTCCGGTTCAGCCCCGGTCCAGGTAGGCGAGCACCGCGAGGACCCGGCGGTTGTCGTCGTCGGACGGCGGCAGGGCGAGCTTCCCGAAGATGTTCGAGGTGTGCTTGGCCACCGCCCGCTCCGTGATCACCAGCTGCGCGGCGATCGCCATGTTCGAACGGCCCTGGGCCATCAGCTCCATGACCTCCAGCTCGCGCGGGGTGAGCCCGCCCAGCGGCTTGTCCTGCGACCGTCGCGAGAGCAGCTGCGAGATCACCTGCGGGTCCATCGCGGTGCCGCCGGCCGCGACCCTGCGCACCGCGTCGACGAACTGGTCGGCGTCGAAGACCCGGTCCTTGAGCAGATAGCCGATGCCCCCGTCGCCGTCCGCCAGCAGCTCGCGTGCGTACAGCTGCTCCACGTGCTGCGACAGCACGAGCACCGGCAGCCCCGGCCTGGCCCGTCGCGCCGCCAGTGCGCACTGCAGGCCCTCGTCCGTGTGGGACGGCGGGAGCCGGACGTCGACCACCGCGACGTCCGGCTCCAACTCGGCGAGCGCCCTGGTCAGTTCGGGGCCGGACTCGACCGCGGCCGCGATCTCGAAGCCGTACGCCTCCAGCATCCGGACCAGGCCGTCGCGCAGCAGGAAGAGATCTTCGGCTAGGACAACTCGCAAGGGATCTCCATGGTCACCACGGTGGGACCGCCCGCGGGGCTGCTGACGGCCATGACGCCGTCGAATGTACCGAGTCGGCGTTCGATTCCGCTCAGCCCCGAACCCGCCCCGACCGTCGCCCCGCCCCTGCCGTTGTCGGTGACGGACATCCGCAGCACGGAGTCCGCGTGCCGGATGTCCACCCGGACCCGATCCGCCCCCGAGTGCTTGGCGGCATTCGTCAGCGTCTCGCTCACCGCGAAGTAGGCCGCCGACTCGACCGCGGCGTCCGCCCGGCCGGCCAGTTCCACCTCGACCTCGGACGCGAAGGGCAGCCGCAGCGCCAACGCCCGTACCGCGTCCCCGAGTCCGCGCTCGGCGAGGACCGGCGGGTGGATGCCCCGCACCAGATCGCGCAGCTCCGTGAGGGCCTCGGCGGAGGACTCGCGGGCCGCGGCCAGGAGCTTCTTCGCCTGTGCCGGGTCCTTCTCGATGAGCGCCTCCACGGTGCCCAGGTTCATGCCCATGGCGACCAGCCGGGCCTGGGCGCCGTCGTGCAGGTCGCGCTCGATGCGGCGCAGCTCGGAGGCGGCGGTGTCCACCGCCTCGTGCCGGGTCTCGGTCAACCGGTCGATGCGCCGGGCCAGTTCCTGTTCCCGGACGGGGGCCAGCATCGCCCGGGTGATCACGAAGTGCAGCCGCAGCAGCCGCTCGGAGAGCAGCAGACCGAGCACGAGCAGCACCGCCCCGAGCGCGGCGGCGGCCAGCCCCGTCGCCTGGCTGTCGACCGGCACGAACGCGTACCAGTACCGGTCGTCGGTGAAGACCCGCCACAGGCCCCCCGCCAGGACGAAGCCCTCCAGCGGATAGACGAACAGTCCGGCCGCCAGGATCAGCACCACGTAACCGGCCGTCATGTCGACCAGCAGCCACCGGATGTCGCGCCAGGTCGCCGGGTCCTTCAGCATCAGCGTGGTCCGCTCCACCTGCCCGGTGAACCCGGTGCGCAGATCCTTGGGGAAGGGGCGGTACGGGACCGGGATGCGGACGTCGGACCAGGTGATCGCGAGCAACCGCCGCCGGTTGGCGTGCTTGCGGACCAGCTCCAGCGCGTGCGGGGTGGTCAACAGGCCGATGCCCAGCGGGATGCAGACGACGGAGAGCACGGTCCACACGAAGAGGGTGACCGAGCCGGCCAGGCTCGCGAACGACAGCACCAGCCCCCGCCAGGCGGCCAGCAGCGCACCGGACACCCGTCCCTTTGCCGTACTCATGATGGTCCGCCCCCCTCGTGGGGCCCTCGTGCCGGACCCCGTCGCGCAGACAGTCTCACCCGGCGGGCGGTCCGGGTGTCAGCCGGTCCGGCACCCGGTCGGGGTGTACCCAGCACCACCCCCGCCCGGCCGGGGCCGGGCACACGGAGCGACCCCGGCCCGGCGGGTGCCGGACCGGGGCCGCTGCCCGCGTCCTCGGCGCCGTCAGGGGACGTACTTGTAGCCGACGCGCCGCACCGTCTGGATCGAACGGCGGTGTTCGGCGCCCAGCTTGCGCCGCAGCCGGGCGACGTGGACGTCCACGGTGCGCCCGTCGCCCACGTGCCCGTAGCCCCAGACCGTGGTCACCAACTGGTCGCGGGTGTGCACCCGGTGGGGGTGTGCGACCAGATGGGCGAGCAGCTCGAACTCCAGGTAGGTGAGGTCGAGCGTGTTCCCGTCCACCACGGCGGTGCGCCGCACGGGGTCGATGCGCACCGGACCCGCGGCCGGGTCCTCCACCGGGGTGGGCACCACGTACTGGGCGGCCCCGGCGAGCGGGCTCCCGGGGGCGGGCCGCTGATCGGCGGGCACGAGCACCAGGTAGCCGACCATCGGCGGCCGGCCCGGCAGCGCCGGAACGGTGTGCTGGGGTGCGGGCAGCCAGGTGGCACCCGGTGGCAGAAGACCGGACAGGTCGGCGGGCCGGACGGCCTCACCGGGGTCGACGGCGCGCAGCCGGTGGCGCCGGGACGGGAAGGGACGGGCGGAAGGGGTGGCCGCAGCGGATGCCGCGGGCGCCGCGGTGGCGGCAGCGGCGGAGAAGGTACGGGTGTTCGCCATGAGGATCAGCTCTTTCGCGCGAAGGAGGTCGTCGGTGGACGGACTTGCTTGCGCGCGGACCGAAGGCCGGGGTGAGCGGCTTTAGAGGGCCTGCGCGTTCAACGCGCGGCAACACACCCGGTCGAAGTCGTGGTGCTGACGGGAAGGCCAGAACGGTTCGAGGTCGCTGCGACCTGTCGAGGTGTACTGGATGCCGACCATGGCCCCATTGAACCAGACGACCGGTCGGCGCAGCAGGCCCCTCTCACCCGTCGATACGCCCCGCCGTGCCGACTTCCTCACGCCGGCCCGCCGCAACCGACGGACCGGTACCGGCCTCCCCCGCGCCGGTACCCGAACCGCCCCGGCCGGTGCCCGGACCCGGCCCACGGGCCTGCTCCACGGCCGGTGCCGGATCGGTGCCTCGCCCCGGGACCGTCTCAACCCACCAGCCGCTTGCGCCAGTCCAGCCCGACCACATTGATCGCCGTGTCCGGCGAACCGTCCCACTCCACGGTCAGCCCCGCCTCGTCGAGCGCCCGCACGACCTCGCGGCCCACGGCGGCGGTCGTCTCCTCCGACCGGTCGAACCCGCCGTAGTACAGCGAGAGGCCGTACCCCGACGCGACGCTCTCCGCCCCCTGCATGTGGAAGAAGACGAAACCGCGCGCGTCCTCACGTCCGGCGTCCCGGATCTCGGCCAGACCGCACGAGCGGCAGCAGGTGAAATTCTCCCTCGCCGTGATCCCGTCCCCCTCCAGTCGGGCGAACGCCCGCTCCAGCCGGTCCGCGTCCGTCACCTCCGGCCACTGCCGCTGCTCCTCGACCCGCTCCAGCCACAGCCGCTCCACCAGCTGCCGCGCCTGCGCGAGGGTCACCGGACGGACGCCGTCCTTCACGAGGTAGTCCTCGGCCGCCCGGGAGAGACCGTCGATCGTCCCGTACCCGCAGCGGAGCAGCACCCGTATGCGTTCCTCCAGCTGCTCCCGGATCTCCGCCGGGACCTCCGGCACGGGCTCCGGCTCCGGCAGCCCGGCGCTCTCCCACTCCGTGCCCGCGTCCCACTCCGGCTCCTGGCGCGCCCAGCGGGTCATCAGCTCGGCGACCCGCTCCGGTGAGTCGACCGTCGTCCAGTAGTGCGTGGCGGGGCCGCCGGAGCGGTGCTCCAGCCGGTAGCCGGCCCCCTTCCCGTGGAGGACCTGCACGAAGGTCCCGGGGAGGTCGGGTATGCGCTGGACCACCAGGAACTGGTCGTCCTCCGCCCCGATGCGGTGCACCAGGGCGCTCAGCGCCTGTTCCGAAACACGGGTGTACGTACGGGAGTTCTGGGTCTCCACCTTGATGTCGAGCATGGGACCACTCTGGCACGCACCACTGACAGCGGACCGGACACGGACGGACCGGGGCACGGGCGGCATGGCGAAGGGCGCGGGCGTCGTGGCGAGGGACGCGGGCGGCATGGCGAAGGGGCGCCCACCCGGCCGGACGGACGCCCCTTCGCCACGACGGCGCGGCGGGATCAGACCTGGTCGGCCTTCTCCAGCGCGGAGCAGCAGGTGTCGACGATCAGCCGCGTGACGACGTACGGGTCGACGTTGGCGTTCGGACGGCGGTCCTCGATGTACCCCTTGCGGTCCCGCTCGACCTGCCACGGGATGCGGACCGAGGCGCCGCGGTCGGAGACGCCGTAGCTGTACTCGTTCCACGGGGCGGTCTCGTGCAGGCCGGTCAGCCGGTCGTCGATGCCCGCGCCGTAGTTCTTGACGTGGTCCATCGGCTTCGAGCCCTCGCCCAGCGACTCGCACGCGGTGATGATCGCGTCGTAGCCCTCGCGCATCGCCCTGGTGGAGAAGTTGGTGTGCGCGCCCGCGCCGTTCCAGTCGCCCTTGACCGGCTTCGGGTCGAGGGTCGCGGAGACGTCGAACTCCTCGGCGGTGCGGTACAGCAGCCAACGGGCGACCCACAGCTGGTCGGAGACCTCCAGCGGGGACAGCGGACCGACCTGGAACTCCCACTGGCCGGGCATGACCTCGGCGTTGATGCCGGAGATGCCGAGGCCCGCCGCCAGACAGTTGGCGAGGTGCTTCTCGACGATCTCGCGGCCGAAGATCTCGTCGGCGCCGACCCCGCAGTAGTAGCCGCCCTGCGCGGCCGGGAAGCCGCCCTCGGGGAAACCGAGCGGCCGGTGGCCGTCGAAGAAGGTGTACTCCTGCTCGATGCCGAAGATCGGCTCCTGACCGGCGAACTGCTCGGCCACCGGGCGCAGCGCGGCACGGGTGTTGGAGGCGTGCGGCGTCATGTCGATGTCGAAGACCTCGCACAGCACGAGGATGTCGTCGCCGCCGCGGATCGGGTCCGGGCAGACGAAGACCGGCTTCAGCACCAGGTCGGAGGCGCTGCCCGCGGCCTGGTTGGTGCTCGAACCGTCGAAGCCCCAGAGCGGCAGCCGGTCCACGTCCTGCGAGGAGCTCCCGCTCATGATCTTCGTCTTGGAGCGGAGCTTGGCGGTCGGCTCGGTGCCGTCCATCCAGATGTACTCGGCCTTGAACGTCACGGAAGCCATCCTTTGCGGGTGCTGCGGTCCTGCGGTCCGGTCCGGGTGCTGCGGTCCTGCGGGCCGGTCTGTCCAGCGCAGCTTCGCAAGACGCGATTTCCCGTCCGTTGCCCGAATGTGAACCCCGTGTTACGGAAGTTTTCCGCGCGACGCGCCGGGCCGCCGTATACGGGCCGCCGTACACGGGGCGTCACGCACGGGCTGCCGCGCATGGGCGGGAGGGGGCCATGGGCTACGGGCGGACCTTGAGCAGCGACTCGAAGCCGGCCGCGCGGATGCGGCGCCGCACTTCCTGCTCGCTGGTGCCCAGTGCCGCGGCAGCCCGCGAGAGCCGCCAGTCCGCGTCGGCGAGCCGGTGCAGCAGATGCCCCCGCCGGATCTGGGCCTCGGACAGCCGGAACGTCTTCAGGTACGCGACCCGCCCCTTGTGGTCGGTGATCGTCTCGCCGACGTGCTGCCCCTCCCCGCCCGTCCGGAACGGCGGCAGGAACCGCCACAGCGTGAACGAACCCATCTGGTACACCCGGTCGAAGGAGTACGAGCTGTCCAGCAGCTCACGCGCGAACAGGGTGTCGTGCGCCCGAGTCCACTCCAGCTCCTGGCGCCGCGCCGCCGACCGCAGCTCGGCGAGCGTCCGCAGCCAAGCGCCGTCGGATATCCGCGCCGTGAACTCCGGCACCGGCCCGCCGTACATCGCGTACTGGTGGATCAGCTCGCCGTACAGGTCCTGGAGCAGCGAGGGGTGCAGCAGCCGGTAGTCGTCCGGGTGCGGCACCACGAACGCGGCGGCGAGCGCGTCGGCCGCGTACACCATCACGCCGCACTGGCCGGGATGGATCTCGAAGGCCCGCAGCGCGTCGTCGAGCCCCTGCACCGCCCACCCCATGTACGCGTCCTCGGCGCGCGGCGAGAGACCGTCGCGCAGCGCCTGCCGCGACCACTCCTCCCAGGCGGTCGAGGGCCCGCCGAAGTGCAGGGCGAGATACCCCTCCAACGCGAGGTGCAGCGGCAGGAAACGCAGCCGGTCGCCGGGCTGCCGCTTGGCCATGCGGTGGTGACGGTGGCGCTGGAGCCGCACGGTCCGCGGCGGCCGGTCCCCGGCCGGGGAGCCCGCCGGGGCGCCGAGCTGCGTCCCGTACGCGGCGCTCTGCTCGCCCTCGCCGGCCCAGTCGGCGACGAAGCCGTGCGGAATGACCGAGGCGTAGTGGTCGCGCGGCCCGAGGTCCACGACGCCGGGCACGGAGTCCAGGTAGATCTCCTCGTGCAGCCGGAGCCCCTCGACCGGCTGCTCGCGCACCAGCGGCACCAGCCGGATGCCGCCCCACACCTGGGCGGGGCGGGCGGTGAGCCCGGTCAGTTCGAGCCTGTTCACGATGCGGCTCCCGTCCTGCCCTCGGCCACGAAGCGAGCGACCTGCCGGTCCAGATAGGCATACAGGGCCGCAGCTCCCGTGCGCCCCTCGGCGAACTGCGCGATCTCCACCAGGGTCGGCAGGTCCTCCGCGTCCCGGATGCCCGCCGTCGGCACGCTCGGCGCGAGGCGCCGCACGTCGAAACCGTCCGCGTCGTACACGGGGTTCACATGCACCACCTCGGTGCGCCGGTCCGGGTCGAGCCGGGTCCGCCACACCCTGAGCACCTCGCCGGCCAGTCCGGGCGGGGCGTTGTCCCAGCCGTCCGAGACGATGACCAGCCGCTCGGGGCCGAGCTCCAGGGCGTCCAGCACCCGGGTGCCGAGCGGGGTCGCCCCCCAGGGCCCGACCAGCAGCGGATCGGTGCGGCCCGAGGTCCACAGCGGGGTGTACGCGCCAGGCCCGGCCAGCACCTCCAGCAGGTGGTGGCAGGCCAGCGCCACGGCGAGCGGACGGCGCCGCTTCTCGCCCGAACCGGACGAGGAGTAGCTGTCGTCCAGCACGGCGGCGACCCGGCCCCAGCTCCCGGCGTGCGGACCCGCCGCACGCCGGGCCGCCGCGCGCAGCGCACGGGTCAGCTCCGCGCGGTGGAGTCGGCGCTCGTCGAGGCCGAACGACAGGGCGTACAGGGCGAGCCGGGTCAGCGGCATCACGGTCAGGTCCACGTCCGCGGGCAGCCGGCCGTTCGCGGCGGTGCGCTGCTGCCGGGTCCGCAGCCGCTCCAGCCGGGTCATCCGCGGCGCCGCCCGCTCCAGGAACGCCTCGCGCTTCATCCCGTGCCGGGCGGCGAAGCCCTCGGCGACGGTGAACGGCAGCTCCTCGACGGCCCGCTGCTCGTAGTGGGCGCGCCGCCAGGCGTCGAGCAACTGGTGCCGGTAGTGCGTGCGCTGCCCCGGCCGGAACAGGAAGTCACCTACCTCGGCGGCCCCGTCCGACGCATCGGCCTTGCCCGGCGCACCGCCCCCGTCCGGCTCCCCGGCCCCGTCGAACCGGAGGTGGATGTGCCGGGCCGCGGTCTTCAGACCGGAGCGGTACTTCACCGCGTCGTGCGCCCGGTCGGGCCGTGCGGCCAGCCAGTCGCGCATGATCGCGCGGGTGCGCCGGTTGTTCACCCCGGCCGCGCGCAGCGCCCGGAACAGCCGGTACACGCGCTGCGGCGGCAGCTTCGCGAGCCGGGCGGCGATCAGCCGGCCCTCGGTCCGCTTCTCCTCGGGCGTCGCGTCCCCGGCGTGCTCCAGCAGCCCCTGGACGATGCGCGCCGCGTTGTGGTCGTTGATGTCGAGGGCGAGCGCGCAGGCGTACACCCGGCGGTAGTTGACCCGTACGTACTCGTGCAGGAAGTCCAGCGAGAGCTGCTGCTGGTACGCGGTCGAGCGGAACTCGCGCTGGCCGGTGGCGGTGATCGCCGCGTTGACGAAGAGCAGCACGTCCTCGGCGGCGACGAGGCCGGCGTCGGGTCCGTTGCTGGTGGACATGGTTCCCCCGTGATGTCACGCACCGCCCGGTACGGGGGTGGTGGGATGCCGGCCGGGGAATGGGGGCGCGAACAGCGAAATCACTGCTTCAGAGGCAAGTCCCGGAAGTCGCGCCGGAGTCCCGCGGCCGGCCCCGTAAACGTAGCCATGAACCTCACCCTCCGCCAAATGGATAAGAACGGCGCCGGACGCCGAGCCGGTCGGTCGGGTCGGGGCCGGTCGGCGGCTCAATACGGGGCGGGCCCGGTCGACCCGGCAGACTTGCCCCATGACGACACTTCCCCCGACCCCCCTGCGCATCGGCCTCGTCGGTACGGGGCCCTGGGCCCGGAACACCCAGGCCCCGGCCCTCGCCGCCCACCCCGGCGTCGCGCTCAGCGGTGTGTGGGGCCGCCGCGCCGAGGCCGCGGAGGTGCTGGCCGCCGCGCACGGCACCACGGCGTACACCGGCGAAGCCGGCATCGACGAGCTCTTCGCCGCCAGTGACGCCATCGCGTTCGCCGTGCCGCCGGACGTCCAGGCCCCGCTCGCCGCCCGCGCCGCGGCCACCGGACGCCATCTGCTGCTGGACAAGCCGGTCGCGACCACCGTCGCGGGAGCCCGCGAGGTCGCCCGTGCCGCCGAACAGACGGGGGTCGCGTCCGTCGTCTTCTGCACCTTGAGGTTCGCGGCCGACACCTCCGCCTGGATCGGTGAACAGGCAGCCCTGGGCGGCTGGTTCACCGCCCGCGCCGAATGGATCGGAGCCCTGTTCGCACCGGGCTCGACCAGCGAGTACGCCGCCTCGCCCTGGCGCCGCGAGAAGGGCGGCCTGTGGGACGTCGGCCCGCACGTCCTGTCCGTCCTGATCCCGGTGCTGGGGGACGTGACCCGGCTGACCGCTGCGCGCGGACCGTCCGATGTCGTCCATCTGATCCTCCGTCACGCCTCCGGCGCGTCCAGCACGGTGACGCTCGCGCTGGGGGCCCCGACGAGCGCGGTGGGCACCGGCATCGAGCTCCGGGGCGAGCACGGAATCGTCACGCTGCCGCGCTGGGGCGACGCGGTCGGCTCCTTGCGGGCCGCGGTGGACGCGCTGATCGACTCGGTGCGCACGGGGGAGCCGGACCCGTGCGACGTACGGTTCGGCCTGCGCATGACGGAACTGCTGGCCGAGGCGGAGAAGCAGGTGGGGGAGTAGGCGGGCAGGCGGACGGAGGGCCCGGGGCCGGAGATCGGGACGGGACCGAAAACCGGGGCCGGGCCGCACCGGACCGGGCAGGGCTGTACTGGGCCGGTCCGGGTTGGGCCGGGCGTCACCCCGCCGCGCCGGGCGGTGGGGGAGTCGTGGTGACCGCCCGGTGCGCGGCGTCCAGGAAGCGCCGGACGGCGGCCGTCCCGTTCTCGTCGAGGTCGCGCAGCACCGCCGTGGTGTCCTCGATCAGGGGCCCGAAGAACGCCCGGCCCAGTTCCTTCGCGCGCGGCGTCACGCTCAGCAGCACCCGGCGCCGGTCGCGCGCGTCGCGGACGCGGGTGATGTGCCCCAGTCGCTCCAGGCGGTCGATGAGCGAGGTGGTGCCCGCGGAGTTGAGCCCGAGCTGCGAGCCGAGCCACCCGGCGGTGGCC
This sequence comes from Streptomyces sp. NPDC001732, assembly GCF_053596315.1. Lineage (NCBI taxonomy): Bacteria > Bacillati > Actinomycetota > Actinomycetes > Kitasatosporales > Streptomycetaceae > Streptomyces > Streptomyces sp. NPDC001732. Next base: position 531,922 of record NZ_JBSFFY010000001.1, read on the forward strand.
GCCGTACCGGCCCGCTCCGCGTCCAGCAGACAGATCAGCGCCCGTACGTCGGTGCTGTGCATTCCGTGCAGGCTCGCGAACTCGGCCTGGCGCAGCCCGAATTCGACGGTCACCCTGCGCAGCAGATGGACGAGCTCCAGTTCGGGCCCCTCGTCGCTCACCGCCCCGTCCCCTCTCCCGGTCACCCACTCCAATTATCTCGCTGAGCGAGATAATATCGGGTGGCATCCGACCCGGGAGGCACATCCATGACCGTCACCACGTCCTTCCTCGCGGCCTACGACGAGGTCCTGAGGACCGACTGGCCCGCCGGAACGACGCACGCGGAGCTCCCCACCCCGTACGGCGCCACCCGGGTCAACAGCCACGGCCCCGAGGACGCCCCGTCCCTGGTCCTGCTGGCCGGCGGCGGCGACACCTCCACCGTCTGGCACGCCCAGGCCGCCCACCTGGGCCAAACCCACCGCGTGCACGCCGTCGACCTCGTCGGCGACCCGGGCCGCAGCGTCGCGGGGGAGCGCCCGGTCCGTACGGTGCGGGACCTGACGACATGGCTCGACGCCGTGCTGGACGGCCTGGGCGCCGACCGCGTCGCGCTGTGCGGGCACTCGTACGGTGCCTGGATCGCCCTCCACCACGCCCTGCACGCACCCCACCGCGTCCGGAAGCTGATCCTCCTCGACCCCACCCAGTGCTTCGCCGGATACCGCCCCGGCTATCTGCTGCGCGCGCTGCCGATGCTGCTCCGCCCCGACGCGAGGCGCACGCGCGCCTTCCTGGAGTGGGAGACGGGCGGCGCCGTGCTGGATTCGGCCTGGCTGCGGCTGCGCTGCGCCGCGGCGGACTTCTCCTCCGCCCGCCCCGTCACCGGCCCCCGCCCCGCCGCGGAGGCCCTGCGCGGCCTGGACGTGCCGACCCTGATCCTGCTGGCCGGGAACGGCAGGGTCCACGACCCGGCCCGGGTCGCCGCCGCGGCGGCCCGGCTGCTGCCGCACGCGGAGACGGTGACGATCCCCGGCGCGACCCACCACACCCTGCCGCTGCACGGGCCGACGGTGGCCGAACTGAACCGCAGGGCGGCCGACTTCCTGGCGGCCCGGTAGCGCGGGGCCCGCCACGGGCGGGCCCGGCCCCGATTGCGATACGTCCGTGGGGTACGCCGGGCGGACCGGCGTACCCCACGGGCGTATGCCGGGGCGGTGTGCCGGTTCCTCAGCGCCCCATGGCGTCCCGTACCGCCTCGTCCGTGCGCGCCACGACGGCGGTCCCGTCGTCCGCGGTGATGATCGGCCGCTGGATCAGCTTCGGGTGCTCGGCGAGGGCCGAGATCCACCGTTCGCGGGAGTCGGCCTCGCGCGGCCACTCCTTGATCCCCAGCTCCTTCGCGTCCGCCTCCTGGGTCCGTGCGATGTCCCACGGCTCCAGCCCCAGCCGGTCGAGCACGGCCCGGATCTCGTCCGGTGACGGAACGTCCTCCAGATAGCGGCGGACGGTGTAATCGGCACCCTCCGCGTCGAGCAGCTGCACCGCGCTGCGGCACTTCGAACAGGCGGGATTGATCCAGATCTCCATGGGGTCAAAGGTACGGGAGCGGCCTCGTCCTCCAGCGCGCCGAAGACCCGGAAGGCCCCGCTCCCCGTGGGGCCGAAGATGCGTGAGGGAGTCCATGAAAGCCCTGCTGGCCAGCGGCGATTGTCAGTGGTGGGCCGTAAAATGGAGGGAGTTCGTGAGGGTTCCACGACCGTGCCAGGAGGTTGTTCATGGCCGTTGCCGCAGTCACGACCAAGCCGTTCCACACGCCCCTGCAGAAGAAGCCGCTCCCCGCGGGCCGGCCCCGCGAGTGGTACATCTCCCACAACCGCCGCCTGAAGGCCATGCGCCTGGCGATAGCCCTGCTCGACACGGGCGTCTACTACCCGTCGACCGCGACCAACGCCAAGATACGCGCGACCGCCGAGCGCATCGGCGTCCACCCGCCGTCCGACACGACCTGCCGCATGGTCCGCGCCCTGATCCGCTACGGGCGCTGACCCCGACGCATCCCGCGCGGCCGGGTTCCCGGGCTCCTCACCGAGCCCGGGAACCCGGCCGCGTACGTGCGTATGCGCGTATCGGCACATCGGCACCTCCGCGCATCCGTGCCTCCGGCTCAGAAGCCGTCGCAGGTGGCGGTGGCGAAGGCACCGGAGGCCGAGGCCGTCCGGATGGTCCCGTCGTCCACCGTCACGGCGCAGGTGACCTCGCCGCCCGATCTTCCGAAGGTGACGGCGAGGGAGCCGCCCCGCATGAAACCCCTGGTCCGCACTTCTCCGGTCCACGGCAGGGAGCGCAGGGTCAGCCGCGCCGTGGAAAGACCGCCCTCCTGCCAGGTGGGGTAGGTGACGGTGACGTCCTCGGCGGTCCCGGTGACCTCGTAGGTGATGCGGAGAGGTCTCGTCCCCTCCCGCGTCAGTACCCCGGCGGCCCACTCGACGGCCACGGCACCACCGACGACCGGTACGAGCACGGCGAGCAGCAGCAGCAGCCGGGGCCACCGCCGCCGGGCCCGTGCCGTCCCGGGGGCGGGGGGCGGCTCCTGGTCGCTCATGTCTCCAGGCTGGTCCGTCCCGCCACGCGCCGCGACCCCGCTTCGGCCGCCCGGCCCACCACCCGTCCGGTGCCCACGGGCATGCGACATCGTCCGTCGGCCCTTTGACTGGGGCGGGGAAAGGGTGCGACGGGCGAGTGCCGGGAGGCACGATGACGAGGAATGTGGTGCGGGGGCCTGCGGCCGTACTGCTGACGGCGGTCGTGCTGTCGATGGCTGCGGCCTGCTCCGGCGGCGGCGGCAACGCCTCCAGCGCGGCGTCCGCCGCGGCGTCGGCGGCATCCAGGGCTGCCGAGGTGGTGGCCTCGGCGACAGCGGCCGCGGGCGAGAAGCTGAAGGGTTTCAAGAACGGCGTGAACGCCAAGGGCGATGTGAAGGTGGGCTCCCCGGCCACCGGTACCGACGGCCACGCCACCGCGAAGGTCACCGTGACGAACAGCACCGGCTCGACGAAGTCCTACGCGGTGCAGATCAACTTCCGTGACGGGAAGGGCAATCTGGTCGACACGGTGGTGGTGACGGTCGACCACGTCGCCGCCAAGGCGTCCAAGAACGCCACGGCCCGCAGCAACCGCAAGCTGTCGGGCAAGGTCGTGGCCGAAGTGGGAACTGCCTTGCGGAACTGATCCCGTTGGCGGCCGGAGCTACTGTGCCACGCTGTTGAGGGAATTCCCCAGAGGCAGATCCGGTGGCAGGACATCCACGACGACCGGAGTCGGGGGATTCGAAGGCGTGGGCACCTGAATGAGGAAGGGCCAGAATACGATCTGGCTGCCCGTATTCAGAGCCCGCTGCGAAAGCCGGTAGCAAACGATCTCGTTCGGCTGGTCAGTGACCGTGTAGCACTGGAGCACCGACGGTGCGGCCTGGGAATTCCGCGGTGAGGCGACAGAATTGCTCGCCGATGTACCCAGGATGCCCGCTGTCAAGAAGGAAGCCGCTGCTGCGACACCGATGTTCCGCAGAGTTGTCTTCTTCATGTTCATCAGCTCAAAGGCTCGATGTGAACCGGATTGCCCCATCAGTGATGTTCTGGGGCTTCGATGGTCCCGGCGCCATGGCTCGACGGGGACGGTTCCCGCAGAACCGGTACTGGGTGTTGGCAACCATCGTATCGTTCGACCCGGTCCGCTGCCGGTCCGTCTCGTCCGGCCGGGTCACGTTCCCCGGAATGCGTCTCGTGCAGCGCCTTTCTCAACTCCCCAGTCATTACTGATTGAATCCGGAAAATCTTTCGGTGCGACATCCTCGAAGGAAGCGCGCAAGCTAGTGGAGGAGGGATTCCAGGATCCCTCCCCGAGTTGCTGCTTTCAGTCCCGTCGTCGCATCGGCATCACGCCGGAGTCACGCCGTGACTCCGGCCCGCTGCTCACGATGACACCCGACTGGAACAGCAAGAGAGCGCAGTGTCGGAAAGGGGAAAACCGTGAGGGGAAAAGTCGTCCTGAGTTCCGCCGCGGCAGTGGCGCTTGTCGGAGGGCTGGCAGTGACCACTGCCGCACCTGCTTCCGCCGTGCCGACCCAGACATGTCGGGTGGCAGCAGGCACCTTGACGGGAGAGAACTTCAGTCCCAACGGGACATTCGTCGTCTCCCCCGGGGGGATGCTGCTGCGCCCTTCCGCTGACGGCCGTATCGGCCCGACCGCCGTGACGGGCACGGGCAGCTTCTCCGTAGGCCCTGTGGTCTGCGCCGGGGACGAATCGGCGACATCGGCCGGAGGCGCAGCCGCCGCTGCGGCTGCCGGAACGAGCGCGGCACAAGCGGCGAGAAGCAGAGGCGCTTCCCCCCAGGAGGCGGTGGCCCAGGGCGTGGCGGCGGCGCAGGCCACAGGGAGAAGCCTCGGTCTGTCGCAGACGGTGATAAACCAGGTCAGCAATCAGACGATCAACAACCTGAACCAGATCATCGGCTCCACCATCGGTGGCTCCGTCATCGCGGGCAGCGGTAACACGGTCGGCGGCGGCAACACGGTCGGTGGCGGCACGACCACACCTGGTACCGGTGGGACGACTACACCGGGGACTGGTGGCACGACTACGCCTGGGACTGGTGGGACGACCATGCCAGGGACTGGTGGTACGACCACACCGGGGACTGGTGGTACGACTACGCCTGGGACTGGTGGTACGACCATGCCGGGGACTGGTGGTACGACTACACCGGGGACTGGTGGTACGACTACACCGGGGACTGGTGGTACGACTACACCGGGGACTGGTGGTACGACTACACCGGGGACTGGTGGGACAACCACGCCTGGGACTGGTGGCACGACCGCCCCCGGTACCACGACGGGCACCATGCAGCCCGGCACCGGAACCGGTGAGCAACCGGTGATGATGCCGGCTCAGTGACTCCCTCGGTCGACCGGCGTTCCCGAACGCCCATGGGCCCTCATCGGTTTCCCGATGAGGGCCCATGAACCTGTGCTGTGCGGTGCGTCCGTTACCGGATCGCCCGACCCGCCCTCCGGAGTCCTAGAGGTCGAAGTACAGCTCGAACTCGTGCGGGTGCGGGCGCAGCTGGATCGGGGCGATCTCGTTGGTGCGCTTGTAGTCGATCCACGTCTCGATCAGGTCGGACGTGAAGACGCCACCGGCCTGCAGGTACTCGTTGTCCGCCTCCAGCGCGTCCAGGACGGCCGGGAGGGAGGTCGGGACCTGCTGGACGTTCGCGTGCTCCTCCGGAGCCAGCTCGTAGAGGTCCTTGTCGATCGGCTCCGCGGGCTCGATCTTGTTCTTGATGCCGTCCAGGCCCGCCATCAGCAGCGCGGAGAAGGCGAGGTACGGGTTGGACGACGGGTCCGGGGCGCGGAACTCGACGCGCTTGGCCTTCGGGTTGGAGCCCGTGATCGGGATGCGCATCGCGGCGGAGCGGTTGCGCTGCGAGTACACCATGTTGACCGGGGCCTCGAAGCCCGGGACCAGCCGGTGGTAGGAGTTCACCGTCGGGTTGGTGAAGGCCAGCAGCGACGGAGCGTGCTTGAGGATGCCGCCGATGTAGTAGCGGGCGATGTCCGAGAGGCCCGCGTAGCCCTGCTCGTCGTAGAACAGCGGGGTGCCGCCGGACCACAGGGACTGGTGGACGTGCATGCCCGAGCCGTTGTCGCCGAAGATCGGCTTCGGCATGAAGGTCGCGGTCTTGCCGTTGCGCCAGGCGACGTTCTTGACGATGTACTTGAAGAGCATCAGGTCGTCGGCGGCGGCGAGCAGCGTGTTGAACTTGTAGTTGATCTCGGCCTGGCCGGCGGTGCCGACCTCGTGGTGCTGGCGCTCGATCTGAAGACCGCTCTTCTCCAGCTCCAGGGACATCTCGGCGCGCAGGTCGGCGAAGTGGTCGACCGGCGGGACCGGGAAGTAACCGCCCTTGTAGCGGACCTTGTAACCGCGGTTGTCCTCGAGAGCGCCGGTGTTCCAGGCGCCGGCCTCGGAGTCGATGTGGTAGAAGCTCTCGTTCGCCGACGTCTGGAAGCGGACGCTGTCGAAGACGTAGAACTCGGCCTCGGGGCCGAAGTACGCGGTGTCGGCGATGCCGGTGGAGGCGAGGTACGCCTCGGCCTTCTTGGCCACGTTCCGCGGGTCACGGCTGTACTGCTCGCCGGTGATCGGGTCGTGGATGAAGAAGTTGATGTTGAGGGTCTTGTCGCGGCGGAAGGGGTCGACACGGGCGGTCGACAGGTCCGCGCGCAGGGCCATGTCGGACTCGTGGATGGCCTGGAAGCCGCGGATCGACGAGCCGTCGAAGGCGAGCTCGTCGGCCGGGTCGAAGGTCGCCGCCGGGACGGTGACGTGCTGCATCACACCGGGCAGGTCGCAGAACCGGACGTCGACGAACTTGACGTCGTTCTCGGCGATGTACTTCTTCGCGTCGTCGGCGTTCTGGAACATCCAACTCCTCCTACTCCCGGCCCGGGAGGGACGGGGTTGCGGCTCGTGGTGCGGCCAGTGCGGTGGCACACGCTGGACCTGACCATAGGCAGGCCGGATTTCTCAAGCATGACCCATTTGTTTCGCAGAAGTTAACCGGGCCGGGTGTGACCGGCGCCTCACGGTCGGTGAAGGAACCACTCTCCCCGCCCCGCCCCGGCCGTTCCGGGGCCTGCGGCGGTACCCGCCGGGCGGGGGGAGAAGCCGGGCGCAGTACCGTGTTCGGGTGGACAACAGGCAAGCAATCGGATCGTGGCTCTCCGGGCCGCGCGCGGCCGCCGAGGAGATGGGGGCCGACTTCGGCCACCGGGGCAAACGGCTGGGCCTGCCCGAGGACGGGCCGGGTTCCGTCGCGCCGCTCGGCCGGCGCTTCGGCGCGATCTTCATCGACTGGGCCCTGTGCATGCTGATCGCATACGGGCTGTTCGCCCGCGGTGACCAGCAGGCGGCCGGAAACTGGGCCCTGGGCATCTTCCTCGTACTGAGCGTGCTCACCGTCGGGACCATCGGCTGCACCCCCGGAAAGCGCATCCTGGGCATCAGGGTCATCGCGGAGAACGGCAACCGGCTGTCGTTCGGGTGGGCCGTCGTCCGCAGCGTGCTGCTGTGCCTGGTCATCCCGGCCCTGGTGTGGGACCGCGACGGCCGCGGCCTGCACGACCGGCTGGCCCGCGCGGTCCAGGTCCGCATCTGAGACGTCCTACGCCTCCGGGACCGCCCCGGCCGGGGCGCCCGGGGCGGTCCCGCGGGCGTCCGGTGCGAGGAAGCCCCGGAAGCGGCACCCGGGGCACTGGCACTGCCGAAAGCGTATGTACGCGGAGGGCGGGGCACGAACCGAACCGGTTCGCGCCCCGCCCTTTGCGTGTGTCCGTCGCGTCAGCGCATCTTGCCCCGCGGCATCCGCATGCCCTTGGGCATGGGGCCCTTCGGCAGCGGCATGTTGCTCATCAGGTCGCCCATCGCGCGCAGCCGGTCGTTGGCGGCCGTGACCTGCGGGCCGGTCAGGACGCGCGGCAGCTTCAGCATCTTGGTGCGCACCTTCTTCAGCGGCACCTGGCCCTCGTCGTTGCCGACGATGATGTCGTGCACCGGTACGTCGACCAGGATGCGCGACATCTTCTTCTTCTCGGCCGCGAGCAGCGACTTCACCCGGCTCGGGTTGCCCTCGCCGACCAGCACGATGCCCGCCTTGCCGACGGCGCGGTGGACGACGTCCTGGCTGCGGTTCATCGCGACCGCCGGGGTCGTGGTCCAGCCGCGCCCCACGCGGTCCAGCACGGCCGCGGCGGCGCCCGGCTGCCCCTCCATCTGCCCGAAGGCGGCACGCTCGGCACGCCGTCCGAAGACGATCGCCATCGCGAGGAGGGCCAGTACGAAGCCCAGGATGCCCAGGTAGACCGGGTGGTCGATCAGGAAGCCGACCCCGAGAAGCACACCGAAGGTGACGATTCCCACGCCCGCGACGACGAGACCGACCTTGGGATCGGTCCTTTTGGTCATCTTGTAGGTCAGGGCGATCTGCTTGAGCCGCCCCGCGTTCTCGGCGCTGTCCGCGCCTTCAGTGTTTGCCTTCCTCGCCATGCACAGAAGTTTACGTGGCCTAGGAACGGTGGTCGGCCGCGGCCTCCAGTACGTACTCGGTCTCGACCCTGTCCTTGGCCCGGCGCCGGTCCTCCACGACCGCGTTCCAGGCATTGCGGCGGGCGGTGCGCTGGCCGCCGCTCAGGAGCAGCGACTCGACGGCGCGGAGGGCATCGGTGACGGAAGGGATGGCGGTGGCGCGTACCGGCACGGCCTGCATCGTGGAAATCTCCTCGGAGCGGATGTGCGGACTGAGTTTGCGTGGACTCAGCTGCCCGGGGCGAACGTGCCCGGGACTGCGTTGCGCGAAGTGGGTGGCGGGCGCGGGGTGCGGGAAGCGGGGCCGACGGCGGCCGGTACGGCCACCGCGAGCCACTGCGTCGTATGCACCCAGCGTCACTGCTCGGTGTTACCAGCGCATGACCGGTCGGTCAAACACCAATGAAACCTCGATCCGGGCGCCGCGCACGCCGACGCGGCCCATACGCGTCCCCGACCTGCGAGGAACGTACGGGCCGCGACGAACCGGCTATTACTGCTCGGTAGCTTCTTGTGCTCGGATTCACACGGCGGGCGCCGCGGCGGCGGCGTCCCGGCGCTCGACCGCCTGCTGGAAAAGGCGTCCCGCGCGGTACGAGGAACGGACCAGCGGCCCGGACATCACGCCGGAGTAGCCGATCTCGTCGGCCTCCTCCTTCAGCTCCACGAACTCCTGCGGCTTCACCCAGCGCTCGACCGGGTGGTGGCGCACGGAGGGGCGCAGGTACTGCGTGATCGTGATCAGCTCGCACCCCGCGTCGTACAGGTCCTGGAGCGCCTCGCTGACCTCCTCGCGGGTCTCGCCCATGCCGAGGATCAGGTTCGACTTGGTCACCAGACCGGCCTCGCGGGCCCGCGTGATGACCTCCAGGGAACGCTCGTAACGGAAGCCGGGGCGGATCCGCTTGAAGATCCGCGGCACCGTCTCCACGTTGTGCGCGAGCACCTCGGGGCGCGAGGAGAAGACCTCGGCGAGCTGCTCGGGCTCCGCGTTGAAGTCGGGGATCAGCAGCTCGACCTTGGTGCGGCCGGCCTCCCGCTGTGCGGTCAGCGCGTGGATCTGGCGCACGGTCTCCGCGTACAGCCAGGCACCGCCGTCCTCCAGGTCGTCGCGGGCGACGCCGGTGATGGTGGCGTAGTTCAGGTCCATCGTGACGACGGACTCGCCGACCCTGCGGGGCTCGTCCCGGTCCAGCGCCTGCGGCTTGCCCGTGTCGATCTGGCAGAAGTCGCAACGCCGGGTGCACTGGTCACCGCCGATGAGGAAGGTCGCCTCGCGGTCCTCCCAGCATTCGAAGATGTTGGGGCAGCCGGCCTCCTGGCACACCGTGTGCAGACCCTCGCTCTTCACGAGCTTCTGCAGCTGGTTGTACTCGGGGCCCATCTTCGCCCGGGTCTTGATCCACTCGGGCTTGCGCTCGATGGGGGTCTGGCTGTTCCGGACCTCCAGGCGCAGCATCTTGCGCCCGTCGGGTGCGACAGCGGACACTCCGGCACTCCCCTTTGCTTTCACTGCATTGGATTCTTCGGCGAACACCAGGGTACGCCCGTGGTTCAGACGGCTTTACGTCTGGCCAACCTGTGGCCGACAGGTCCTATTCCCCGCCGGCCCTCCAGACTGTCATGCCGTGGCCACGGCATCCGTCGGGCGTTCGACGACGCGCGGCGCCAGGTGCGCGTTCTCCAGGACGTCCCGGAGGTGCTTCTCGACGACCGGGAGCACCTCCGCGATGGTGATGTCGCGGCCCAGCTCGTACGCGAGCGAGGTGACGCCCGCGTCCCGGATGCCGCAGGGCACGATCCGGTCGAACCAGGTGTTGTCCGGGTTCACGTTGAACGAGAAGCCGTGCATGGTCACGCCCTTGGCCACCCGGATGCCGATCGCGGCCAGCTTGCGGTCCTCGCGGCGCTGGCCGGCGTTGGACGGGGCGTACTCGGGGCCGTTCAGCCGGGCGTCGAACTCCTCGTCCTGGAGCCGCGGGTCGAAGTCGAGGGAGAGGCCGCCGAGCGCCGGACGGTCCTCGACCGGGTCGCCGAGCACCCAGACGCCGCTGCGGCCCTCCACCCGGGTGGTCTCCACGCCGAAATCGGCGGCGGTGCGGATCAGCGCGTCCTCCAGCCGGCGCACGTGCGCGACGACGTCCACCGGGCGGGGCAGCTTCTGGATCGGGTAGCCGACCAGCTGCCCGGGGCCGTGCCAGGTGATCTTGCCGCCGCGGTCCACGTCGATGACGGGGGTGCCGTCCAGCGGACGCTCGCTGTCGGTCGTGCGCCGCCCGGCGGTGTACACGGGCGGGTGTTCCAGCAGCAGACAGGTGTCCGGGACGGCGTCCTCGAATCTGGCCGCGTGCACCTCGCGCTGCTTCTGCCAGGCCTCCTGGTAGTCGACGGCTTCCTCGCCGAATCCCAGCCGGACGAACCGAAGCTCAGCCACGACAGATGCCCTCCTACTCGCGGTGCCGGGAGCCGGGAGGTGCCCGGAACCGCGCCACCATGCACTGGATCACGCCCCTGGCCACTGTACGACCGGCCCCGGGGCGGAGGCCCGGCAGGTCCTACCCGTCAGCGCCACCCTCAATCCTCACACGATCGGATGAAAGTGAAGCGTAGGTAGCTGTAACTGGCACGGGGGCCGCTAAATTCGCGCCGTTCCATAAGGGCTGCCCGCCCGGCCCCGAAGGCAGGAGACCGCACAGCTGATGTCGGAACGACCTCCACAGCGCACCCCCAACCGCCGACTCGCCTCGCTCATCACCGAGGCCGGTTTCTCCAACGCCGGCCTCGCCCGCAGGGTGGACCAACTCGGCCTCGAACACGGCCTCGACCTGCGGTACGACAAAACTTCCGTGACCCGCTGGCTGCGCGGCCAGCAGCCCCGCGGCACCACCCCCGCGCTGATCGCCGAGGTCTTCACCCGGCGGCTCGGCCGCCGCCTCTCCGCACAGGACCTGGGCCTCGACGCGTGCGCCCCCGTCTACGCCGGCCTGGAGTTCGCGGCCACGCCCGCGGAGGCGGTCGACATCGTCAGCGGGCTGTGGCGGAAGGACTCGGGCAGCAACGCGGAGCTGCGCAAGATCGCCTTCACCCCCGCCGGACTCGTCGTGCCCAGCAGGGACTGGCTGATCGGACGGGCCGACGAATGGGTGGGACGGGGGAATGAACCCGTGTCCCCGGCGCACGACGGGGCCGGTGGTGCCCATGGGACGGCCGGGACGGTGGGCACCGTCGAACCGGTCGGTTCCGCGCGCCCCGGCGGCCCCGGAGGCGCACCCGGAGTGCCGGGGGCGCGCGGTCCGTACGCCCCCGGCGGAGCAGTGGCGCCCGGTCCCGGCCGGGGCGGCCCCCGCGGCCCCGTGCCGTCCAGGCCCTCCGGTCCGTCCGCACCCCCGGGAGCGCCCACGCCGCCAACGGTCTCCGGACTGCCGGACGCCCTCGGCTTCCCCCGCCAGCGGCAGACCGAACGCGGCCCCGGCCAGCGCGTCGGCAGCGGCGACGTCGCCGCCCTGCGCTCGGTCGGCGAGCTCTTCCGCGCCCTCGACAACACCTACGGCGGCGGCCACGCCCGGCAGGCACTCGTCCGTTACCTGGAACACGAGGCGGAGCCGATGCTCCGCGGCAGGTACGGGGAGGCCACCGGGCGCCGACTCTTCTCCGCCGCCGCCGACCTGACCCGGCTGGCCGGCTGGACCTCCTACGACATCGCGGCCCACGGCCTGGCCCAGCGGTACTTCGTCCAGGCCCTGCGGCTCGCCCAGGCCGCGGGCGACCGCGCGTACGGCAGCTACGTCCTGATGACCATGAGCCGACAGGCGGTCTACCTCGGACACGGCAGGGAGGCCGTACAGCTGGCCCGGGTGGCCCAGCAGGGCATCGGCTCGTCGGCGCCGCCCGTCGTCCAGGCCCTGCTGCACGCCGTCGAGGCACGCGCCCACGGAGTGCTCGGCGAGGCCAGGGCCTGCACCGCCTCGCTGGCGAGGGCGGAGCGCGCGCTGGAGACCGCCCGGCCCGGGGACGAGGTGCCGCACTGGGCGCGGTACTTCGACGAGGCCCAGCTCGCCGACGAGTTCGGCCACTGCCACCGCGATCTGCAGCAGCACCGGGCCGCGGCCCAGCACGCGGAGCGCTCGCTCCAGCTGCGCTCCCCGGCGTACGCCCGCAGCAGGCTCTTCTGCCGGGTGGTGCTGGCCTCCGCACGGCTCGGGCTCGGTGAACTGGACCAGGCGTGCGCGCTCGGCGCCGAGGCCGCCCAACAGGCCGCGGAGATGCGGTCGGTGCGGGCGACGGAGTACGTACGGGACTTCGAGCGCCGCCTGGAGCCGTACCGGGACGCGGCCGCCGTACGGAACTACCGCGAACGGGTCGCCGCGCTGGGGTGAGCCCTGGCGGTGCCGGAACCCGGCACCGAGCCCCGGGGGCGAACGACCGCCTCCGTCGGACGCGCCCCGGACACCCTTCCCCGCGGCCCCGGGCGGTTCGACGGCTCGACGCCCCGGCCCACGCGGTCCCGGGTGGTTCGACGCCCCGGTCTACGCGGCTTCGGGCAGTCCCGTTCCGCTGCCGTGCCCCGGCCGTACGCCCAGGTCGGTGAGGATCGCATCGGCCGCGCGGCGGCCCGAGAGCAGGGCGCCCTGGACCGAGCTGGTGTCGCGGTGGTCGCCGCACACGTACAGACCGTCGAGCAACCGGACCGGGCGGCGCGGGTCGTGCGGGGCGGGCATCGCGGGTATCGCCTCGGGATCGTGGTGGGAGGCCAGCAGCTCCCAGTCGTCGGTGGGGGTGCCGTACAGCGCGGCGAGATGGGCGCGGACGGTGCGGTCCAGGTCGGACGGCGGGGTGCCGAGGACCGTCGAGCTGATCAGCGTCCGGCCGCGGGGCGCGCGCGAGGGATCGACCGCACTCATCACCGCGGTGTGCGCGACCGGCCCCGAGCGGTCGGCGTCCAGCAGTAGCGAGGTGCCGGCCGATGGGGCGACGGGGGCGGTGTGGTGAAGGACCGTCACCGGGTGGAAGGACGGCATCCGCAGCCCCGGCAGCAGCTCGGCGGCGGCCCCGGCGCCGGTCGCCAACAGCAGTGAACGGCAACCCAGTTCACCGTGCTCCTTGGTGCGGACCGAGGTGATGTCGGCGGCCGTGACATGCACGCCCGTACGCACGGTGCCGGGCGGCAGCGAGGCCGCGAGCAGGTCGGGCAGGGTGCCCGAGCCGCCCTCGGGCACGCAGAGCCGGCCGCGCGCGTAGCCGCGCAGGGCGAGATCGGCGCACCGGCTGGACGTGCTGAGGCCGGGGTCGCCGAGCAGCGCGGAGAGCAGCGGGCGGAGGAAGCCGTTGACCGTGCGGGAGGGCAGGCCACGGTGGGACAGGGCGGCGAGCGCCGTCTGTTCGGGCCGGGCGAGGATGCGGGCGGTCGGAGTGGCGGCGAGCCGGGAGAGCGCGGCACCCAGCCGGGCCTGGTCGATCGGCCCGCCCATCGGCGGCCTGGGGGCGCTTGCGAGGGCGCGCGCCGCCTTTAATGCGCCCCGCGCGCCCCGTGCGTCGCCGGTCCGGTACTGACGGCCCTCGCTGTGTACGAGGACCCCCGGCGCGAAGGTGCGCAGCACCAGCCCCTCCAGGCCGGGCGTCGTGCGCAACTCCGGGCAGGAGGTACTGAGAAGCGGGCCGATGTGGTCGAGCCGGAAGCCGTCCAGCTCGGCCGTGGCCATCCGGCCGCCGACCCGGGGACCGGCTTCCAGAACACTGACACTCACCCCCGCGCCGGTCAGGCGGTGGGCGGCTGACAGGCCGGCGATCCCGGCCCCGATGATGACGACGTCCGCGTGATGTGCCGAGCTGAGCACGTGCCCCTCCCCGAGTCGGCGCAACTACTGGGAGGCTCTTGCCCCCGACAGGCCCCCGGAATGCCCGAGTTCGCAAGGAGGCTAGGAGGGCCGCCGCCAGGGTCGAAGTCGCGCGCACCCGGGGCACCGTTGCACGGGGTCGCATCCGCGTCCGATTCCGCGCAAGGCGCGTAGGCCGGGGACGCGCGGGGTGCGCGGCCCGGCGTGCGCCGGTGCGTTCCCGGTGCGTCGCCGGTGTGTCGGGCGCGGTGCCGTCGACGTGCCCGGTGCCCTGTTCCGCCGCGGCGTCGGCGCGTTCAGCGCAGCGCCGCGCGGATCGCCGCGTCGATGCCCGGGAAGGCGAACGCGAAGCCCGAGTCCAGCAACCGGCCCGGCAGCACCCGCTGACTGCCCAGCACGTCCTCGGCGAAGTCCCCCAGGGCGATCCGCAGGGCCGGGGCCGGGGCGGTGAAGAGCGTGGGGCGGTGCAGCACCCGCCCCATCGCGGCCGTCACCTCGCCGTTGGTGACGGGGTCCGGCCCGGTCAGATTCACCGGACCCGACAGCGACTCGGTGTCGAGGATGTGGCGCAGGGCCGCGACCTCGTCGTGCAGCGAGATGAAGCTCCAGTACTGGCGCCCGTTGCCCAGCCGGCCGCCGAGTCCCGCGCGGAACAGCGGGAAGAGCCGGCCCCAGGCCCCGCCCTCGCGGGCGACGACCAGACCGGTGCGCGCGTGCACCGTCCGTACGCCCGCCTCCTGGGCGGCGGCCGTGGCCGCCTCCCACTCCACGCAGACGGACGACAGGAATCCTTCGCCGGCCGGGGCGCTCTCGTCGACGGCGCGGTCCCCGGTGTCGCCGTAGTAGCCGATGGCCGACCCGGACAGCAGCACCTTCGGGGGCGTGTCCAGCGAGGCGACCGCCTCGGCGATCGCCGCCGTCCCGAGCACCCGGCTGTCCCGGATCTCCCGCTTGTACGCGGCGGTCCAGCGGTGGTCGCCGACCCCGGCCCCGGCGAGGTGGACGACGGCGTCGCAGCCCACCAGGCCCGCCACGTCGACGTATCCGCGTCCGGGGTCCCACTCCACCTCGTCGCCGGTCCGCGCCGGGCGCCGCACGAGGCGTACCACCTCGTGCCCGTCGGCCCGCAGCGAGCGCACCAGCGCCGCTCCGATGAGTCCGGATGCTCCGGTGACAGCGATACGGGAGTGCAGCATGGGTCCATCCTGCCGCAGCGGCTCCGGCGCGCGCCGGCGACCGGGCCAACGGCTCCCGTACGGCCCGCGCGCCGCCGGGCGCCGGGTGGCGGAGGGGCAGGTGGCGGACGGGCGGGCGAAGAATCCCGGCTGACCGGGCGGGGCACGGCGTGGCACAGTGGCGCGCATGCCCGAGAACCACACGCACACGTCCGAGAACCACCCGCCCGCATCCGGGAGCCACGGGTACTCGATCCGCCCGGCGGTCTCCTCCGACGAGGCCGCTCTCGCCGAACTCGACCGCGCCACCTGGTCGACGATGCACGCCGTGATGCCGAAGCCGCAGCCGCCGTACGCGCCCTTCTTCGACGACCACCACCGGCCCGAGGACTTCCTGGTGGCCGAGGCGGCGGGCGAGCCGGGCCCCGTCGGCTACCTCCGGCTGGTTCCGCCGACCCCGCTGCCCTGCAACACGCAC
This sequence comes from Streptomyces sp. NPDC001732, assembly GCF_053596315.1. NCBI lineage: Bacteria > Bacillati > Actinomycetota > Actinomycetes > Kitasatosporales > Streptomycetaceae > Streptomyces > Streptomyces sp. NPDC001732. The sequence goes on from NZ_JBSFFY010000001.1 coordinate 547,544, forward strand.
GTCCGGCAGATACAGGGCCTCGCCGTGGCCGACCGGGCGCGCGGCAAGGGCGTCGCCAGGGCGCTGCTGCGGGCCGCGTTCGCGACGGCACGCGCCGCGGGGGCGAACCGGATGACCCTGCGGGTGCTGGGCCACAACACGCCCGCGCGTGCCCTGTACGAGTCGGAGGGCTTCGTCGTCGAGGGCGTGCTGCACGGCGAGTTCTTCCTGAACGGACGGTACGTCGACGACGTCATGATGGGGCGTTCGCTCGCCCCGTGACCCTCCGTCAGCCGCCCGATCCCGGCCGGTCCTCACCCGGCCGGTCCGTGAACACCCGCATCCCGCCCATGAGTTCGTGCAGGCAGCGCACCGCGAGCTCGGCGGGGGAGCCGGGCCCACTCGTCGGCGCGTCCGTCCGCGCCCAGGTCTCCAGCGCCACCCGCACCGCGGCCGTGGCGGCGGCCGCGGCGAGCCGGACCTCCAGCGGGTCCCTGCCGCAGGCCATGAGCCGGGCCAGCACCGGCAGCAGCCGTTCCTCCGAATCCTGATTGACCCGGTACCAGACGGCCCGCAGGGCCGGGTCCTCCTCCGCGGCCCGCAGCAGCCCGCGCGTCCAGCCGAGCTGCTCGGCGGCGTGCGCGTCCGGCGCCCGGAGCGCCTCGACGACCGCCTGCTCCAGGGTCGCGACCACCTCGTCCCCGGGCTCGGCCGCCTCCAGCAGCGCCCGCCAGCGCTCGGCGCCCCCGGAGAGCAGCGGGCCCACCGCGTCCTGCTTGGAGCGGAAGTACCGGTAGAAGGTGCGCAGCGCCACGCCCGCCCGGCGGGCGATGTCCTCCGCCGTGGTGCCGTCGGGGCCGTGCTCGGCGAACAGGGCCGCGGCGGCCCGCGCGATCTCCAGCTGGGTCGCGGCCTTGCGGCGCTCGGTGAGGGAGGGGTGGCTCGGCTCGGTGCTCATCGACAGGAGACTACCCCGGCGATCACTGTGCCGACCGAGAGGTGTGCGCGAAATGCCGCTGTGGCAAAACGTGCCACTCAGGCGTACGGTGGACATCGGTCGGGTGGCTATGGGGCCGTCCCGACAGGCACGTACGGATCGGGAGAGATCAGAGATGAACCGCTACGAAGGTCGCCGTGTACTCGTCACCGGTGGTGGCTCCGGCATCGGCCGGGCCACCGTCCACCGCGTGCTCGCCGAGGGCGGCCGGGTCGTCGCCGCCGACGTCAACGAGGCGGGCCTGGCGGCGACGCACGCGACGGCGGTGGCGAACGGCACCGAAGCGCGCCTGACGACCCTGGTCCTCGACATCTCGGACGAGGCCGCGGTCCGGGCGGGCGTCGCCTCCGCCCTGCAGACCCTCGGCGGCCTCGACGTCCTGGTCAACGCGGCCGGGATCCTGCGCTCCGAGCACACGCACAAGACCTCGCTTGAGTTCTTCAACAAGATCATCGCGATCAACCTCACCGGGACGTTCCTGATGATCCGCGAGTCGATCCCGGCCCTGCTGGCCGGAAACGCCCCGGTCGTCGTGAACTTCTCGTCCACCTCGGCGAGCTTCGCGCACCCCTACATGTCGGCGTACGCGGCGAGCAAGGGCGGCATCCAGTCCATGACGCACGCGCTGGCGAGCGAGTACAGCAAGCAGGGGCTGCGGGTCGTGGCCGTCGCCCCCGGCTCGATCTCCTCCGACATGACCAGCGGCACCGGCCCGGGGCTGCCCGCCGACGCCGACATGTCGCTCTTCGCGAAGCTGGCCCCGGCGCTCGGCGCGGGCTTCGCCAGCCCGGACACCGTCGCGGGCGTCGTCGCGATGCTCGGCTCCGAGGACGGCGCGTTCATCACCGGCACGGAGATCCGGATCGACGGCGGAACCCACTTCTGACGGAGCGGCGGGCCCCGTCGTCCGCGACGCGGTGACGGGGCCCGTTCAGCGCGGCCCGAACCGTTCCCAGAGCGAGGGGAAGCGCTCCGCCAGCGAGGCGTCGTTCTCGAAGTCGACCGGAGTGCCCTCCGGCTCCGCGGCCTGGGGCGGCAGACCGAGCTCCGGGGCGACCGCGCCGGTGAGCTGCTCGTACGCCTCGTCGGCGGCATAACCGAGGTCCTCGCCGTCCCCGTCGAGCTCCTCGTCGAAGTCGTCGAGGAGCTCGGCGAGGGCGTCCGGGTCGTGCAGCGCCCCCTCGAAGACCTCCCGGCCCTGTCCGATCAGCCAGCAGCGGAAGAAGTCGAAGGCGTCGTCGCTCGCGCCGCCCAGCAGCACGGCGGCGGCGCCCCACAGATCCCAGCGGTAGGCGCGGTTGTAACGGGCCTCGAAGTGCCGGGCGAAGTCCAGCACCGCGTCGGGATCGAGCCGCACCAGCCGTTCGACGAGCAGGTCGGCCTGGTCCTCGGGATCGCCCTCGGCGGCCTCGCGGGTACTGTCGACGATCTCCCAGAACTCCGTCTCGTCCATCACGGGTCAAGCATCGGCCCTGGCGGTGGACGACGCACGCGGACGCGGGGGAGGGGAGCCCGCAGGGCCCGTCGGGCGGCCCTCGGCGGCCCCGGCCCCCGGCGGACCCCGGCGGCCCTCAGCGGTAGAGATCGCGCAGCCGCTCGGCCGCCGCGGTGAAACGGTCCCGCAGGGCGGCCGGTTCCAGAACCTCCGACTCCGGCCCCAGGTACAGCAGTTGGCCGTAGGCCACCTCCAGGGACTCGACCGCCAGGGTGATCGTGAGCCACCCCTCGGCATCGGCCGGACCGGCCGCGTCCAGTGCCTCCCGGACCGCCGAACGGTCCATCGTGTACGGCAGTCGGCGTACCCCCTCCGGCGACAGCCGCACCGTCACCTCGGTGCGCAGCAGCGACCGGGCGAACTGGGCGGCCCGTTCGTCCCAGAAGCTCGGCAGGTCGAACCGTTCGTCGCGGTCGAACCGCCCGTCCGACACCTCGACGGCCGAGAACCGGTCGATCCGGTACACCCGGAAGTCGTCCGCGACCCGGGCGCAGAGGTACCAGACCCCCGCCTTCAGCACCAGGCCGTACGGTGCCATCTCCCGCTCCACTTCGCCGTCCCGGCGGCGGTAGCGGGCCCGGACGAGCCGGTCGTCCCAGACAGCCTCGGCGAGGGCCGGCAGAAGTTCGGGGGTGACCGGCTCCTGGTACCAGCCGGGAGCGTCCAGGTGGAAGCGCCGGGCGGCGCTGTCGGAGGCGTCCCGCAACGAGGGGAGCAGGGCCGCCGACACCTTGAGCCGGGCGGCGGACGCGGCGTCCTCCAGCCCCATGTCGCGCAGGGCGGACGGCAGCCCGGAGAGGAAGAGCGCCTCGGCCTCGGTGCGGGCGAGGCCGGTGAGGGGGGCGCCTCCCATGCCCTTGAGGCTGTGGGGGAGGGCGCGGTACCCGCCGATCAGGCGGTAGCCCCCGGCCCGGCCGCGGTCCGCGTACACCGGAATGCCCGCCTCGGACAGCGCCTGCGCGTCGCGGGTGACGGTCCGCTCGGACACCTCCAGCTCACGGGCGAGTTCGGCGGCGGTCATGGCGGTGCGGGACTGCAGGAGCAGCACCATTTTGATGAGGCGGGCGGCACGCATGCGGCCCATTGTGGCCGTCGGCCCGGCCCGTCCCCACCCCGACCGGGGACGGAGGACGCGGCGGGCCGACGGCCGCGAGCGGTGGCCGGGACGGGCCCGGCCACCGCGTCGCCTCAGAGCCCGTAGCGTTCCCGGGCCTCCTTGACCGCGGACGCGGTCACCTCGCCGCGGCGGGCCAGCTGGGCCAGGGCCGCGACCGTGATCGACCGCGCGTCCACGCCGAAGTGGCGGCGGGCCGCGTCACGGGTGTCCGACAGACCGAAGCCGTCCGTGCCGAGCGAGGACCAGTCCTGCTCCACCCACTGACTGATCTGGTCCGGAACCTGACGCATCCAGTCGCTGACCGCGAGGACCGGACCGGGGGCACCCTCCAGCGCCCGCGTCACGTACGGCACCCGCTGCTCGCCGCGGAGCAGCGCCTCGTCGCACTCCAGCGCCTCGCGGCGCAGCTCGCCCCAGGACGTGGCGGACCAGACGTCGGCCGTCACGCCCCAGTCCGAGGACAGCAACTCCTGCGCCTCCAGGGCCCAGTGGATCGCCGTTCCGGAGGCCAGCAGCTGGACGCGCGGCGCGTCCGCGGACGCCGCCACGCCCTCCTTGAAGCGGTAGAGGCCCTTGACGATGCCCTCCTCGACGCCCTCCGGCATCGCGGGCTGCGGCTTCGGCTCGTTGTAGACCGTCAGGTAGTAGAAGACGTCCTCGGCCTCGGGGCCGTACATCCGGCGCAGACCGTCCTTGACGATCACCGCGATCTCGTACGCGAACGCCGGGTCGTAGTTGAGCGAGGCCGGGTTCGTGGCCGCGATCAGGTGCGAGTGGCCGTCCGCGTGCTGGAGGCCCTCGCCCGTCAGCGTCGTGCGGCCCGCCGTGGCGCCGACGATGAAGCCCTTGCCGAGCTGGTCGGCGAGCTGCCACATCTGGTCGCCGGTCCGCTGCCAGCCGAACATCGAGTAGAAGATGTAGAAGGGGATCATCGTCTCGCCGTGCGTCGCGTACGACGTGGCGGCGGCGATGAAGTCGGCCATGGCCCCGGCCTCGGTGATCCCCTCGTTGAGGATCTGGCCGTCCTTGGCCTCCTTGTAGTACATCAGCTGGTCGCGGTCGACCGGCTCGTACGTCTGGCCCAGCGGCGAGTAGATGCCGGCCGACGGGAACAGCGACTCCATGCCGAAGGTACGGGCCTCGTCGGGGACGATCGGCACCCATCGCCTGCCGGTCTGCTTGTCCCGCATCAGGTCCTTCACCAGGCGGACGAACGCCATGGTGGTGGCCATCTCCTGCTTGCCGGACCCCTTGTACAGGGCCTTGAACGCGCGCTCCTCGGGCTCGGGCAGCGCCACCGCGTGCACCCGGCGGGCCGGGGCGGGACCGCCGAGCGCGGCCCGGCGCTCCTGGAGGTAACGGACCTCGGGGGAGTCCGCGCCGGGGTGGCCGTAGGGCACCATGCCGTCGGCGAACGCGCTGTCCGGGATCGGGAGGCCGAGCAGTTCGCGCATGTCCTTGAACTCGTCCACCGACAGCTTCTTCATCTGGTGGTTGGCGTTCTTGGACTCGAAGCCCTTGCCCAGGGTGAAGCCCTTCACCGTCTGCGCGAGGATCACGGTCGGCGCGCCCTTGTGCGCCAGGGCAGCCTTGTACGCCGCGTACACCTTGCGGGCCTCGTGGCCGCCGCGCGAGGTGTAGAAGCACTCGGCGATCTTCGCGTCGGTGAGCAGCTTCGCCAGCTCGACGAGCGCGGGCTCGGCGCCGAAGAAGTGCTCGCGGATGTACGCGACGTCGCGGGTGGCGTACGTCTGGAACTGCGCGTCCGGGACCTCCCGGAGCCGGCGGACCAGCGCACCGGTGGTGTCCAGCCGGAACAGCTCGTCCCAGGCGTTGCCCCAGAGCGTCTTGACGACGTTCCAGCCGGCTCCGCGGAACGCGCCCTCCAGCTCCTGGACCACGCGGAAGTTGGCGCGGACCGGTCCGTCGAGGCGCTGGAGGTTGCAGTTGATGACGAAGGTCAGGTTGTCGAGACCCTCGCGGGCCGCCAGCGCGAGGGCGGCGGTCGACTCGGGCTCGTCCATCTCGCCGTCGCCGAGGAAGGCCCAGACGTGCGAGTTCGACGTGTCCTTGATGTTGCGGTTGGCGAGGTAGCGGTTGAAGCGCGCCTGGTAGATCGCCGACAGCGGGCCGAGGCCCATCGAAACGGTGGGGAACTCCCACAGCCAGGGCAGCCGCCGCGGGTGCGGGTAGGACGGCAGGCCGTCGCCGCCCGCCTCCTGGCGGAAGTTGTCGAGCTGCCGCTCGTCGAGGCGCCCGTCGAGGAAGGCGCGGGCGTAGATGCCGGGGGAGGCGTGGCCCTGGACGTAGAGCTGGTCGCCGGAGCCGTCCCCCTCCTTGCCGCGGAAGAAGTGGTTGAAGCCGGTCTCGTACAGCCAGGCCGCCGAGGCGAAGGTGGCGATGTGGCCGCCGACGCCGAAGCGGGAACCGCGGGTGACCATCGCGGCCGCGTTCCAGCGGTTCCAGGCGGTGATCCGGGACTCCATCTCCAGGTCGCCGTCGAACGCCGGCTCGGCGGCGGTCGGGATGGAGTTGACGTAATCGGTCTCCAGCAGCTTGGGCAGCGCGAGACCGGCGCCCTCGGCGTGCTCCAGCGAACGCCGCATCAGGTACGCGGCGCGGTGCGGGCCCGCGGCCTTGGTGACGGCGTCCAGGGAGGCCGCCCATTCGGCGGTCTCCTCGGGGTCACGGTCCGGGAGCTGATCGAGCTCGCTCGGAAGCTTTCCTACGGGGTCGGTCATGATCGCCGCCTTCCGGAGTGGAGGGGGGTGGAGAAGGCCCTGACTGGCAGGACAGGGCGATGGGGCCGGTGGGCCCGCGGAGTGAACTGTAAGGGGCCGATCGATGATCGATCAAAGGATGAAGGGCAAAACTTCTCGATATGAAGAAATTGGCATTCGGTGCCTCGAAACGGGGCACGGAGTGACGGGATTTAGCGTGCAAAAGGGGTGCCCACCTGCACGGAAGAGCGCCCCTCGCGACAGATGCGTACGCCCTCCCGACGTACTTCCCGGCCCACTCGCCGACGTACTCGAAGGGGGCCGGGAGGCTCCGGCGCGGGCCCCGGGAGGCGCTGAAGGGACTTGGTGGAGCGGCCCGTCCGGGTGCCGCCCGGCCCCCTCGGGAGCTCAGGCGCGCGGGGCGCAGCCGAGCACGTGGGCCTTCGCCAGCACGCCGATGTCCGGGTCCTTCCGCAGGAACGCCTCGATGAGCGCCTCGTGCTCCTCCGCGTACGACTTCTGCACGGTGCCCAGCCACCGGATCGACAGGGCGGTGAACACCTCGATGCCCAGCCCCTCCCAGGTGTGCAGCAGCACGGCGTTCCCGGCGGCCCGCACCATCTCGCGGTGGAAGGCCACGGTGTGCCGCACCTGTGCCTCGCCGTCGGCCAGCCGGTCCGCCTCGTAGAGGGCCGTCACGTGGGGCGTCAGGCGCGAGCAGTCCTCGCCCAGGGCCGGAGCGGCCAGTTCCGCCGCGATCTGCTCCAGACCGGCCCGGACCGGATAGCTCTCCTCCAGGTCGGCCGCGGTGAGGTTGCGGACCCGTACGCCCTTGTTGGGCGCCGATTCGATCAGCCGGAGCGTCTCCAGCTCCCGCAGGGCCTCGCGCACCGGCGTCTGGCTGACCTCCAGCTCGGTGGCGATCCGGCGCTCCACGATCCGCTCACCGGGCTTCCAGCGCCCGCTGACGATCCCGTCCACGATGTGCTCGCGGATCTGTTCGCGCAGCGAGTGGACGACGGGCGGGGTCATGAGGGGCTCCTTCGGGGGCAGGGTGGCGCTGTCCGCACCATCGCGGCTGCCGGGGCGACCGGTGTGTCTAGACAATACGGCGGCGCCCCCGCCCGGAAGAGGTCCGGACGGGGGCGCCGCTGGTGAGGCTGGTTACAACCGTGGTGCTCAGAGGCCGAGCTCGACCTCGAACTCACCGGCCTCCAGGATCGCCTTGACCGCGGTCAGGTAACGGGCGGCGTCCGCGCCGTCCACCAGACGGTGGTCGTAGGAGAGCGACAGGTACGTCATGTCGCGCACCGCGATCGTCTCGCCGAGGTCCGGGTGGTCGACGACCACCGGGCGGCGGACCGTGGCACCGATACCCAGGATGGCTGCCTGGTTCGGGGGCACGATGACGGTGTCGAACAGCGCACCGCGCGAACCGGTGTTGCTGATGGTGAAGGTGGCACCGGACATGTCGTCCGGGGTCAGGCCGCCACCGCGGGCCTTGCCGGCCAGCTCGGCGGTCTTCTTCGAGATGCCGGCGATGTTCAGGTCGCCCGCACCCTTGATGACCGGCGTCATCAGACCCTTCTCGGCGTCCACGGCGATGCCGATGTTCTCCGAGTCGAAGTACGTGATGGTGCCCTCGTCCTCGTTGATCCGGGCGTTGATGACCGGGTGGGCCTTCAGCGCCTGGGCCGCCGCCTTGACGTAGAACGGCATCGGGGACAGCTTGACGCCCTCGCGGGCCGCGAACGCGTCCTTGGCACGGGCGCGCAGCTTCATCAGCTTGGTGACGTCGACCTCGACGACCGAGGTCAGCTGGGCCTGCGAGTGCAGCGCCTTCATCATGTTGTCGCCGATGACCTTGCGCATGCGGGTCATCTTGACCGTCTGACCGCGCAGCGGGGACGCCTCCAGCTTCGGCGCCTTCGAGGCCGCCGGGGCGGCCGGGGCGACGGGGGCCGGAGCAGCGGCGGCGGCCCTGGCGGCCTCCGCGGCGGCGACGACGTCCTGCTTGCGGATGCGGCCACCGACGCCGGTGCCCTTGACCGTGCCCAGGTCGACGCCGTTCTCGGCGGCGAGCTTGCGGACCAGCGGCGTGACGTACGCGCCGTCGTCACCGGAGGGCGCGGCCGGGGCGACCGGGGCCGGGGCGGCGACGGGCGCCGGGGCGGCCGGGGCCACCGGAGCCGGGGCGGCGGGCGCCACCGGGGCCGGAGCCGGCGCGGGAGCGGCCGGAGCCGGAGCAGCGGCGGCCGGTGCCGGGGCGGCCGGGGCCGGTGCGGCGGCGGGGGCGGGGGCGGCCGGAGCCGGGGCAGCCGCCGGAGCGGCACCCGCGGCACCGATGACGGCGAGCTTGGCGCCGACCTCGGCGGTCTCGTCCTCGGCGACGACGATCTCCAGCAGCACGCCGGAGACCGGGGCCGGGATCTCGGTGTCGACCTTGTCCGTGGAGACCTCCAGGAGGGGCTCGTCCTCCGTGACCTCCTCGCCGACCTCCTTCAGCCAGCGGGTGACGGTGCCCTCGGTGACGCTCTCGCCGAGCGCCGGCAGGACGACATCGGTACCGGCGGCGCCACCGGCCGGTGCGGCGGCCGGAGCCTCGGCGGCGGGCGCCGGGGCAGTGGCGGGGGCTTCGGCGGCGGGCGCCGGGGCCGGGGCGGCTGCGGGCTCGGCGGCCGGAGCCGCGGCGGGCTGCGCCGCACCCGTGCCGTCGTCGATGACGGCCAGCTCGGCGCCGACCTCGACGGTCTCGTCCTCGGCGACCTTGATGGCGGCCAGGATGCCGGCGGCGGGAGCCGGGATCTCGGTGTCGACCTTGTCGGTCGAGACCTCGAGCAGCGGCTCGTCGGCCTCGACGCGCTCGCCCTCGGCCTTCAGCCAGCGGGTGACAGTGCCCTCGGTGACGCTCTCACCGAGCGCCGGAAGGGTTACGGAAACCGACATGGTTTCGGTTGCTCCTTACGAAAGTGCGGAAGTGGGTCGGTCGTCGCGCCCGGTCGACTGGTCAGTCGTGGGAGTGAAGGGGCTTCCCGGCCAGGGCCAGGTGGGCCTCGCCCATCGCCTCGTTCTGGGTGGGGTGGGCGTGGATGAGCTGCGCGACCTCGGCGGGCAGCGCCTCCCAGTTGTAGATCAGCTGGGCTTCGCCGACCTGCTCGCCCATCCGGTCACCGACCATGTGGACGCCGACCACGGCACCGTCCTTGACCTGGACGAGCTTGATCTCGCCCGCGGTCTTGAGGATCTTGCTCTTGCCGTTGCCCGCGAGGTTGTACTTCAGGGCGACGACCTTGTCCGCACCGTAGAGCTCCTTGGCCTTGGCCTCGGTGATGCCCACGGAGGCGACCTCGGGGTGGCAGTACGTCACCCGGGGGACACCGTCGTAGTCGATCGGAACGGTCTTCAGACCGGCCAGCCGCTCCGCGACCAGGATGCCCTCCGCGAAGCCGACGTGCGCGAGCTGGAGCGTCGGGACCAGGTCGCCCACGGCCGAGACGGTCGGCACGTTGGTCTGCATGTACTCGTCGACGAGGACGTAGCCGCGGTCCATCGCGACCCCGGCCTCCTCGTAGCCCAGGCCCTGCGAGACCGGGCCGCGGCCGATGGCGACCAGCAGCACCTCGGCCTCGAAGGTCTTGCCGTCGGCGAGGGTCACGCGGACGCCGTCCTGCGTGTACTCGGCGCTCTGGAAGAACGTGCCGAGGTTGAACTTGATGCCGCGCTTGCGGAAGGCGCGCTCGAGAAGCTTCGAGCTGTTCTCGTCCTCGACCGGGACGAGGTGCTTCAGGCCCTCGATGATCGTGACCTCGGTGCCGAAGGACGTCCATGCCGAGGCGAACTCGACGCCGATGACGCCGCCGCCCAGCACGATCGCGGACTTCGGGACGCGGTCCAGCTTCAGCGCGTGGTCCGAGGAGATGATGCGGTTGCCGTCGATCTCCAGGCCCGGCAGCGACTTCGGCACGGAGCCGGTCGCGAGCAGCACGTGGCGGCCCTGGATGCGCTGGCCGTTCACGTCCACCGAGGTGGGGGAGGAGAGCCTGCCCTCACCCTCGATGTAGGTGACCTTGCGCGAGGCGATGAGTCCCTGCAGGCCCTTGTACAGGCCGGAGATCACGTCGTCCTTGTACTTGTGGACGGCCTCGATGTCGATGCCCTCGAAGGTGGCCTTGACACCGAACTGCTCGGACTCGCGCGCCTGGTCGGCGATCTCGCCCGCGTGCAGCAGGGCCTTCGTGGGGATGCAGCCGTTGTGCAGGCAGGTGCCGCCGACCTTGCCCTTCTCGATCAGAGCGACGTCCAGGCCCAGCTGCGCTCCGCGCAGGGCCGCGGCGTAACCGCCGCTACCACCGCCGAGGATCACTAGGTCGAAAACGGTGCTGGCGTCGTTCGCCACGTCACGTCCTCCATGCATGTGCGCCGTACGCCGGGCCCCGTCGCTGGGGGATGACCGGCCGGTCGGCTGGTGTTCGGCCGCTTTGTGTTGTGTCGGCCCTGTGGTGGGGGCCCTGTCCTGCCGAGAACCCATCTTCGCACTTGTTGACGGTCGGCGGGACGCGGGGCCCGGGTCCGGGGCGGACGATCATCCGTCCCGATGGGTTACCGCCAAGTAGGGAGCGAGGGGGATTCCGGGCGGGCGGCGCCGCCCCGGGAGCCGGAGCGGGAACGCCGGTTTCATCCGGAGCGAAACCCCGCCGGATCCGTGCGGCGACGCCGTGGAAGGCAACGCGTACGGCCCCGGACGTATGCCCGGGGCCGTACCGTACATCGCTCCCGCGACCTCAGCCGAGGTCGCCGGCGGCGGTGCGCTCGGCCAGCCTGACCAGCGTACGGACCGCGGAACCGGTGCCGCCCTTCGGCGTGTAGCCGTACGGCGCGCCCTCGTGGAAGGCCGGGCCCGCGATGTCCAGGTGCGCCCAGGCGATGCCCTCGCCCACGAACTCCTGCAGGAACAGGCCGGCCACCAGGCCGCCGCCCATCCGCTCGCCCATGTTGGCGATGTCGGCGGTCGGGGAGTCCATGCCCTTGCGCAGGTCGGCGGGGAGCGGCATCGGCCAGGACGCCTCGCCGACCTCCTCGGCGATCTCGTGGATCGAGGTCCGGAAGGCGTCGTCGTTCGCCATGATGCCGAAGGTGCGGTTGCCCAGCGCCAGCACCATCGCGCCGGTCAGGGTCGCCACGTCGACGATCGCGTCCGGCTTCTCCTCGGAGGCCCGGGTCAGCGCGTCGGCGAGGACGAGCCGGCCCTCGGCGTCCGTGTTGAGGACCTCGACGGTCTTGCCGCTGTACATGCGCAGCACGTCGCCGGGGCGGGTGGCGTTGCCCGAGGGCATGTTCTCGGCGAGCGCCAGCCAGCCGGTGACGTTGACCTGGAGGCCCAGCCGGGCGGCGGCGACGACGGCCGCGAACACGGCGGCGGCACCGCTCATGTCGCACTTCATCGTCTCGTTGTGGCCGGCCGGCTTCAGCGAGATGCCGCCCGAGTCGTAGGTGATGCCCTTGCCGACCAGGGCCAGGGTCTTCTCCGCCTTCGGGTGCGTGTAGGCGAGCTTCACCAGGCGCGGGCCGTGGGCCGAGCCCTGGCCGACGCCCAGCAGACCGCCGAAGCCGCCCTTGACGAGCGCCTTCTCGTCGAGGACCTGCACCTTGATGCCGTGCTCCTTGCCCGCGGCGGTGGCCACGGCGGCGAAGGACTCGGGGTACAGGTCGTTCGGCGGGGTGTTGATCAGGTCGCGGGCGCGGTTGATCTCCTCGACGACCGCGGCGGCGCGCTCGACGGCCGCCTTGAACTCCTTGTCGCGCGGCTTGCCGCCGAGCAGGGCGACCTCGCCCAGCGGGAGCTTGGCGCCGTTGCCGTTCTTCTTGCCCTTGGGCGCGAGCTTGTTCTCGCCGCCCTGGTACGCGGTGAAGGCGTACGCGCCGAGCAGCGCGCCCTCGGCGATCGCCCCGGCGTCCTCGACGGACGCGAGGGGCAGTGCGAAACCGGCCTTCTTCGACCCGGCCAGGGCACGGGCGGCGGAGCCGGCGGCCCGGCGCAGCGCCTCGGCGTCGTACGCACCGTCCTTCTTCGGGACGGAGCCGAGTCCGACCGCGACGACGACCGGGACCTTGAGGCCGTCGGGCGCGGGGAGCTTGGTCACCTCGCCCTCGGCACCCGCGGCGCCCAGGGCTTCCAGGACGGTGGCGAGCTTTCCGTCGAACGCCTTGTCCACGGCCTCGGCGCCCGGTGCGAGGACCAGGTTCCCAGACTTGGAGCCAGAGCCCTTGGCGACGCCCACGACGAGTGCGTCGGCGCGCAGCGTCGCCGCACCGGCAGTGCTGAGAGTGAGAGCAGTCACGGTGGTGAAATCTCGCTTCCGTTGAGTTCGTTGTCGGTCGAAGGGTGGGCCGACCGTGCCCGGCGCATCGTAGACGCCGCCGCAATGTGCCGGGAATGAGCCTACGCGCGCCTTTGCTGAGGGATCACGGCGGCGGGCCGCCCACGGGCCGTCATGGCGTGAAGGCGTCGCTCCCGGACGACCGGTCCGGGGGCCCCGCGGGCACGACGGTCCGCGGACGCGGGGGCGTCGGCGCACCGGGCCGGACATCGGCAGGCCCCGCCGAAGGCCCCGTCCACGGTCCGGACGAAGGTTCTGCCCCCGGTCAGGACGCAGCCCTACGCCCCGCCCCCGCCGAGCGCCAGGACCACCAGGGCCGCCGTCGCCGCGGTCTCCGCCAGGGCGCCGAAGACATCGCCGGTCACCCCGCCGAAGCGCCGCACGCAGTGCCGCAACAGGAGTTCGGCGGCGCCGAGCGCGACCGCCGCGGCCAGCGCGTGGTGCGGCGCCCCGTACCCGCCGAGGAGCGCACCGGCCCCCGCGCAGCCCGCGACCACCAGCGCCCCGACCGCCACCGTGGACGCCACCGGCACCGTGGACGCCACCGCCGCGCCCAGCCCCTCCGGCCGGGCCGGCGGCACGCCCCGGCGGGACGCCAGGGTGAGCGCCAGCCGGGCGACGACCGCGGCCGCGGCCGCGGCCACCGCGCCGTGCGCCCAGCCCCGCCCGTACAGTTCGTACAGGGCCGCGACCTGGGCCAGCAGCACGAACAGCAGGGTGATCACACCGAACGGACCGATGTCCGACTGCTTCATGATCCGCAGGGCGTCGTCCGCCGGTCTGCCGCTGCCCAGACCGTCGGCGGTGTCCGCGAGACCGTCCAGATGCAGCCCCCGGGTCAGCACCGCGGGCACGGCGGCCGAGACGACCGCGGCGAGCAGCGGACCCGCGCCGAGCAGCAGCGACAGGACGCCGGGCAGCGCGGCGGCGAGCCCCACGACGAGACCGGCGAGCGGCGCGCACAGCATCCCGGCGCGGGCGGCCCCGCGGTCCCAGCGGGTGACGCGGACGGGAAGCACCGTCAGGGTGCCGAAGGCGAAACGTACGCCGTGGCTGTTCAGGGAGGTCACGGCGCGCAGGCTAATCGGTGCGACCGGCCGATAGATTGCCCATGACTGGACAGAACACCGCAGAAGCGGCACACCGGGAGTGGGTGGCATGGGTCACTGGTTCGATCGGAACATCGTCGAGCCGGGGAAGCTGCCCCTGCTGCTCGCCCTGGCCGCCTTCGTGCTCACCTTCGCCGTCACCCGGTTCGTCACCCGGATGATCCGGGCCGGAAAGGGGCCGTTCCGCAACATCGCGCCCGGCGGGATGCACATCCACCACGTCGTCCCCGGCGTGGTGCTGACCGTGATCGGCGGGTTCGGTGCGGTCGCCGCCGACCGGCGCGGCGTCGAGGCGGGGATCTGCGCGGTGGTCTTCGGCATGGGCGCGGGACTGGTGCTGGACGAATTCGCCCTGATCCTCCACCTCGACGACGTGTACTGGACCGAGGAGGGGCGGCAGAGCGTGGAGGTGGTGGTCCTCACCGCCGCACTGGTGCTGCTGGTCCTGGCCGGATTCTCGCCGCTGGGCGTGAACGAGCTGAGCAGCGACGAGCAGCAGGGCCGACTCGGCGTGATCCTGACCCTGCTCGTCAACTTCTGCTTCGTGCTGATCGCCCTCTTCAAGGGCAAGGCGCGGCTCGCGGTCGTCGGCGCGCTCGTCCCGTTCGTCGCGCTGATCGGGGCGGTCCGGCTGGCCCGGCCGACCTCGGTGTGGGCGCGGCGCTTCTACCGGCACCGCCACCGCACCCGCGCCCGCGCGCTGCTGCGCGCCTACCGCCACGACGTGCGCTGGGTGGGCCCCCAACGCAGGTTTCAGGACCTGATCGGCGGCGCACCGGACCGGACACCGCTCCCCGGACGCAGGTCCTGACGCGGACGCCGCCGGGCCCGGAGGGTCGTACCGACGCACGGCACGAGCACCACGGCGATCGCCGCCAGATGCTCCTTGCCCGCCAGGTTGTCCTTGACGAGCACCTCGACCACCATCGCCGCGACCACCAGACAACCGGTCGACCGGGCCCGGTACACACAGCAGACGTACACGGCGAGGCCGACCACCGCCGCCGACGGTCCCGTGTCGGCGACCAGGGCGTCGGAGGCGGGCAGCCCGAACGGCCCGCTCGGGCCGAGCGCGACACCGATCCGCGCGTACAGCGTCCCGGCCAGCGTCGCCACGTACGCGATCAGCAGGGTGCGCCACCGGCCCAGGCAGATCTCGGCGACCCCGAACACCACCAGGATCTGCGCCAGCGCCCCCCACACCGGCAGGTCCGGCGCAGGCACGAACAACGACAGCGGGGTGCGCAGCAGGGCCGCCCACAACGGGTCCTCGGCCCGCACCGTCCCGAGGGCGTGCACCGCGCCGAGGCCCCACGACCGCTGCTGCACCCCATGGAGCAGCGCCGTCAGACAGACCGCGGCGAGCGTCAACGGCACCGCCCGCGGCCAGGAGGTGCCGACCCCCTCGCGCACCGCGGCCAGGAGCGGGCCCCACTCGCGGCGGGCCGCGGCGCACAGCGCGCCCCCGGGGCTCATCCACGCGTCCCGAGATGCGAGCGGTGCAGCCACTTGGGCAGACCGGGCGCCTCCAGGAACCCCTCGGCACGCCCCGCCGCCACACCGATGCGCAGCAGGTCGGAACTCTTCTCGAACAGCATGAAGCGCGGCTCCCAGATCGGCCGGTACTTGGCGTTGGCGCGGTACAGCGACTCGATCTGCCACCAGCGCGAGAAGAAGCCGAGCAGGGAACGCCACAGCCGCAGCACCGGTCCCGCGCCGAGTCGCGAGCTCCTCTCGAAGACCGACCGGAACATCGCGAAGTTCAGCGAGACCTGGGCGATCCCGATCTTCTCCGCCCGCTGGAGGAGTTCGATGACCATGAACTCCATCAGCCCGTTCTCGGCCTCCCGGTCACGGCGCATCAGATCCAGCGAGAGACCGTTCGCCCCCCATGGGACGAAGCTCAGCACGGCCCGCAACTCGCCCCGCCCGCCGTCCTCCCCGGCCGGGGCGTTGCGGCATTCGAGCATCACGCACTGCCCGTCGGCCGGATCGCCGAGCCGGCCCAGCGCCATCGAGAAGCCGCGCTCGGTCGCCCCGTCGCGCCAGTCGTCGGCGCGCCGCACCAACTCGGCCATCTCCTGTTCGGGGATGTCGGCGTGGCGGCGGACGGTCACCTCGTACCCGGCGCGCCGCACCCGGTTGTACGCCTGGCGCACGGTGCGCATCGCCCGCCCTTCGAGGGTGAACTCGGCGGTCTCCACGATCGCCTCGTCACCCAGCTCCAGGGCGTCGAGACCGTGCCGGGCGTAGACGGTGCCGCCCTCCTCGCTCGCCCCCATCACCGCCGGGATCCAGCCGTGCTCGCGGGCCTCGGCCAGCCACGGCCCGATCGCCCCGGGCCACGCCTCGGGGTCGCCGATGGGGTCGCCGGAGGCGAGCGAGACCCCGCCCACCACCCGGTACATGACGGCGGCCTTCCCGGTGGGGGACCAGATGACGCTCTTCTCCCGGCGCAGCGCGAAGTAGCCCAGCGAGTCGCGCTCGCCGTGCCGGTCGAGCAGGGCCCGCAGCCGGGACTCGTCCTCGGGAGTGATCGGGTCGACCGCCCGGCGGGAGCGGAACGCCACGTAGACGACGGCGATCAGCAGCAGCGTGGAGAGGATGTTGATGGTGACGTCGACCCAGCCGGGCGTGGTGATCCCGGGGAAGGCGACGTCGTTGTCGGCGACCGAGACCAGCCGCAGGGCGCCGTAGCGCCACCGGTCCAGGAAGGTCGCCCGGTAGGCGTCGTGCGCGGTGTTGGTGAGGGTGACCAGGCCCGCGGCGAGCAGCGAGGTGACCAGCAGCCCGCCGATCGCGACGAGGGCCGCCAGCTTCGGGTTGGACCGGTCGCCCTTCGCGTAGAACTCGCGCCGCCCGACGAGCAGCGCCCCGACGAAGACGGCGGTCAGCACCAGCGAGATCCAGTTCTGCGGATGCTGCCGTACCTCCGGGAACGTGATCACCAGGGCGAACAGGACCAGCAGCAGCCCGCTCACCACCAGGTTCGCGATCCACGCGGCCCGCTTGCGGCGGCGCATGGTGACCGCCAGGAAGAGCGCGACCACGCCGGAGGAGAAGCCCGCGGTGAGCAGGTACGGGGTGAAGTAGTTCTCCGTGTTGTGGCGGCGCAGGTCATTGCCGAGGGTGACCCAGACCGCGCTCAGGAAATTGACGAACGAGACGACGCGCAGGTACCAGATGGCGAACGCGGCGGCGCGCCGGGACCCGACGGTGCTCGGCGGCCGGGCACCTGCTCGCCCGAAGTCCTCGGTGACCATTCGGACCTCTCCCATGAAAAGCGATCATATGGGGCATCGCATTGCATGGGGCCGTGCTGCGGCCGGTGTTCCACGGCCGCGGCACAGCCGGTCCGCGGGCTTCAGGTCGCGTCGTCGTACGCGGCGCTCGCGTCCGCCCCCTCGTCGGCACCGTCCTTCTCGTCGGCGCCGGGGTCGCGCTCGGGCAGTTCCGCCGCCAGCGCGGCCGCGGCCCGGACGAGCGGGAGTGCGAGCAATGCCCCACTTCCTTCTCCCACGATGACGCCGTGGTCCAGCAATGGGTTGAGCGCCATCCGGTCCAGCGCCTTGCTCTGCGCCGGCTCGCCGCTCGCCTGGCCCGCCAGCCACCAGTCCGGGGCCCGGAAGGCGGCCCGCTGCCCCACCAGCGCACAGGCCGAGGAGACCACCCCGTCCAGGATCACCGGCAGCCGGCGCACCGCGCACTGGAGCAGGAAACCGGTCATCGCCGCGAGGTCGGCCCCGCCCACCGCGGCCAGCAGCTCCAGCTGGTCGCCGAGGACCGGCCGGGCCCGCCGCAGCGCGTCCCGGATCGCCGCGCACTTGCGCATCCACGCCAGGTCGTCGATGCCCGCCCCGCCGCGCCCGGTGACCACCGAGGCGTCCGTGCCGCACAGCGCCGCGATCAGCGTGGACGCGGCCGTCGTGCCGCCCACGCTCAGATCGCCGAGCACCACCAGGTCGGTGCCGGAGTCGGCCTCCTCGTCGGCGATCGCGATGCCGAGCCGTACCGCCCGCTCGGCCTCCTCGGCCGTCAGCGCGTCCTCGACGTCGATCCGGCCGCTGCCGCGCCGAACCCGGTGACGCACCACCGACTCGGGCAGCAGTTCCGGATCGCAGTCCAGCCCGGCGTCGACGATCCGCACCGGTACGGAGAACTGCCGGGCCAGCACGGCGAGCGGCGTCGTGCCGTCCAGCGTGGCCCGCACCAGCTCGTGCGCGGTACCGGCCGCGCGCCCGGAGACGTCCAGCTCGGCCACTCCGTGATCACCGGCGAAGAGCACCACGCGCGGCTGCTCGATCGTCCTGACCGGCACGGCCTGCTGCGCGGCCGAGAGCCATTCGCCCAGCTCGTCCAGGCGGCCGAGGGCGCCGGGGGGAACGACCATGCGCTCCCGGCGTTCCTCGGCGTCGCGCCGTACGCCGCCGTCGGGGCGTTCGATCAGGTCGGAGAAGTCGTCCAGATTCACGGGGGTCTGCCTCGCGGGTCGATGCGTCGAGTGGGCCGTGAGCCCGGCGGCGGGCTCACGGCGGAACAGTACCCGCCGTGTTTCTGACGCCCGGCCGGAGCGCGCCCCGCCCCCGGCCGGAGCGCGCCCCGCCCCCGGCCGGAGCGCGCCCCGCCGCGGCCGGGGCGGGTGGGGGAGCAGCGGCACCCGCACCCCGACGTCGTGCCTCCCGCGCCCCGGTCAGCCCCGCAGGACCAGGGCCTGGCCGGCCACCACCAGCAGTACCTGCTCGCACTCGTCGGCGAACGCGGCGTTCAGCCGACCCAGCTCGTCCCGGAAACGCCGCCCGGCGGCCGTCGCGGGCACCACGCCCGAACCGGCCTCGTTGGTGACGGCGACGACCGTGCGCCGCGTTCCGCGCACCGCGCCGACCAGGGCGGCGGTCCGCTTCCGCAGGGCGTCCTCGCCGCCGTGCGCCCACGCCGCGTCGTCCCAGGCGCCCACCCGGTCCATCGCGTCCGTCAGCCACAGCGACAGGCAGTCGATCAGCAGCGGCGGCCCGTCCGACTCCAGCAGCTCCACCAGCTCGCAGGTCTCCTCGGTGCGCCAGGCGGCCGGCCTGCGCTCCCGGTGCAGGCCGACCCGGGCCGCCCAGTCGGCGTCCCCCTCCCGGCTCCCGCCGGTCGCCACGTACACCACCTCGGGGAACGTCTCCAGGCGGCGCTCGGCCTCCACCGACTTGCCGGACCTGGCCCCGCCCGTCACCAGGGTGCGCCGCGGTGTCCCCGGCTCCGCGCGGCACTCGCCCGCCACCAGCGTCGTCCCGTCCGGCACGGCCCGCGCACCGGCCGCCGCGAGCCGCCGGTCCAGCTCGGTCCCGGGCGGCGCGTCGTGGTCCAGGTGGACGGCGACGATCCCGGTGGCCGGGCCGACCGCCTCGACGGCCCGCAGCCGCGCCACCGCGTCCGGCCGCCCCACCACGTCGCCGACCACCAGGTCGTACGGCTCCGCCATCCGGTCCGCGAGACCGGCGGGCGCGGCCCCCGGCGGCAGGTAGAGCAGCCGCGTCCCCTCCGGCGCCGTGACCTCGTACCCCGTGCCCGGGGCGTCCATGGGCACCGCCCGCACCCGGTGGCCGCTGATCAGCGTCAGCACCTGGCCGTCCGGCACCCGCCCCGCCGGGGGCAGCCCGGCGGGCAGTTCCACGGCGGGGCCGTCGTGCGGATGGGTGAGCAGTACCTGCCGTACGCCGGTGAGCGAGCGCCCCGCGCGGGCCGCGGCGAACACGGCCCCCGGGGTGAGGTCGAGCAGCAGCGCGTCGTCGACCAGCAGCGCGGTGGCGGCCCGCGAGCGCGGCCCCCGGGCGGCGGCGCAGGCGGCGCAGGGGCATTCGGGCCGCGGCAGCCCGTCGGGGGCTCCGGTGCCGAGGAGAGTCAGTTCCACGCCTTCGATCCTCCCGCGTCCGCGCGGCGGGTGCGCGACTTGGGGCGCTTCGAGGGGACGCGGACCCGTTCCCGTACCGGCCGCGGCCCCCTTCCGGTACCGGAGGCGAGCACCGGTGACGCGACCGGCCGGTGTCTGTCCGGAAGGAGCGTGCGTGCCGGGCGGTGCGACGGGGCAGAGCTTGCCGGGAGGGGCACTAGGCTGCGGACAGCAACGCGACCCAGGAGGCGGACATGGCGTGGACGTGGCGGTTCGAGAAGTCCGACGGCACGGAGACGGAGCCGGCGCTGCAGCCGGAGGAATTCACCACACAGGGCGACGCGGAGTCCTGGATCGGTGAGTACTGGAAGGAACTCCTCGACGGCGGGGCGGAGCAGGTGACGCTCTTCGAGGACGCGACGAAGATCTACGGCCCCATGAGCCTCCAGGCGGACCAGGGCTGATCCCGCTCCGGCACGGAAACGGTTGTGCGGGCCCGGCCCGGACCCGCACAACCGCTGTCGGCGCCGTGCCGGTACCGGCCGGTCCGCCGGACACGCCCCGGGGCGGGTTTCGAAAGTGGCCTCGTCCGCCCGGAGGGCGTTCCCGGCCGGGCGGGACTTCCGAAACACGCCCTAGATCTCGCCCAGGGTGACCTGTGCCGTCTTCTCCGCCCCGTCGCGCAGATACGTCACCGTGACCTTCTGGCCCGGCTTGTCCGAGGCCAGCGCCTCCGCCAGGGACATGATCGACGTGACCGGAGTGTCGTCGATCCGGGTGATGATGTCGCCGGCCCGCAGCCCCGCCTTCCCCGCGGCACCGTTCCTCGGCACAGTGACCAGCGCCACCCCGGCCGGCCGGTAGTTCTCGTCGACGACCGTGCGCCCGGTGATGTTCAGGGCCGCCCGGCCCGAGTCGGTGACCCTGCCGCTCTTGATGATCTGATCGGCGACCGTCTTCACCATCGACACCGGGATCGCGAACCCGATGCCCGGTGCCGCGCTGTTGCCCAGCGTCGGGTCCGTCGCCGCCAGGGTCGGGATGCCGATCACCTGGCTCTTCAGGTTGACCAGCGCGCCGCCGCTGTTGCCCGGGTTGATCGCCGCCGAGGTCTGCACCATGTTCGCGATCGTCGCGCCGGTGCCGCCGTCCGCGCGGCTCTCGCTGACGGTCCGGCCGAGCGCCGAGACGATGCCCTGGGTGACGCTGGAGGACAGTCCCAGCGGTGACCCCATCGCCAGCACGATCTGCCCCACCTCGACCTTCCCCGAGTCGCCGAACTTCGCGGGCTTCAGCCCGGCCGGCACGCTGTCGAGCTTGATGACGGCCAGATCCTGCTCCGGATAGGTGGAGACCAGTGAGGCGCGCAGCACCTTCTCGCCCGTGGCGGCGGTGACCTTGAACGTCTTCTCGTTGCCGACCACGTGGGCGTTGGTGACGATATGGCCCCTGGAGTCGTAGACGACCCCCGAGCCCAGGCTCTCGGCGGCCTCGATCTGCACGACCGAGGGCAGCACGTTCTTGATCACGGTCTGGTAGTCGCTCTGCAGGTCGTCGGCGGTCCGGGAGGCGGAGGCCGACCTGCCGGGTTCGGTCTCCGGCGAACTGGAGGCCGTGTCCGAGCAGCCGCTCACCAGGACGGCAGCGCAGACGCCTGCGGTCAGGGACAGCAGGAACCGCCGGACACGGCTGCGGGAGTGGGAAGCGTCCATGTCCGGATTATCGCTTTTGGTGCCGTCGGCGGCCTGTTGAATCCGCTCGGCCAGGGGGTGCCGCCCGGTCCCGGCGGCACCCCGCCGCCGCCCGGTCGTGCGTGGTGAGCGGCGGACCGGCCCCGTACGCCGCGGGGGTTCCGGGGCCGTGCGCGGGGGTCAGCCCCGTACGCCGCACAGGTGCAGCAGCGCGGCCACCCGGCGGTACGGGTCCGTGCGCCCGGCGCGGTCCTCGGCGGCGAGCACCCGTTCCAGCTCCGCGGCGGCGGGCAGTTCCACGTCGTTGCTCACGTTGTCCGTGAAGACGCGCACCCCGTACCAGGCGTGCAGGGGCGCCGCGATCCCGGCGAGGGTGGACGTCAGGGCGTCCAGCCGGTCGGCCCGTACGGTGACGCCCAGCCGGTTGGTGTACGTGTCGCTCTCGAAGGCGGCCAGCGTCGCGTCCCAGTCCCCGGCGGTGCCGGGGCGCATCGCCAGCGCGTCCGCGTTCCGTACGAGCAGCGACAGCAGCCCGCCGGGGGCCAGCATCCGGGCCAGACCGGCCAGCATCGCGTCCGGCTCCCGGACGTACATCAGCACGCCGTGGCAGAGCACCACGTCGAAGCTGCCCGGCAGGAAGTGCACCCCGGTGTCCATGCCGTCGCCCTCGATCAGCCGGACCCGCTCACGGATTCCCGCCGGCTCGCTGCCGAGCGTCTCCCTGGCCACCCGCAGCATCTCGGCGTCGGACTCCAGGCCGGTCACCGTGTGACCCGCCCTGGCCAGGCGCAGCGCCTGGGTGCCCTGGCCCATGCCGACGTCGAGGACCCGCAGCCGCTGCCCGACCGGGAAGCGGGCCGCGATCTGCTCGTCCAGCTGCCGGGCGACGAGCTCCTGGCGGACGGTGTTGCGCAGACCGCCCAGTTCCTTCAGCCACACCGGGGAGGCTCCGGAGAAGCCGGTGACGGCGGCATCGTCGGGGAGGCCGGCGGACGGACCGCCGGCCGAGCCGGAGACATGCGTACTCAGGGCCGCTCTCCACGCTTGACCTGCGGCTTGGGCAGTCGCAGGCGGCGCATCTGGAGCGTGCGCATCAGGCCGTAGGCGATCGCGCCACGCTTGGGGGTGTCGGGGAAGCGCTGCTTCAGCTGCTTCCTCAGCCGGATCGAGAGACCGATCGAGTCGATGACGATCAGCACGATGACGCAGAGCCAGAGCAGCAGCGAGATGTTCTGGATGTTCCGCACCTGGATCACGCTGAGGATCAGGATGATCACGGCGAGCGGCAGGAAGAACTCCGCGACGCAGAAGCGCGAGTCCACGTAGTCGCGGACGAAGCGCCGCACCGGGCCCTTGTCGCGGATCGGCAGATAGCGCTCGTCACCACTGGCGAGCGCCTCGCGCTGCCTGGCCAGGTCCGCCCGGCGTGCTTCGCGCTGCCTCTTCGCTGCCTCCTTGCGGTCGAGCGGCGCGCCACTGGAGGCGCGACGGCGCTGCGACTGGGCCTCGCTGCGCTTGGGGGTGGGGCGACCCTTGGGAGCCTGCGGGTCGCGGGGCTGCTTGGAGAGGTCCGCCGTCACCTTCTCGGTGGGCGCCTTCTCTTCCTTCGAACGGCTACGGAACACAAGGCCCAAGGGTACGGGGTCGATCGCGATGACCCCAGGCCGGTCGGGAACGATCCGGCAACGGCCCGCGTCCTGGCCGGTGTACCCGCGTGTTCGGCGGATACGGGCGTCCCGGTTCTCCCCGACCTCCACCTACTCCCTGGGCCGGAGCGGTGACCGGACGCAGTCGTCCTTGGGGAGGAGCACATCCGTGCTCGAACAGTGCGGTAATAGAGGCAGGGCCCGTACTGTGGGTTCTGTTGGAGTGCTGGAGCTCAGTCCGTCAGAAGGGGGCGCGCGAAGCCCATGAGCGGTGTCATGAAGCGTATGGGGATGATCTTCCGCGCGAAGGCAAACAAGGCCCTTGACCGGGCCGAGGATCCGCGCGAGACCCTCGATTACTCGTACCAGAAGCAGCTCGAGCTGCTGCAGAAGGTGCGCCGCGGTGTCGCCGACGTGGCGACCTCGCGCAAGCGGCTGGAGCTGCAGCTGAACCAGCTGCAGGGACAGTCGGCCAAGCTGGAGGACCAGGGCCGCAAGGCGCTCGCGCTCGGTCGCGAGGACCTGGCCCGCGAGGCGCTCTCCCGGCGCGCCGCGCTCCAGCAGCAGGTCACCGACCTGGAGACGCAGCACTCCACGCTGCAGGGCGAGGAGGAGAAGCTCACCCTCGCGGCCCAGCGGCTGCAGGCCAAGGTCGACGCCTTCCGCACCAAGAAGGAGACCATCAAGGCCACCTACACCGCCGCCCAGGCGCAGACCCGGATCGGCGAGGCGTTCTCCGGGATCTCCGAGGAGATGGGCGACGTCGGTCTGGCGATCCAGCGGGCCGAGGACAAGACCCAGCAGCTCCAGGCCCGCGCCGGCGCGATCGACGAGCTGCTCGCCTCCGGCGCCCTGGACGACCCGACCGGCACGGCGAAGGACGACATCGCCGCCGAGCTGGACCGGATCTCCGGCGGTACGGACGTGGAGCTGGAGCTCCAGCGCATGAAGGCCGAGCTGGCCGGCGGCTCCACGCCGCAGCAGGCGATCGAGGGCGGTCCGCAGGACGCCGCCCAGCGGCAGTCGTCGCAGTCCCCGCACCGGTTCGACAAGAGTTGAGTGAGGCAGCGTCATGATCGTACGGATCATGGGGGAGGGCCAGGTCGCCCTGGCCGACAGCCATCTCGCCGAGCTCAACAAGCTCGACGACGAGCTGCTCGCCGAGGTGGAGAGCGGGGACGGCCCGGCTTTCCGCGCCACGCTCCACGCGCTCCTGGCCAAGGTGCGCGAACTCGGCACGTCCCTGCCGGACGACTCCCTGGAGCCGTCCGAGCTGATTCTGCCGTCGTCCGACGCGACCCTCGAAGAGGTGCGCGCCATGCTCCGGGACGACGGCCTGATCCCCGGCTGACGAGCGGCGCTCTCCAGCACGCGCACTCCGCACGAAACCGTGCCCCGGGTCCGGCCCACCGGACCCGGGGCACGCGTGTTTCCGCATGCTTCCGCGTGCGTCCGGGCGTTTCCGGGGTGTCCAGATGCTTCCCGGCGTGTCCAGGTGTTTCCGGGGGCGTCCGGAGCGGGCGACGAGCCACGGGGCCCCGGTCCGTTGTCGGCCTTCCGGCTCGCTCCCGTCCTTCCGCGGGCTCGTTCCCGGTCCCGGAACGGGGCCGTTGCCGCCCTCCGGGCCGTTCCCGCGGCCCCCGGAGGGGGTCCTCCGTGCGAACTCGGCCCGATCTCCGCGCGACACGCCGTAACGTAGCTTGACGTGACCACCCTCGGAACCGGGGTCCTGCGCGTACGGCACTGGCTGCGCGACCATCCCCTCGCGCTGGACGCCGCGCTCGCCCTGGCCGTGCTCGTGGCCATGATCGTCGCGTCCTTCGTCCACCCCGGCGCGCCGGACGGGCCCACCCTCGCCACCCGCAGGCCCGAGGCGGGCAGCGTGCTCCTGATGGTGTTGGGGGCCGTCGCGCTCGTCTGGCGGCGGCGCCGTCCCGTGGCGGTGCTCGTGGCCACCGCCGGACTGACGGTCCTCGAACTGATGCGGTCCGACCCGCCCGCCCCCGTGGTGACCGGCGCCGTCATCGCGCTGTACACCGTCGCCGCCCGCACCGACCGGCCCACCACCTGGCGGGTCGGGCTGCTGACGATGACGGTGCTGACGGCCGCCGCGATGTTCTTCGGCCCGGCGCCCTGGTACAACCAGGAGAACTTCGGCGTCTTCGCCTGGATCGGCATGGCCGGTGCGACCGGGGACGCCATCCGCTCCCGACGGGCGTTCATCGACGCGATCCGGGAGCGCGCCGAACGGGCCGAACGCACCCGCGACGAGGAGGCCCGGCGCAGGGTCGCCGAGGAACGGCTGCGGATCGCCCGCGACCTGCACGACGTCGTCGCCCACCACATCGCCCTGGTCAACGTCCAGGCAGGGGTGGCCGCCCACGTCATGGACAAGCGCCCCGACCAGGCCAAGGAGGCGCTGGCCCACGTCCGGGAAGCCAGCCGCTCCGCGCTCAACGAACTGCGGGCCACGGTCGGGCTGCTGCGCCAGTCCGGAGACCCCGAGGCACCCACCGAACCGGCCCCCGGCCTCGCGGTCCTGGACGAACTGGTCGACACCGTCCGGCGGGCCGGACTCCCGGTCGAGGTGGCCTGCACCGACCGGAGGCCCCCGCTGCCCGCAGCCGTCGACCTCGCCGCGTACCGGGTCATCCAGGAGGCGCTGACCAACGTGCGCAAACACGCCGGGCCCGGGGCGAGGGCCGAGGTGAGCGTCGTACGGGTCGGGGCCACCACCGAGATCACCGTGATCGACAACGGCTCGGGCGGGGACTGCCGCGCCGCGGACGCGCCGGACGGAGGCGGCGGCCACGGCCTGCTCGGCATGCGCGAACGCGTCACCGCGCTCGGCGGCACCCTCACCGCCGGGCCCCGCTACGGCGGCGGATTCCGGGTCCATGCGATCCTGCCCGTCAGGGCCCGCAAGGAAGAGTCCGAGGAGCCGGACATGGTGGGCCGGACGGGGGAAACCGCATGACACCGCCCATCAAGGTGCTGCTCGTCGACGACCAGACGCTGCTGCGCAGCGCGTTCCGGGTGCTGGTCGACTCGGAGGCCGACATGGAGGTCGTCGGCGAGGCGGCGGACGGCGCGCAGGCCGTGGAACTCGCCCGCTCGACCCGGGCCGACGTGGTGCTGATGGACATCCGGATGCCCGGCACGGACGGGCTCACCGCGACCCGCATGATCAGCGCCGATCCGGAACTGTCGGACGTACGGGTCGTCATGCTCACCACCTTCGAGGTGGACGAGTACGTGGTGCAGTCGCTGCGGGCCGGGGCCTCCGGCTTCCTCGGCAAGGGGGCGGAACCCGAGGAGCTCCTCAACGCCATCCGGATCGCCGCGGCCGGCGAGGCGCTGCTCTCACCGGCCGCGACCAAGGGCCTGATCGCCACATTCCTCGCCCAGGGCGGCAGTTCGGACGGCGAGGGGCCGGGCGCCGCCGAGTACGCGGAACGGCTCGCCGCGCTCACCGGCCGCGAGCGCGAGGTGCTCGTCCTGGTCGCGGGCGGCCACTCCAACGACGAGATCGCCGAGCGGCTCGTCGTCAGCCCGCTCACGGTCAAGACCCATGTGAACAGGACGATGGCGAAACTGGGCGCCAGGGACCGGGCGCAATTGGTGGTAATAGCCTACGAATCGGGCCTGGTGCGCCCCAGGGTGGAGTGACGGGTGGAGATTCGGCGTACTCCACCTGCGGTATGCGGGGCGTAAGAAAGCGACCCTGGGGCCGAGGTCTGCGCCCCTGCCGGTGAGCGATGGTGTAACTGGGCCGGGTCTGTCCCGAGTCACCCGCCCCACCTGCCTCGCAAGCCACAGAAGAGAGACCTCACCCATGTCCTGGCTGTCCAGATTCAGCCTCGCGCAACGGGCCCTGATCGGACTGATCTCGATCGTCGCGCTCGTATTCGGAGCGATCGCGATCCCGCAACTCAAGCAGCAGTTGCTGCCCACCATCGAGCTTCCGGTGGTGTCGGTGCTCGCCCCCTATCAGGGCGCGTCCCCCGATGTGGTCGAGAAGCAGGTCGTCGAGCCGCTGGAGAACTCCCTCAAGGCCGTCGACGGAGTCACCGGCATCACCTCCACCGCCAGCGAGGGCAACGCCGTCGTCATGGCGTCCTTCGACTTCGGCAGCGAGGGCACCAAGCAGCTCGTCGCCGACATCCAGCAGGCGGTCAACCGCGCCCGCGCCCAGCTCCCCGACGGCGTGGACCCGCAGGTCATTGCCGGCTCGACCGACGACATCCCGGCGGTCGTCCTCGCCGTCACCTCCGACAAGGACCAGCAGGCGCTCGCCGACCAGCTGGACCGCACGGTCGTCCCCGCACTGGAGGACATCGACGGCGTCGGCCAGGTCACCGTCGACGGGGTGCGGGACCTCCAGGTCTCCGTCACCCCCGACGACAAGAAGCTCGCCGCCGCCGGGCTGAACGCCATGACGCTCGCCCAGGCGCTCCAGGCGGGCGGCGCGACCGTCCCCGCCGGTTCGTTCTCCGAGTCCGGCAAGAGCCGCACCGTCCAGGTCGGCGGCGCCTTCACCTCCCTGAAGCAGATCGAGGACCTGCGGGTCGCCCCCCAGGGCGCGGCAACGGGCAAGCCCGGCAAGCCGGTTCGCGTCGGTGACATTGCGAAGGTCGAGCAGGAGCAGGCCACCGCGGTCTCCATCACCCGGACGAACGGCAGGCCGAGCCTCGCCGTGATGGCCACCATGGACAAGGACGGCAGCGCCGTCGCCATCTCGGACGCGGTCAAGGACAAGCTCCCCGACCTTCGCAAGGACCTCGGTGCCGGCGCCGAACTGACCGTCGTCTCCGACCAGGGTCCCGCCGTCTCCAAGGCGATCTCCGGCCTGACCACCGAAGGCGCGCTCGGCCTGCTCTTCGCGGTCGTCGTGATCCTGGTCTTCCTCGCGTCGCTGCGCTCGACCCTGGTCACCGCGGTCTCCATCCCGCTCTCCGTGGTCCTCGCGCTGATCGTGCTCTGGACCCGCGACCTCTCGCTCAACATGCTCACGCTCGGCGCGCTGACCATCGCCATCGGCCGGGTCGTCGACGACTCGATCGTGGTCCTGGAGAACATCAAGCGCCACCTCGGCTACGGCGAGGAGCGCCAGTCGGCGATCATCACCGCGGTGAAGGAAGTGGCCGGCGCGGTCACCTCCTCGACCCTCACCACGGTCGCCGTCTTCCTGCCGATCGGCCTCGTCGGTGGCATGGTCGGCGAACTCTTCGGCTCCTTCTCGCTGACCGTCACCGCGGCCCTGCTGGCCTCCCTGCTGGTCTCGCTGACCGTCGTGCCCGTCCTGTCGTACTGGTTCCTGCGCGCCCCCGAGGGCGCCGCCCAGGACGACCCGGACGAGATCCGTCGCAAGGCCGAGGAGAAGGAGGCCCGCAGCCGGCTCCAGCGGCTGTACGTCCCGGTGCTGCGCTTCGCGACCCGGCGCCGCGTCACCAGCCTCGCCATCGCCGTCGTGGTGCTGGTCGCCACCTTCGGCATGGCCCCGCTGCTGAAGACCAACTTCTTCGACCAGGGCGAGCAGGAGGTCCTCTCCATCAAGCAGGAGCTGACCCCCGGCACCAGCCTGGCAGCCGCCGACGCGGCGGCCCGGAAGGTCGAGAAGGTCCTCGCCGACGACAAGGGCGTCAAGGACTACCAGGTCACCGTCGGCTCCTCCGGCTTCATGGCGGCCTTCGGCGGCGGCACCGGCTCCAACCAGGCCACGTACCAGGTCACCCTGAAGGACTCGGGCGACTTCGACGCCACGCAGAAGCGCATCGACACCGCGCTCGGCAAGCTCGACGGCATCGGTGACACCACCATCTCCGCGGGCGACGGCTTCGGCAGCCAGGACCTCAGCGTCGTGGTCAAGGCCGCCGACGCGGACGTGCTGCGCAAGGCGTCCGAGAAGGTACGGGGCGCGGTCGCCGGTCTCAAGGACGTCACCGACGTCCAGAGCGACCTGTCGCAGAGCGTTCCGCGGATCTCGGTGAAGCCCAACGCCAGGGCGGCGGACGCCGGCCTCGACCAGACCGCGCTCGGCGCGGCCGTCGCCGGGGCGGTGCGCGGCACCCCGGCCGGCAAGGCGGTCATGGACGACACCGAACGGGACGTGGTCATCAGGTCCGCCCACCCGGCCACCACGATGGCCGAGCTGAAGGACCTCCCCCTCGGCCCGGTCAGGCTCGGCCAGGTCGCCGACGTCGAACTGGTCCCCGGCCCGGTCTCGATGACCCGGATCGACGGCCAGCGCGCCGCCACCATCACCGCCAAGCCCACCAGCGACAACACCGGAGCGGTCAGCGCCGCGCTGGAGAAGAAGCTCGACGCGCTGGAGCTCCCGGAGGGCGCCACCGCCACCATCGGCGGTGTCACCGAGGACCAGAGCGACTCGTTCGCCAAGCTCGGCCTGGCCATGCTGGCGGCGATCGCGATCGTCTTCATGCTGCTGGTGGCGACCTTCCGGTCCCTGGTCCAGCCGCTGATCCTGCTGGTCTCCGTCCCGTTCGCGGCGACCGGCGCGATCGGCCTGCTCGTCGCCACCGACACCCCGATGGGCATTCCGGCGATGATCGGCATGCTGATGCTGATCGGCATCGTGGTGACCAACGCGATCGTGCTGATCGACCTGATCAACCAGTACCGGGCCCAGGGCATGGGCGTCGTCGAAGCAGTCGTCGAGGGCGGCCGCCACCGGCTCCGCCCGATCCTGATGACCGCCCTGGCGACGATCTTCGCCCTGCTCCCGATGGCACTCGGCGTCACTGGCGAGGGCGGCTTCATCTCGCAGCCTCTCGCCGTCGTGGTGATCGGCGGCCTGGTCACCTCGACCCTGCTGACCCTGCTCCTGGTGCCGACGCTCTACGCGATGGTCGAACTCCGCAAGGAACGCCGCGCGAAGAAGAAGGCCGCCAAGCGGGCGAAGAAGACCGGCGCCGCGGAGCCGGCCCTCCGGGAGGACACCTCGGAGGAGCCGGAGCCTGCCAAGGCCTGACGACCGGCACGGAAAAGGCCCTGGCACCGTCGGTCCGACGGTGCCAGGGCCTTCGTGCGGCCAGAGCGGGGCGCCCCGCCCCGCGCCGCCCACGGCCTTCGCTACGGCAGCGCCAGCATCCGCTCCAGCGCCAGCTTCGCGTACTTCTCCGTCTCCGGGTCGACCTCGATCCGGTTGACGAGGTTGCCCTCGGCCAGCGACTCCAGGGCCCACACCAGGTGCGGCAGGTCGATGCGGTTCATCGTCGAGCAGAAGCACACCGTCTTGTCGAGGAAGACGATCTCCTTGTCCTCGGCCGCGAACCGGTTCGCCAGGCGGCGCACCAGGTTCAGTTCGGTGCCGATCGCCCACTTCGAGCCGGCCGGGGCCGCCTCCAGGGCCTTGATGATGTACTCCGTCGAGCCCACGTAGTCGGCCGCGGCCACCACCTCGTGCCTGCACTCCGGGTGCACCAGGACGTTGACGCCCGGTATCCGCTCGCGCACGTCGTTCACGGACTCGACCGAGAAGCGGCCGTGCACCGAGCAGTGCCCGCGCCACAGGATCATCTTCGCGTTCCGCAGCTCCTCGGCGGTCAGACCGCCGTTCGGCTTGTGCGGGTTGTAGAGGACGCAGTCCTCCGGCGACATCCCCAGGTCCCGGACCGCGGTGTTCCGGCCGAGGTGCTGGTCGGGCAGGAAGAGGATCTTCTCGCCCTGCTCGAAGGCCCACTCCAGCGCCCGCCGGGCGTTGGACGAGGTGCAGATGGTGCCGCCGTGCCGCCCGGTGAACGCCTTGATGTCGGCGGAGGAGTTCATGTACGAGACGGGCACGACCTGCTCGGCGATCCCGGCCTCGGTCAGCACGTCCCAGCACTCGGCGACCTGCTCGGCGGTGGCCATGTCCGCCATGGAACAGCCCGCCGCCAGGTCCGGCAGCACGACCTTCTGGTCGTCCGTGGTCAGGATGTCCGCGGACTCGGCCATGAAGTGCACGCCGCAGAAGACGATGTACTCGGCCTCCGGCCGGGCCGCCGCGTCCCGGGCGAGCTTGAAGGAGTCGCCGGTGACGTCCGCGAACTGGATGACCTCGTCGCGCTGGTAGTGGTGGCCGAGGACGAACACCTTGTCCCCGAGCTTCTCCTTGGCGGCACGGGCGCGCTCCACCAGGTCCGGATCGGACGGGGATGGCAGGTCGCCGGGGCACTCGACGCCGCGCTCGCTCCGGGGGTCGGCCTCACGGCCGAGCAGGAGCAGGGCGAGGGGCGTCGGCTGGACGTCGAGTTCCTGGGCGGGGTGGGCCGTGGTCACGTCACGCACCCTTTCTTCTCTGCTGAAAGCCTTTTCGTCTAATTGACGCTATCTATCATATCCGGTTCACGTCACTTTGACGATGGCCATAGTGTCGATGTGACGCATCCCCCCCGCCGGACCGGTGTGCGAGCATGAACGGAACAGGCAAGCGCTCGGCCCGGAATGAATCCGCGGCTCCGACCGTTGCAACGTCGGCAAGCAGTCTCCGTACAACCCGGGAGAGAAGCAGATGTCCGTATCGGACGAGACCACCACCGTGAGCGACGGCATCCTCCTGTCCGACGCCGCCGCAGCCAAGGTCAAGAGCCTGCTGGAGCAGGAGGGCCGTGACGACCTGGCGCTGCGCGTCGCCGTCCAGCCCGGCGGTTGCTCGGGCCTGCGCTACCAGCTCTTCTTCGACGAGCGTTCGCTCGACGGGGACGTCGTGAAGGACTTCGACGGCGTCAAGGTCGTCACCGACCGGATGAGCGCCCCGTACCTCGGCGGTGCCTCCATCGACTTCGTCGACACCATCGAGAAGCAGGGCTTCACGATCGACAACCCCAACGCCACGGGCTCCTGCGCCTGCGGGGACTCCTTCAGCTGACCCCCGCGGGCCGCGTTCCCCCGACGGGGCGCGCGGATCCCGGGCACGGCGGAACGGCACGACGGCGGCGGCGATCCCGGCAGGGGATCGCCGCCGCCATCGTGCGGACAGTTCCTTCGGACGCCGCGCGTGCGGTTCCGCCGCCGTGCGTGCCGTTCAGGGGCCGTGCGTGCCGTCCCGGTCGTCGTGGGTGCGGCTCGGGTGCTGCTGTGCGCGGTTCGGGAGGCCGTGCGCGCCGTTTCCGGCCTCCTGCGCACGGCCTTCCGCGTACGGCTCAGCCGCGGGACACGACGTGGCCCGAGGCCGCGTCGACCACCGTCCGGTCGCCGAGCGGCGCGTCCAGCGTCACCGTGCGGGTCAGCTCCTTGGCGATCATGATGCAGGCATTCTTCCCGGGCTGCCTCTCCTCCGTCACCGTCACCGTCACCCGGTTGCCGTCCTCGGTCGCGCTCGCGGTGTACGTGCTGCACACCCCGCCCCAGAACTTCACCGACAGGGTCCGTCCGTCGGCGCTGTACGACAGCAGCCGGTCGGATTTCTCCGTGTCCCCGGCGGGCGGGGTCGGCGCGGTCGCCGCCGGGGCGTCCTTCGTCAGGTACGAGGGGTCCACGGCGACCCGCGGCACCGTGCTGCCCGGCCCGCCGGCGGCCTGTCGCACCGAGAAGAGCCAGGACGGCACGAGCGTCTGCTCGCCCGCCACGTACTGCATCGACAGACCGAACACCGCCTTCTCGACCGTCACGGTCGTCGTCGGCCGCTCCGTCCCGCTCTGCGTCCCGCAGTCCACCTTCGGCCTCGGCTGCTTCTCCGGGGCGTCCTTCCCGTCCTGCAGCGGTACGGGGGTGGCGCAGCCGCCGATGTCCTTCTGCGCGCCCGTGCGCATCGAGCGTCCGTTCAGCTGCTTCAGCGCCTCGCCCGCGCTGATCACCGGATAGCTGTCGCCCTTCTCCAGGGCCTTCAAGTGCCCGGAACCGCCCACCACTTCACCACCGGCGCCCACCTGGATGCCGGTCGACCAGCCGTACGTGGGAAGCCCGTCCACCTTCGGGTCGGCGTTCACCACCCGTACCGAGCCCATGAGTTGGCGGGTGTCGAGCGCGGCGTCGTCCTGTCCCACCGCCTTCAGGACCGGGGTCGCGGCGGCCTTGGCGGCGCTCTCGCCCACCGGGTTCCCGGAACCGCCCGGAGCCACCTTCTCGCTCGAACAGACCTTGGTGTCACGGCAGTTGTCCGTACCGCCGGAACCGTAGCGGGCGAAGGTCCAGGTGCCCGGTGCCTGCTTCTCCACCCGGAGGAACGGGCCCGAGCCGTCCCCGGTGGACCCCACCGTCCAGGCCGTGCCCTCCGCCCGCGGCGTCCCCGGCAGGCCCAGCGCCTTCGCCAGCCGGGTCACCTCGGCGGCCGAGACGCTCCCCGTCGCACGCCGCACCGCGGCCCTGTCCGGCCCCTGGGGCAGCTCGCCGGACACCCGGTAGACCACCTGGCCGCCGTTCGGGTCGGGCTCGCCCGGCGCGATGCCCCGCGCGGGCCCGCCCGGCGCCGCGGGGCTGTCCGATCCGGCCTCCAGGGCCAGCGGGGGAGGGGTGCGCCCACCGCTGCCGTCCGTGCTGCCGGTCCTCGCGCCGTCACCGTCGGCGGCGGTCGCGGCCCAGTAGGCGCCGCCACCCCCGGCCAGCAGTACGGCTGCCGCCACCGAGGCCACGGCGAGCGGCGAACGCCGCCGGGGGCCGGTCACGTCGTTGTCGGGTCGCTCGGTGCTCACCGGATCGCTCCTTCGCCTGCGTGGCCGGCACACGCCGTGGACCGGCCCGTCGTCCGTCCCCCGAGTGGGGACAACGGTGGGACGGGGCAGGGGCGCGAGCGGTTCCCTCCCGGGGCGCGGGGCGCGATCGTTGCCGGTACCGGCAGCGTGCCGGTACCGGCACGGGTCAGTCGCCGTACTCGGACATGGCGTCGACAAGCCGGGCGGAGGCGGCGGGCACGGTGACCCCGTGAATCCGGGACGGAGCGACCGGAACAGGGGCAGACTTCGGGTGGGCCGCCCAGTGCGGAGCCATCCGCGCGCAGTCCCCGCGCAGCTCGGCCAGGCTCATCTCGGACTCGTGCGAGGTGATGTGGTTCGACATAACCGCACCGTAGGCATCGCACGCCTCGGGAAGAAAGCCCTACTATCGGGTAGTTTTCCCGCTTCGGGCGAGTCCGCGGAACGGGTAGCGTGAACTGTCACGACGCCCCGGGAACACCATCAGCGGTTCCCCCCGATCTCCGCAGGAGCAGTCTCCCCGTGCGAATCGCAGTCACCGGCTCCATCGCCACCGATCACCTCATGACCTTCCCCGGCCGTTTCGCCGACCAGCTGGTCGCCGATCAGCTGCACACGGTCTCGCTCTCCTTCCTGGTCGACAACCTCGAAGTGCGCCGGGGCGGTGTCGCCGCCAACATCTGCTTCGGCATGGGCCTGCTGGGCACGCGGCCGATCCTGGCCGGTGCCGCCGGCGCCGACTTCGACGAGTACCGCGCCTGGCTCGACCGCCACGGCGTCGACACCGGCTCGGTCCGGATCTCCGAGGTCCTGCACACCGCCCGCTTCGTCTGCACCACGGACGCCGACCACAACCAGATCGGCTCCTTCTACGCCGGGGCGATGAGCGAGGCCCGCCTCATCGAGCTGAAGGCCGTCGCCGACCGCGTCGGCGGCCTCGACCTGGCCCTGATCGGCGCCGACGACCCCGAGGCGATGCTCCGCCACACCGAGGAGTGCCGCTCCCGGGGCATCCCGTTCGCCGCGGACTTCTCGCAGCAGATCGCGCGGATGGACGGCGACGAGATCCGGACCCTCCTCGAAGGCGCCACGTACCTCTTCTCCAACGAGTACGAGAAGGGGCTCATCGAGTCCAAGACCGGCTGGAGCGACGAGGAGATCCTGGGCAAGGTCGGCCACCGGGTCACCACCCTCGGCTCCCGGGGCGTGCGCATCGAGCGGGTCGGCCAGGACCCGATCGAGGTCGGCTGCCCGGAGGAGGAGAGCAAGACCGACCCGACCGGCGTCGGCGACGCCTTCCGGGCCGGCTTCCTCTCCGGCCTCGTCTGGGGCGTCGGCCTGGAGCGCGCCGCCCAGGTCGGCTGCATGCTGGCCACCCTGGTCATCGAGACCATCGGCACCCAGGAGTACACCCTGCGCCGCACCCACTTCATGGACCGCTTCACCAAGGCGTACGGCCACGACGCCGCCGACGAGGTCCGCCTCCACCTGGGCTGACCCGGCAGGAAGCCTCAGACGAGCCGGCGGACCACGTAGGCCGAGCCACGGTCCGCCGGCTCCTCGCCCACGTACTCCTGCCCGCGCATCGCGCACCAGGCCGGGATGTCCAGACGCGCCGCCCCGTCGTCGGAGAGCACCGTCACCGTCCCGCCCACCGGTACCTCCCCGATCACCTTTGCGAGCTCGATCACCGGGATCGGGCAGCGCTTCCCGAGCGCGTCGACCACCAGGGGCGCGGCCGGGGCGGGGGAGGAGGCCGCCGACGTGGGCGCGCCGAGCCTCTCCCGTACCTCCGCCACCACCCGGGGCAGCACCTCCAGGAAGCCGTCGACCTCCTCGTCGCGGGTGCCGTCCGGCAGCGACACCCGTACGTTCCCCTCGGACAGCACCCCCATCGCCCTGAGCACATGGCTCGGCGTCAGTGTGCTGCTGGTGCAGGACGAACCGGACGACACGGAGAAACCCGCCCGGTCCAGCTCGTGCAGCAGGGTCTCCCCGTCGACATAGAGACAGGAGAAGGTCACCAGATGCGGCAGCCGCCGCACCGGATCGCCGACCACCTCCACATCGGGCACCAGCTCCGGCACCCGGGCCCTGATGCGGTCCACCAGCACCCGCAGCCGCTCGGACTCGGCCTCCGCCTCGGCCCGCACCGCCCGCAGCGAGGCCGCCGCGGCGACGATCGCCGGAATGTTCTCGAACCCCGCCGCCCGCCCCGACTCCCGCTCGTCGGCCGGCCCCCGCGCCGCGAACCGCACCCCCTTGCGCACCGCCAGCAGCCCCACTCCCGAGGGCCCGCCCCACTTGTGCGCGCTGCCCACCAGCAGCGACCAGCCGCCCGGCACCGGCGCCCGGCCCAGCGACTGCGCCGCGTCCACCAGCAGCGGAACCCCCGCCGCCCGGCAGACCTCCGCGACCTCCGCCACCGGCTGCTCGGTGCCGACCTCGTGGTTGGCGGACTGCAGACAGGCCAGTGCGGTGTCCTCCCGCAGCGCCCGCTCCCAGTCCGCCGCGCTCACCGCCCCCGAGCGGTCCACCGCAACCTCGGAGACCGATCCGCCCTGCGCCTCATGGGCGGCGGCCGAATGGAGCACCGACGAGTGCTCGACCGAGGAGACCAGCAGATGGCGGCCGACACGCCGACGGCCCGCGAGCGCCCCGGAAATTCCCGTGTGCACCGCCAGCGTCCCCGAAGGGGGGAACACGAGTTCGTCCGGCCGGCACCCGACGGCCTCGGCGGCGGTCTCCCGGGCGGCGTCCAGCAGCAGCCGGGCCCGCCGCCCCTCGCGGTGGAGCCTGGCCGGATCGGCCCAGCCCTCGTCCAGCGCGGCAAGCAGCGCCTGGCGTGCGACGGGGTGCAGGGGGGCGGAGGAGGCGGCGTCGAAGTAGGGCACACCACCACGCTAGCCCGCCCCGGGCCGGGGCCGCGGAAGGGCCTTGCGCCCAGGCGGGAGAGGGGCCGTCAGATGGCGGCCGGAGGCCCGTATTCCACCCCTTCGGGGAGTCGAACGGCGCGTTGGGCACCCTCCCCGCGCGACCCCAAATAGCGTCCAGTAGGGTTTGGTCCGCATAAACATCCAAACCCCTGCCCGCGTCAGGGCGGCGACCGACCAGAAAGACGGCCGCGCCGACCGCGCGGGCGAGACTCTCGGGAAGGCGCTACGTGAGTCCCAACGGCTCCGACCGCTCGTCGCGGCGCCCGATGCGGCGGAAGCTGCCGCAGGTGCTGACTGCGGGCCTGATCCTGGCGACCGCAACCGGTTGCACATACAAGGACTTCCCCCGCCTCGGTATGCCCACGCCGGTAACGGAAGAGGCACCACGGATCCTTTCCCTCTGGCAGGGCTCGTGGGCGGCAGCGCTCGCCACGGGCGTGCTGGTCTGGGGCCTGATCCTGTGGAGCGTCATCTTCCACCGGCGCAGCCGCACCAAGGTCGAGGTTCCTACTCAGACCAGGTACAACATGCCCATCGAGGCGTTGTACACCGTGGTCCCCCTGATCATCGTCTCGGTGTTGTTCTACTTCACCGCACGCGATGAATCGAAGCTCCTCTCGCTCTCCCCGAAGCCCGCCCACACGATCAACGTGGTCGGCTACCAGTGGAGCTGGGGATTCAACTACATCGAGAACGTGGACGGCGTTGCCGCCACGGGCAGCGAGATCCCCAAGGAGCTCGACGCCATCCCCGACCGGTACCGGAAGGACTTCCCCAAGGGTGCGGAGGGCGTCTACGACTTCGGCATCCCGGGAACCCGGAACCCGCAGAACGGCAACCCGGGCCCGACCCTGTGGCTGCCGAAGGGCGAGAAGGTCCGTTTCGTCCTGACTTCGCGTGACGTCATCCACTCCTTCTGGGTGGTGCCGTTCCTCATGAAGCAGGACGTCATTCCGGGCCACACCAACGCCTTCGAGGTGACCCCCAACCAGGAGGGCACCTTCATGGGCAAGTGCGCCGAGCTCTGCGGCGCCGACCACTCCCGGATGCTCTTCAACGTCAAGGTCGTCTCCCCGGAGCGCTACCAGGCGCACCTGAAGGAGCTGGCGAAGAAGGGCCAGAAGGGCTACGTGCCGGCCGGCATCGAGCAGACTGACCCGGCCAGGAATGCGGAGACGAACAAACTGTGAGCATCCTCAACGAACCTCAGGGTGCCGCGGCAGCAGACGACTCGTACGAGGACGAGCTGCCGGTCCGGCGCAAGCAGCCGGGAAACGTCGTCGTCAAGTGGCTGACCACCACTGACCACAAGACGATCGGCACGATGTACCTGGTCACGTCGTTCGCGTTCTTCTGCATCGGCGGTCTGATGGCGCTCTTCATGCGCGCCGAACTGGCCCGTCCCGGCACGCAGATCATGTCGAACGAGCAGTTCAACCAGGCGTTCACGATGCACGGCACGATCATGCTGCTGATGTTCGCGACGCCGCTGTTCGCCGGGTTCGCGAACTGGATCATGCCGCTGCAGATCGGTGCGCCCGACGTGGCGTTCCCGCGGCTGAACATGTTCGCCTACTGGCTGTACCTCTTCGGTTCGATCATCGCGGTGGCCGGCTTCCTCACCCCGCAGGGTGCGGCGGACTTCGGCTGGTTCGCCTACTCCCCGCTCTCGGACGCGGTCCGTTCGCCGGGTGTCGGCGCCGACATGTGGATCATGGGTCTGGCCTTCTCCGGCTTCGGCACGATCCTCGGTTCGGTCAACTTCATCACCACGATCATCTGCATGCGCGCTCCCGGCATGACGATGTTCCGCATGCCGATCTTCACCTGGAACGTCCTGCTGACCGGTGTCCTGGTCCTGCTGGCCTTCCCGGTCCTCGCCGCCGCGCTCTTCGCGCTGGAGGCCGACCGTAAATTCGGCGCCCACGTATTCGACGCGGCCAATGGCGGGGCACTGCTCTGGCAACACCTCTTCTGGTTCTTCGGCCATCCAGAGGTGTACATCATCGCCCTACCATTCTTCGGAATCATTTCCGAGGTCATTCCGGTATTCAGCCGGAAGCCGATGTTCGGTTACATCGGTCTGATCAGTGCGACGATTGCCATCGCCGGTCTTTCCGTGACCGTGTGGGCGCACCACATGTACGTCACGGGCGGTGTGCTGTTGCCGTTCTTCTCGTTCATGACATTCCTCATCGCGGTACCGACCGGTGTGAAGTTCTTCAACTGGATCGGCACGATGTGGAAGGGCTCGTTGTCCTTCGAGACCCCGATGCTCTGGGCCGTCGGCTTCCTGATCACCTTCACCTTCGGTGGTCTGACCGGCGTGATCCTGGCGTCGCCCCCGCTGGACTTCCACGTCTCGGACTCGTACTTCGTCGTCGCGCACTTCCACTACGTCATCTTCGGCACCGTGGTCTTCGCGATGTTCTCCGGATTCCACTTCTGGTGGCCGAAGTTCACCGGCAAGATGCTGGACGAGCGGCTCGGCAAGATCACGTTCTGGACGCTGTTCGTGGGCTTCCACGGCACGTTCCTGGTGCAGCACTGGCTCGGTGCCGAGGGCATGCCGCGTCGTTACGCGGACTACCTCGCCGCGGACGGCTTCACCGCGCTGAACACGATCTCGACGATCGCCTCGTTCCTGCTCGGCCTGTCGATGCTGCCGTTCTTCTACAACGTGTGGAAGACCGCCAAGTACGGCAAGAAGGTCGAGGTCGACGACCCGTGGGGCTACGGCCGCTCGCTGGAGTGGGCGACCTCCTGCCCGCCGCCGCGGCACAACTTCCTCACCCTGCCCCGGATCCGTTCCGAATCCCCGGCCTTCGACCTCCACCACCCTGAGATCGCGGCCCTGGAGCAGCTGGAGCACCCCTCCGAGGACGACAAGGCCCTCGCTGGTGGCAAGGAGGCCGGCAAGTGAAGATCCAGGGCAAGATGTTCATCTGGCTGAGCGTCTTCATGCTCGCCATGGCCATCACCTACGGTGTCTGGTCGAAGGAGCCCGCCGGTACCACCGCGCTGTTCCTGGCCTTCGGTCTGAGCGTCATGGTCGGCTTCTACCTGGCCTTCACGGCCCGGCGGGTCGACGCCATGGCGCAGGACAACAAGGAGGCCGACGTCGCGGACGAGGCCGGCGAGGTGGGGTTCTTCTCCCCGCACAGCTGGCAGCCGCTCTCGCTCGCGTTCGGCGGTGCGCTCGCCTTCATGGGTGTCATCTTCGGCTGGTGGCTGCTCTACTTCTCGCTCCCGATGATCCTGATCGGCCTGTTCGGCTGGGTCTTCGAGTACTACCACGGCGAGAACCGCACCCAGTGACACCGCTTCACCGCTCCACCTGACGGGGGGCCCGTACTTCTCCACCGAGAGGAGTACGGGCCCCCCGTTTGCAGTCATCCCGCGCGCCGATACGGACATGCCTCCATAACGTGGATCCATGAACCGCACGCTGCGCATCCGCCCCGTAGTGAGCTGCACTCTGCTGGCCGTGGCCCTGGTCGCAGGCGCGACAGCCTGCGGAGGATCCGACCACCCACTGGCGGAGAAGCCGTACGACGCCGCGGACGAGATCTCCTCCAACGCCCCCGAGGGCGACGAGAAGGCCGATCCCGACAAGCCGCTGGAAGTCACCGTCAACGACGACGACGGCCGGATCACGGACGTGACGGCGGTGGACACGGCCGGGCGCCATCTGGCGGGCGAACTCGACGCCGACGGGAAGCGCTGGCACTCCACCGTCCCGCTGGCCGCCGGAACCCGCTACACGGTCCGGGTCGGCGTGGAGGACGACGACGGCGCCCCCGGCAGCCGCACGCTCTCCTTCGAGACGACCGCCGCCAAGAAGTTCCTGAAGGTCGCCTTCGGCCCTCAGGCGGGCACCTACGGCGTCGGACAGCCCATTACGGCGGAACTCAGCGCTCCGGTCCGGGACAGGGCCTCCAGGGCCACCGTGGAGCGCGCCCTGCGGGTCCGCTCGACGCCCGCGGTGACCGGTTCCTGGTACTGGGTCGACGACAAGACCCTGCACTACCGCCCCAAGGAGTACTGGCCCGCCAGAGCCACCATCGACGTCACCAGCGGCCTGGCCGGCATCAAGGTCACCGACACCCTCTACGGCGCCCCCGCCAAGGCGCTGAGGCTCACCACGGGCGACCGCATCGAGGCCATCACCGACGCCTCGACGCACTCGATGACGGTCAAGCGCAACGGGAAAGTGATCAACACCATTCCGGTGACCACCGGGAAGCCCGGCTTCGCCACCCGAAACGGCGTCAAGGTCGTGCTGGGCAAGGAATACCGCGTACGTATGCGCGGGGAGAC
Source organism: Streptomyces sp. NPDC001732 (assembly GCF_053596315.1). Lineage (NCBI taxonomy): Bacteria > Bacillati > Actinomycetota > Actinomycetes > Kitasatosporales > Streptomycetaceae > Streptomyces > Streptomyces sp. NPDC001732. The sequence goes on from NZ_JBSFFY010000001.1 coordinate 588,434, forward strand.
GATCGGCATCGCGGAGGGTTCCTCCGACTCGTACGACCTGCAGGTCTACTACGCGACCCGGGTCACCTGGAGCGGCGAGTACGTGCACGCGGCCCCCTGGTCCACCGGCTCGCAGGGGTACGCGAACGTCAGCCACGGCTGTACGGGCATGAGCACCAGCCAGGCCCAGTGGTTCTTCAACACCGTGCGCGAGGGCGACATCGTCGAGGTCGTCGGCAGCCAGGGCGAGACGATGGCACCGTTCGGCAACGGCTACGGCGACTGGAACCTCACCTGGGCCAAATGGCTGAAGGGCAGCGCACTGCAGAAGAACCCCGTCCCGGACCGTTCGGACACGATCCAGGCGGCGCGACTGCGCCCCGAGGTCTGACGACCTCGCCCAGGGGAGTGCGCTGCCCGTCGGCAGGACCGCGAAGGAGTCCGCGGAGGCCCTCAGGCCCCCACGGAGAGCCTGCTGCGCAGCAGGGCGGCCAGGGCCTCCGCGAACTCGACCGGCTCGACCGGCAGGGTCACCGCCGCGTCCGCGCGGCTCCAGGTGGCCAGCCAGGCGTCCTGCGGGCGCCCCATCAGCAGCAGCACCGGCGGGCAGCGGAAGATCTCGTCCTTGATCTGCCGGCAGACGCCCATGCCCCCCGCGGGCGCCGTCTCGCCGTCCAGCACGCAGACGTCGACACCGCCGTGCTCCAGCGCCTCCAGGACGGCGGGCATCGTGGCGCATTCCAGGAACTGCACCGGTGGCACATCGGCCGCGGGCCTGCGCCCGGCTGCCAGCCTCACCTGCTCACGGGTGTTGGCGTCGTCGCTGTAGACCAGGACCGTGGCGGTCGGCTGCATAGTTCCTCCGTGACATCTGTGTCTTCGGGGCTTTACGGGCATGAACCGATGCGCGGATCGTACTCCGCCCGACAGCCTGTCAGCACCGGTCAGGACAGCTGTTCCATGGGCCGTTCGGGGAGGACACACCCGGCTGACACACCGAACGGCACCCCCCGGGGTGAGGGCTGGATAAGCGACCGACATAATGTCGGTCGTGGCGACAGCAACGACAGTAGAAACCGGGCACGCGCACCCGTCGGTCAATCGACCGAACCTCACCAGCGTCGGAACCATCATTTGGCTGAGTTCCGAGCTGATGTTCTTCGCGGCCCTCTTCGCGATGTACTTCACCCTGCGATCGGTGACGGGACCGGATCACTGGAAGGAGATGGCCGAGCACCTGAACTTCCCGTTCTCGGCGACGAACACCACGATCCTGGTGCTCTCCTCACTCACCTGCCAGCTCGGCGTCTTCGCCGCGGAGCGGGGCGATGTGAAGAAGCTCCGCACCTGGTTCATCATCACCTTCGTGATGGGTGCGATCTTCATCGGAGGCCAGGTCCTCGAGTACACCGAGCTGGTCAAGGAGGCGGGCCTCTCCCTCTCCTCCGACCCGTACGGCTCGGTGTTCTACCTGACCACCGGCTTCCACGGGCTGCACGTGACAGGCGGGCTCATCGCCTTCCTGCTCGTCCTGGGCAGGACGTACGCGGCCAAGAGGTTCACCCACGAACAGGCGACCGCCGCCATCGTCGTGTCCTACTACTGGCACTTCGTCGATGTCGTGTGGATCGGCCTCTTCGCCACGATCTACATGATCAAGTAATCGGGCACGGCCCGAACTTCATGATCGAGTAATCGGGCTCGAACCCGAACCACATCCAGCATCGACGCAGAAGATCCTGACACCGGGGTAATCCGTGAAAAAGCTCTCCGCACGACGACGCCATCCGTTGGCGGCGGTCGTCGTACTACTCCTCGCGCTGGCGGCCACTGGGGGGCTCTACGCCGCGTTTGCGCCCGCGAGTAAGGCGCAGGCCGACGAAACCGCCCAGTCCCTCGCCATCGAAGAGGGCAAGAAGCTGTACTCCGTCGGTTGCGCCAGCTGCCACGGAACCGGCGGTCAGGGCACCACCGACGGGCCGAGCCTGGTCGGCGTGGGCTCCGCCGCCGTGGACTTCCAGGTCGGTACGGGCCGTATGCCGGCGCAGCAGCCCGGCGCCCAGGTACCGAAGAAGAAGGTCATCTACACCCAGGCGCAGATCGACCAGCTCGCGGCATACGTCGCGTCGCTCGGCGCCGGTCCGATCACTCCGACCAAGAAGCAGGTCAACCCTGCGGGAGCGGACATCGCCAAGGGCGGCGAGCTGTTCCGTACCAACTGCGCACAGTGCCACAACTTCACCGGTGAGGGCGGCGCGCTGACGGACGGCAAGTACGCCCCCAGCCTGGAGGGCGTGGACCCGAAGCACATCTACGAGGCCATGCAGACCGGCCCGCAGAACATGCCGTCCTTCCCGGACACGACGATGCCCGAGAAGCAGAAGCGGGACATCATCGCGTACGTCCAGACCGTGAACAGCGACCAGACGAAGAGCCCGGGGGGCCTCGGGCTGGGCGGCCTGGGGCCGGTCAGCGAGGGTCTGTTCGCCTGGATCTTCGGGCTCGGCGCTCTGATCGCAGTTGCCATTTGGGTCGCGGCCCACACCGCTAAGGCCAAGAAGTCATGAGTAGCCAAGAGATTCCAGACGAGAACCTGCCCGCTGAGCAGGAGGCCGCGCACGGCGCGGTAGAGGTCGCGGACGACCCGTTCGCCGACCCGGGGCTGCCGGCCCACAAGCCGCGCATCCAGGACATCGACGAACGGGCCGCGAAGCGCTCCGAGCGCACCGTCGCGCTGCTGTTCACGCTGTCCATGCTGGCGACGGTCGGCTTCATCGCCTCGTACGTCATCTTCCCGGTCGACAAGAGCGTGTACATCTGGCCCATCGGCCATGTGAGCGCGCTCAACTTCTCCCTGGGTCTGACCCTGGGCGTGGCCCTCTTCGCGATCGGCGCCGGTGCCGTCCACTGGGCGCGCACGCTGATGTCCGACGTGGAGGTCGCCGACGACCGGCACCCCATCGAGGCGGCCCCCGAGGTCAAGGCGAAGGTTCTCGCCGACTTCGCGGCCGGTGCCCAGGAGTCCGCGATCGGCCGTCGCAAGCTGATCCGCAACACCATGTTCGGCGCGCTGGCCCTGGTGCCGCTCTCCGGTGTGATGCTGCTGCGCGACCTCGGCCCGCTGCCCGAGAAGAAGCTCCGCAACACCATGTGGGGCAAGGGCAAGCAGCTCATCAACATGAACACGATGGAGCCGCTGCGCCCCGAGGACGTGATCGTCGGTTCGCTGACCTTCGCCATGCCCGAGGGCCTGGAGGAGGACGCGGAGGACTTCAACAACCAGATCGCCAAGGCCGCGCTGATGATCGTCCGCATCCAGCCGGAGAACATCAAGGACAAGCGCGAGCGCGAGTGGGCCCACGAGGGAATCGTGGCCTTCTCCAAGATCTGCACCCACGTCGGCTGCCCGATCAGCCTGTACGAGCAGCAGACCCACCACGTGCTCTGCCCGTGCCACCAGTCCACCTTCGACCTCTCCGACGGCGCCCGCGTCATCTTCGGTCCGGCCGGTCACGCCCTTCCGCAGCTGCGGATCGGTGTGAACAGCGAGGGCAACCTCGAAGCGCTCGGTGACTTCGAAGAGCCCGTCGGTCCTGCCTTCTTCGAGCGGGGATGACACGGATGACTACTGTGACCGATACGAAGCGCAAGGCGCCCGCCGGCGAGCGGGTGGCCGACTGGGCGGACGGCCGCCTGGGGATCTACTCCCTGGCCAAGGCCAACATGCGCAAGATCTTCCCGGACCACTGGTCCTTCATGCTCGGGGAGATCGCCCTCTACAGCTTCATCATCATCATCCTCACGGGTGTGTACCTGACGCTGTTCTTCCACCCGAGCATGAACGAGGTCGTGTACCACGGCTCGTACGAGCCGATGCAGGGCATCCGGATGTCCGAGGCCTACGCCTCGACGCTGGACATCAGCTTCGACGTCCGCGGCGGTCTGCTGGTTCGCCAGATCCACCACTGGGCCGCGCTGATCTTCCTGGCCGGCATGTTCGTGCACATGATGCGCGTCTTCTTCACGGGTGCGTTCCGCAAGCCGCGTGAGATCAACTGGCTGTTCGGCTTCCTGCTGTTCGTGCTGGGCATGTTCACCGGCTTCACCGGCTACTCGCTCCCGGACGACCTGCTGTCCGGTACGGGTGTCCGCTTCACCCAGGGCGCGATCCTGTCGATGCCGATCGTCGGCACGTACATCTCGATGTTCCTGTTCGGCGGAGAGTTCCCCGGTCACGACATGGTCGCCCGGTTCTACTCGATCCACATCCTGCTGCTGCCGGGCATCATGCTCGGTCTGCTGGTGGCGCACCTGATCCTGGTCTTCTACCACAAGCACACGCAGTTCGCGGGTCCCGGCCGCACCAACAGCAACGTCGTCGGCATGCCGCTGCTGCCGGTGTACATGGCGAAGGCCGGCGGCTTCTTCTTCCTGGTCTTCGGCATCATCGCGATCATCGCGGGCATCGCCACGATCAACCCGATCTGGAACATCGGCCCGTACCGTCCGGACCAGGTGTCCACCGGCGCCCAGCCCGACTGGTACATGGGCTTCGCCGAGGGTCTGATCCGAGTGATGCCCGGCTGGGAGATCAACCTCTGGGGCCACACGCTCGTCCTGGGCGTGTTCATCCCGCTGATGGCCTTCGGACTGGTCCTCGCGGTCCTCGCGGTCTACCCGTTCATCGAGTCCTGGGTCACCGGGGACAAGCGCGAGCACCACATCCTGGACCGCCCGCGCAACGCCCCGACCCGGACGGCCTTCGGCGTCGCCTGGATCACCGAGTACGTCGTCGTCTTCATCGGCGGTGGCAACGACCTGTGGGCCACGCACTTCCACCTGTCGATCAACGCCATTTCCTGGTTCGTCCGCATCTTCATCTTCGCGGGCCCGATCCTCGCGTTCATCATCACCCGGCGGATCTGCCTCGGCCTCCAGCGCCGCGACAAGGAGAAGGTGCTGCACGGGCGCGAGTCCGGCATCATCAAGCGCCTGCCGCACGGTGAGTTCGTCGAGATCCACGAGCCGCTCGGCCCCGAGCAGCTGCACACGCTCACCGCGCACGAGCAGTACAAGCCGGTCGAGATCGGCCCGACGGTCGACGAGAACGGTGTCGAGCGCAAGGTGTCGCTGCTGGAGAAGCTGCGCGCCCGACTCAGCAAGGGCTACTACGGCGAGAACAACCAGATCGCCAAGCCCACCGTCGAGGAGTACAAGGAGATCACCAGCGGCCACGGTCACCACTGATCGCCTGAACTGATCGCCACGGCAGGAGCCCCGTCCACGCGTTGGACGGGGCTCTTCGCCGTCCTCTGCCGCTCGATAGGGTGGAGGTGATCCTTTTACCGACTGTGGACCCCGGGAGCGGACCATGAACGTTGTGACCCCGATCGGCGGCGACAGCGTGGCGGACCGTTCCTGGCCCGCCCTGCTGAATCCGCTGCTGCGCGGCGAGGACCTCACCGAGGACGACACCGCGTGGGCGATGGACCGCATCATGAGCGGCGAGGCCAGCGACGCGCAGATCGCCGGGTTCACCGTCGCCCTGCGGGCCAAGGGCGAGACGGTCCAGGAGGTGTCCGGCCTGGTGCGCGCCATGTACGAGCACGCCAACACCATCCAGGTACCCGGCCGCACGGTCGACATCGTCGGCACCGGTGGCGACCTCGCCAAGACGGTCAACATCTCCACCATGTCGGCGATCGTCATCGCCGGCACCGGGGCCAAGGTCGTCAAGCACGGCAACCGCGCCTCCTCCTCGGCGAGCGGTTCCTCCGACGTGCTGGAGAAGCTCGGCGTCAACCTGGAGCTCAGCACGCAGCGGGTCGTGGAGGTCGCCGAGGAGGCGGGCATCACCTTCTGCTTCGCGGTGAAGTTCCACCCCGCCCTGCGGTACGCGGCCAGGGCCCGCAAGGAGCTCGGCGCCCCGACCACGTTCAACGTCCTCGGGCCGCTCACCAACCCGGCCAGGGTCCGCGCCCAGGCGGTCGGCGTCGCCGACCTGCGGATGGCGCCCATCGTCGCCGGCGTCCTCGCCCAGCGCGGCAACTCGGCGCTGGTGGTCCGCGGCGACGACGGCCTGGACGAGCTGACGACGACCTCGACCTCGCGGGTCTGGGTGGTCCGGGACCGCACGGTGCGCGAGGAGACCTTCGACCCGCGCGACGTCGGCCTGGAACTGGTCCCGCCGCAGGCGCTGCGCGGCGCCGACGCCTCGTACAACGCGGACGTGGCCCGCCGGGTGCTGGCCGGGGAGCAGGGGGCGGTGCGGGAGGCCGTGCTGCTCAACTCGGCGGCGGCCCTGGTGGCGCTGGACCCGACCGACGCCACGCTGAACGAACAGCTCGCGGCCGGGATGGCGAAGGCGGCCGAGTCCATCGACTCCGGTTCCGCGGCCCGGACGCTGGAGCGCTGGGTGGCGGCCAGCAACGCCTGACCGGGCGGAAACGCGACGCGGGGCGCAGTCCGGATCCTGGACTGCGCCTTGCGCGCGTCCGCGCGTATGGCAAGATGCTGGGCAGGTCATGAGTGACAGCGACTACGGCCCCGGCCCGCTGTCCGGCAACCCTCCGTCCGTGGCGGGGTGCCCCGGGTGAAGACCAGGCCGCAGGCAGCGAGGTCTGCGGCAAGCGCGGGCCCCTCGGCATCTGTGAATGCCAACCCCCGGGGTCCTGGTCCCTAGGGAGTCTCTTGTGAGCACGCGAATGCGATAGGGCCTGTCGGCCCTCTTCCGCACACCTTTTTTCTTCTTCCGCCGCACTGCCGCACGTCTGCCGGTGCGTGCTTTTCGCCTGCCTCTTACGGGAGTTCGCCATGTCTGTCCCCACCGCTGCCATCGACAAGTCGGTTTGTACCTCCCTGCCGGTTCTGGGCCGGGATGTGACGGTTCCGTTGGTCACGGGAGGCGAAGTCACGTACGCCGCCCTCGACTACGCCGCCAGCGCCCCCGCCCTGCAGCGCGTCTGGGACGACGTCGCCGCGTACGCCCCGTACTACGGCAGCGTCCACCGCGGCGCCGGTTACCTCTCCCAGCTCTCCACGGACCTCTTCGAGAACAGCCGTGCCACCGTCGCGGAGTTCCTCGGCTGCCGCGCGGACGACCAGGTGGTCTTCACCCGCTCGACCACCGACTCGCTGAACCTGCTGGCCGCGGCGCTCCCCGCCGACTGCCAGGTCTTCGTCTTCGAGACCGAGCACCACGCCTCGCTGCTGCCGTGGCGCGACGCGCGGGTGACCTACCTGAACGCCCCGCGCACCCCGGCCCAGGCCGTCGAGACGCTGGAGCGGGCCCTGGCCGGGCGCGATCCCCACGGCCCCGCGCTGGTCTGCGTCACCGGCGCCTCCAACGTCACCGGCGAGCTGTGGCCGGTCAAGGAACTGGCGGCCGCCGCACACGCGCACGGTGCCCGGATCGTGCTGGACGCCGCGCAGCTCGCCCCGCACCACCCCGTCGACATCGCCGAGCTGGACGTCGACTGGGTCGCCTTCTCCGGGCACAAGCTGTACGCGCCCTTCGGGTCGGGCGTGCTCGCCGGCCGGGCCGACTGGCTGCGGGAGGCCGACCCCTACCTGGCCGGCGGCGGCGCCTCGCGCAAGGTCGCCCGCCGCCCCGACGGCGGGGTGGACGTCGAGTGGCACACCACGGCCGCCCGGCACGAGGCCGGTTCCCCCAACGTCATCGGCGCGTACTCCATCGCCTCCGCCTGCAGGGCGCTGAACGAGGCGGGCTTCGACGCGCTGGTCGCCCGGGAGCAGCACCTCGTCGCCGCGGTGCGGGCCGGTCTCGCCGAGGTCCCCCGGGTGAAGGTGCTCTCGCTGTTCGGCGACGACGCCCCGCGGGTCGGGGTCATCTCCTTCGTGGTGGAGGGCTGGAACAGCTCGCACTTCGCCGCCGCGCTCTCCGCCGAGTACGGCATCGGCGTCCGCGACGGACTGTTCTGCGCCCACCCCCTGGTCCGCACCCTGCTGGGCGGCGACCCGCAGGAGGTCGGCGAGTGCGGCGCGCCCGAGGCCGAGCCGGGCGAGAGGTCGCTCAACGCGATCCGGGTGAGCTTCGGCGCCGGTACGCCGGACGAGCACATCGAGCGCTTCGTCCGCGCGGTCAAGGAGCTGGTGAGCGAGGGCGCCCAGTGGAAGTACCGCACCGAGGGCGGCCGCTGCGTCCCGGACCGGGGCACCGCGCAGCACTGACCGGCACACAGCACTTCGGCGGGGGACGGGCCCGGCCCGTCCCCCGCCGAAGTGTCACGCGGTGGTGGTGCGCACCTACGCGTCGAGGCCGATGGCGAAGGCCGCCTCCAGGTCGTGCTGCGAGTACGTACGGAACGCCACGTGGGTGTCGGTCGCCTCGACACCGGGGATCTTGCTGATCCGGCCCGGGATGACGTCCGCCAGATCGTCGTGCCTGGCCACCCGGACCATGGCGATCAGGTCGTACGTACCGGTGACCGAGAAGACCTCGCTGACGCTGTCCAGCGCGGCGATGGACTCGGCGATCTCGGGAATCCGGTCCACGCTGGTTTTGATGAGCACGATCGCGGTGATCACGGCTGGCTTTCTCCCTCGGTGGCCGCGGCTGGTGTCTTCACTCTATCCGTACGCCGACCACGCCCCCAGGCGTAGAGGAAGCCGAGGGCGAAGCCCACCACATGGGCCAGATAGGCCACCCCCGGCCCCCCGCTGCCCGCGCCCTGGACCGCGAGCCACTGCAGGACGAACCAGAAGACCAGCACGATCCAGGCGGGGAACCGCAGCGGCAGGAAGAAGAGGAACGGGAACAGACTGGTCACCCGGGCCCGGGGGAACAGGTACAGGAACGCCCCGAGCACGGCCGAGATCGCCCCCGACGCGCCGACGAGCGTCTGGTCGGACGTGGCGTGCGCGGCCGCGTAGGCGACCAGGGCGAGATAGCCGCAGACGATGTAGAAGAAGGTGAACCCGACCCGGCCCATGCGTTCCTCGGTCATCGCCCCGAACACGTAGAGGAAGAGCATATTGCCGAGCAGGTGCACCCAGCTGCCGTGCACGAAGAGGGCGGTGAGCGGGGTGAGCAGGACGCGCGCCGGGCCGTCCCACAGCTCGCCCGGGATCACGCCCCAGCGCTCGAAGTAGCCGGCCTGGGCGGCGAGCCGGGCGTCGGGGGTGCCGGGGACCGGGTTGAAGCCGGACAGCGGACTGATCAAGAAGATCAGGAAGCACGCCGCGATCAGGGCATGGGTCACCGGCGAGCCGCCCAGGGCGGCCGTCCGCAGGAATCCGCCGGCCGGCCTGTCGGTCGCAGCTCGCCGATCGATCATGAACAGAGCATGACGCAAGCGGAGGGAACGGGACAGACCGCCTCGCCGTGTCGGGCGGACACGGCGAGGCCGTAGGGTTACGGCAGGACATCCGCAGTTCGACGGCGCACCGCGAGATCCTTGAAGCAGCGGCACGAGGCTCGACGAAAGAGGACGCAACGATGACGACGGTTCCCCAGCCGACCGACGGGACCCGCTGGCGCTGCACGCTCTGCGGAAATCTCACCCGCTTCGACGTGACGCGCTCCTCGAAGGTCGTCGAATACGTCCATCTCGACCTGGCCGGTGAGGCCAGCGTCGAGGAACGGGAGGTGGTCAGTGAGACCATCGAGTCGGTCCGCTGCCGTTGGTGCAACGCGGTGGATCAGATCGAACTGGTGGACAAGCCGGGTGCCGACTCCTGACGGAGCCGCGCCCACAGACACTTTGGGGTGACGGATGGTGGAGCAGCCCGCTGGTGGCGCCGAGGCGGCCGAGGCGGCCGGCGACGCCGTCGAGGCGCTCGACCGCCCGCTGCCCGAAGGCGTACGGCGGCGGGTCGTGGCGCTGGTCTCGGACGCGTTCGGCGGGCTGACGGTCGGCGAGCTGCCGTCCCAGCTGAGGCAGTACGCCCGTTTCACCCCGACCCGGCGCGCCAAGTTCGCCGGGAACGCGATGGCCGCCGCCCTGGAGGGCGACGCCCTGTTCCGCCAGCGCATCGGCGAACGGCTCAAGGAGGGGCAGCCCGAACTGGCCGCCGCCCTGGAGGCCGGTGCGCCGCCGGCCGCCGCCGACCCCGTCGACGTGGCCGCCGCGGCCTATGTGCTGCGCCCGGCGGGCTGGGTGAAGCTGGTCGCCGCCGCCGGTGAGGAGGTCCAGCGGGCCGACGCCGAGCGGGCCGACGAGGAGAGCCGCCGCGAGCTGGAGCGGTTGCGCGAGGAGCTCTCCCAGGCCCGCGCCCAGACGAAGAACGAGACGGAGCGGCTGCGCGGTGAGCTGGACGCGGCCCGCAAGGAGGCCGAGTCCCTCCGGCGCAAGCTGCGCAGCGCCCTCAACGAGGTCAAGCGGGGCGAGGCCGCGCTGCGCCGCAGCCGGGCCGAGACCGAGACCGTACGGTCCGAGGCGGCGGCCCAGGTCTCCGCCGCCGAGAGCGAGAGCCGTCGGCTCAAGGCGCGGCTCGGGGAGGCCGAGGCGTCCGTCGAGGCGGGCCGCCGGGCCGCCCGGGAGGGCCGCTCGGTCGAGGACATGCGGCTGCGACTGCTGCTGGACACGGTGCTCGACGCGGCGAGCGGACTCCGTCGCGAACTGGCCCTGCCGCCCGCCTCGATCCGTCCCGCGGACGGTGTCGACGCGGTCGAACCGGGCCGGATGTCGCCCAAGGACATCGCGGCCAGGGCCCTTTCGGAGACCGACCCGGCCCTGCTGGACCAACTGCTCGCGCTGCCCCAGGCGCATCTGATCATCGACGGCTACAACGTCACCAAGACCGGCTACCCGCAGCTGCCGCTGGAGAAGCAGCGGTTGCGGCTGCTGGGCGGGCTCTCGGTGCTCGCCGCGCAGACCGGCGCCGAGGTGACCTGCGTCTTCGACGGGGCCGAGCTGGCCGCCCCGGTGCTGCTCGCACCGCCGCGCGGGGTCCGGGTGCTGTTCAGCAAGCCCGGTGTGACCGCCGACGAGCTCATCCGTCAACTGGCGCGCGCCGAACCCCCGGGCCGGCCCGTCGTGGTGGTCTCCACCGACCGCGAGGTCGCCGACGGAGTGGCGAAGGCGGGCGCCAGGCCCGTTGCGTCCGTCTTGCTCCTGAAGCGCCTTTCGCGCGTCTAGTCGCGCTTGCCGGTACTCGGTGGAAATCAGGGAACGGTCCGTCAGGTCGCCGCTACACCCCGTGTGATGTGGGTAAAGAAGTGCCTCCTGGGATGAGATTTTTCTGGTGAGGATTTGAACTGATCACAAGATGGTCACTATGGTCGGGCCTCGAACCTTCGCACGGTTGATCACCCATCCGGGGTGACGGCGAAGGAACCGCCGAGTCCGTGACATGCACGGAGCCGGGGATTCACCTCCCCCACAGCCCGGTAGGCGGCTCGAGGAAGAAGGAGCTCGCCTCCGTGGCGTCCCACCGTCGTCCCAAGCAGCCGAGCCGCGCCCGTGTGACCGTGCTCACCGCGACCGCCGCCGCGGCCGTGGCCCTGTCCTCCCAGGCGGCCCAGGCAGACCCCAAGCCCTCCAAGAGCGAGGTCAAGGCGAAGGTCGACAAGCTCAACCACGAGGCCGGCGTCGCCAACGAGCAGTACAACGGCGCCAAGGAGAAGCAGAAGAAGCTGGAGAAGGAAGTCGGCGCGCTCCAGGACAAGGTGGCCCGCGGCCAGCAGGAGATCAACAACCTGCGCAGCGGCCTCGGTTCCCTCGCCGCCGCCCAGTACCGCTCCGGTGGCATAGACCCGTCGGTCCAGCTCTTCCTCTCGTCCAACCCGGACACCTACCTCGACGAGGCCTCGGCGCTCGACCAGCTGACGGCCAAGCAGACCGAGACGCTCCAGAAGATCCAGGAGAAGCAGCGCTCCCTCGCGCAGAAGCGCAAGGAGGCCCAGGACAAGCTGGGCGACCTCGCGGACGTCCGCGAGACGCTCGGGGCGAAGAAGAAGAAGCTCCAGGACAAGCTCTCCGAGGCGCAGCGCCTGTACAACACCCTGACCGCCGCGGAGAAGGCGAAGTTCCGCGAGCAGGAGCAGCGCGCCAGCCGCGACGCCGGCGACCGGATCGAGCTGGGCAAGGAGGTCCCCGCCTCCGCCTGGGGCGCCGCCGCCCTGAGCGCCGCCTCCTCCAAGGTGGGCAAGCCGTACGTCCGCGGCGGCACCGGCCCCGACGCCTTCGACTGCTCCGGGCTGACCCAGTGGGCCTACGCCCAGGCCAACGTCCAGATCTCCCGGGTCACCTACACCCAGATCAACGACGGGGTCCACATCGGGCGCAGCGCGCTGAAGCCGGGCGACCTGGTCTTCTTCAACAACACCTCGCACGTGGCGCTCTACGCGGGCAACAACACCGTCCTGCACGCCCCGTACCCGGGCACGTTCGTCCGCTACGAGTCGATGAACACCATCGGCAGCTTCCAGTTCGGCGTGCGCGTCGGCTGACGAACGCCCGAACGGGCGAATTCCCGCGCCCCCACGAACGGCCCGCCCCGCCGGAGACCACAGGTCACCGGCGGGGCGCCGTCGTTTCCGCCCTCCCGTCGCCCGGCACGGTCTTTGTCCGCTCCGTGATCGTCCGACTACTGTCTGCCTGCTGTGCGGCTCCCGCTCGTCGGTCCGCCCGTCCGGGCGGCAGGGGCCGCGCGCGTCTGCGTACCGCGGAAGGGAGTACGGCGTCCTGTGGTGTCCCATCGCCGTTCCACACAGTCCGGTATCGGCCCCGGGGTCCGGGCCACGGTCCTGTCGGCCGCCGTGGCGACCGCGGCCGCCACGCTCGGCACGAGCGGCGCGCACGCCGAACCGCAGGACGCGCCCCGGACCGCCGAGGCCCGCGTGGACCGGCTGTACGGCGAGGCGGAACGCGCCACCGAGCAGTACAACGCGGCCGGGGAGAACGCCGAACGGCTGCGCGGCGAGTTCGACCGGGACCGGGACCGGGCGGCCCGCGGCCAGGAGCGGGTCAACCGGATGCGCACCGCGGTCGGTTCGGCGGCGAGCGCGCAGTACCGCTCCGGCGGCATCGACCCCGCGCTCGCGCTGCTGCTCTCCTCCGACCCGGACGGCTACCTCGACCGGGCGGCCGCGCTGGAGCGGGTGACCGGGCGTCAGGCCGAGGAACTGCAGGAGCTGCTGCGGGCCCGGCGTGACCTGGAGCAGATCCGGGCGGAGGCCGGGCACGCGCTGGCCGAGCTGGAGCACAACCGGGCGGCCGCCGCCCGCCACAAGCGGACCGTCGAACGCAAACTCGCCGAGGCCAGGCGGATCCTGGGCGCGCTGCCCGCCGCCGACCGGGCCGATTTCGAGCGATCCTCGCGCTCCGGGCGGGACGGGGTGTTCCCGGACACGGCCGATCTGCCGGCCGGTTCCGCGCGGGCGGCCGTCGCCGTCATGGCGGTTCGGCAGGCGCTGGGCCGCCCGTACGTCTGGGGGGCCAACGGGCCCGACGGATTCGACTGCTCCGGTCTGATGCAGTGGGCGTACGCCCGTGCCGGGGTCGGCCTGCCGCGCACCTCGCAGGCCCAGCGGTACGCGGGACGCATGGTGCCGCTCTCCGAGGCCCGCCCCGGCGACCTGGTCGTCTACCGCGCGGACGCCAGTCACGTCGCGATGTACGTCGGCAACGGCCAGGTCATCCACGCCCCCTACCCCGGCGCCCCGGTCCGCTACGACCCGGTCGGCATGATGCCCGTCTCGTCGGTGACCCGCGTCTGACCGTACCCTCGGTCGGGTGACCGACAGGCGGGTACGCGACCGGGGACGACGCACGGCGGGGGCGCTGCTCGCCGGGCTGCTCGTCGCCTCCGGCTGCGCGGCCCCCGACGACCGGGCCGCCCCGGACGCGACCGCCCGCGCCGTCCGCGCCGCCCTGGACCGCAGGGCGGCGGCCGTGCTGGACCACGACACGGACGGCTACCTGGCCGTGACCGACCCGCGCGCCGACGCCCTGCGCGCCGCCCAGCGCCGGGAGCTGGCCAACCTCGCGGACATACCACTCGGTTCATGGACGTACCGGCTCCGCGGCGTGAGCGCGCGAGGCACCGACCGGGCCGCCGCAGACGTCCAGCTGCGCTACCGGATCAAGGGGTACGACGCGGCCCCGGTCTCCGCCGACCGGGTGCTCGACCTGAGGCGGGAGCGGACGGACGGCCGCTGGTACATCTCCGGGGACCGGCCGGCGGACGGGGACGGCGGCGCACAGCTCTGGCAGCAGGGCGACGTCCGGGTGGTGTCCGGCAGGCACAGCCTCGTCCTCGGGGTGGGCCGCACGGAGCGGGAGCTGCGCGACATCGCCCAGACCGCCGACCGCGCGGTGCCCGCCGTGTCCGGCGCCTGGCCGGAACGCTGGGCGGGCCGCGTCGTGGTGCTCGTGCCGCGGACCGTCGAGGACATGGCACAGCTGCTGGGGCAGCCGACGGACGACTACCGGGGCATCGCGGCCGTCACCACCGGGCGGACCGGCGGCACCGGCCGGAACCCCGCGGACCGGGTGATCGTCAACCCGCAGGCGTACGACACGCTCGGCACCTTCGGGCAGCGGGTCGTCCTCACCCACGAGACCGCCCACGTCGCCACCCGCGCCCGCACCTCCCCGGCCACCCCGACCTGGCTCTCCGAGGGCTTCGCCGACTGGGCGGCCTACCGCGCCGAGAACCGCCCCGTCGCGCGGATCGCCCCCGAACTGGCGGACGCCGTCCGGCGCGGCGAACTGCCCGCCGCACTCCCCGCGGACGAGGACTTCGGCTTCGCGGGCGACCCCGCGCGCCTGGCGAGGGCCTACGAGGGCGGCTGGGCGGCCTGCGAGCTGATCGCCGACCACTGGGGCGGGGAACGGCTGATCGCCTTCTACCGGGCCGTCGGAGGGCAGCCGGGGCGGGACGGGGCGGTGGAGCGGGCCATGGGGGAGGTGCTCGCCACGACCCCGCAGGAGTTCACCGCCCGCTGGCGGGAGTACCTGCACACCCGGCTGGGCCGCCCGGCCGGGGCCTGACCGGCGTCCCCGTGGCCCCTGCTCCGGCCCGGCGTGCGGCCGGGTGCGGGTGCGGCGCGTCGTTCAGGGAGCGACCGGTTCGGTCTCCCGGCCGGCGCCGGAACGGGAGACGGGCACCCGGCCGCCCTCGCGCGGTGCCGCGGCGACCGTCCGCGCCCACAGCCGCCGGCAGGCCGTCAGCGTCGCCGCGACCAGCAGGCCGTTGCGCAGGAACATCAGCGTCACGCCCGTCGCGTCGCTGGACACCACGTGCACGAACCCGAGCGGGAACTCCCACTGCGTGACGCCGGTGGCGACCAGCACCAGCACGGCGGGCAGCACCATCCGGCTGCCCCGGAACACCAGACAGACCGCCGCCAGCCCCACCAGCCACAGCATGTACTGAGGGCTGATCACCCGGCTCGTCGTCGTGAACAGCAGCACCGCCGTGAACGCCGCGTCGGCCGGGGTGCTCACCCCGAACTCCCGGGCCCGCAGCCGCCACACCAGCAGCCAGCCGAACGCGACGACGGACAGACCGAGGGCGAGCGTGCTCACCAGCGGCACGTGCGGCCCCAGGAACTCCAGCGAGCCGTAGTGCAGTTCCACCCGGCCCTGCCAGCCGAACTGCCGCGCCACGTGGAAGACCAGCGCCCCCAGCGACTCGACCTCCGTGCCCCGGTCGCGCTGGAAGCCGAGGAAGGCCAGCGCCCCGGGCATCGCCAGGGTGCACACCACCAGCAGCCCGAGCGCCGTCACCGCCGCCGCCGACCACGCCAGGCGCGTGCGACGGCCGCGCGCCGTCCCGGCCAGCACCAGCGCGGGCCACACCTTCAGCAACGCGCCGACGGCGGCCAGCACCCCCAGCACTCGCGGATGCCGCAGCCCCGCCAGCAGCGCCGCCACCGCGACCGCCGTGACCATCACGTCGTAACGGGCGTACGCGGTCGTGCCGAGCAGCGGCACCCCCGCCACCCACACCCAGGCGCCCGACACCGACCGGCCGCCGCCGCCCCGGCCCGCGTACAGCAGCAGCGCCAGCACCAGCCCGTCGCAGACGAACGCGAGGACGAAGAAGGCCGAGGCGTAGTCGAGGAACGGCAGCAGCGCGGGGGAGAGGACGGCGAGCGCGGCCAGCGGCGGGTACTGCCAGGTGACGTCGGACTCCGGGTACGTGCCGCTCTTCAGGACCTCGGACCAGCCGTGGTAGATCACCGAGACGTCACTGGTCACGTCGGGGCCGGGCAGCACGATCACCTTGGTGACGCAGAGCAGCAGCGCGACCCTGGTCAGGGCCCACACCGCGAGGGCGAGCCGCGCGCCGGTCGATCCCGTCATGAACGCCTCATCCGTCATTCGTCGGCCGGTACCCGGGGGCCCGGTCCGGTGGGTACGAGGAGCCATGATGCCCGTACGGCCGGTGCGGGAGCCATCGGGGCCCGGCCTGCCGGTACTGTCGGCCGGGATGGACAAGACCCTGATCGTGACCAACGACTTCCCGCCCCGCCCCGGTGGCATCCAGGCGTTCCTGCACAACATGGCCCTGCGGCTGGATCCCGGACGGATCGTCGTGTACGCCTCCACCTGGAAGCGGAGCCCCGAGGGCCGCGCGGCCACCGCCGCCTTCGACGCCGAGCAGCCGTTCCCCGTCGTGCGCGACCGTACGACCATGCTGCTGCCGACCCCGGGAGTCACCCGGCACGCCGTGCGGCTGCTGCGCGAACACGGCTGCACCTCCGTCTGGTTCGGCGCCGCCGCCCCGCTCGGCCTGATGGCACCCGCGCTGCGCAGGGCCGGCGCCCGCCGCCTGGTCGCCACCACCCACGGTCACGAGGCGGGCTGGGCCCAGCTGCCCGCGTCCCGGCAACTGCTGCGGCGGATCGGCGAGGGCACGGACACGATCACCTACCTGGGGGAGTACACCCGCTCCCGGATCGCCCCCGCGCTCACCCCCGCGGCGGCGGGCCGCATGGTCCAGCTGCCGCCCGGCGTCGACGAGAAGACCTTCCACCCGGGCTCGGGCGGCGACCGGGTCAGGGCCCGGCTCGGGCTCGCCGACCGGCCCGTCGTCGTCTGCGTGTCCCGGCTCGTGCCGCGCAAGGGCCAGGACACGCTGATCCTCGCGATGCCGGAGATCCTGGCGCGGGTGCCGGACGCGGTGCTGCTGATCGTCGGCGGCGGCCCCTACGCCGACGATCTGAAGCGCCTGGCGGTGCGGACCGGGGTCGACGCCTCCGTACGGTTCACCGGGCCGGTGCCGTGGGAGGAGCTGCCCGCCCACTACGGCGCGGGCGACGTCTTCGCCATGCCGTGCCGCACCCGCCGAGGCGGCCTCGACGTGGAGGGCCTGGGCATCGTCTTCCTGGAAGCGTCCGCGACCGGGCTCCCGGTGGTGGCGGGCGACTCGGGCGGCGCGCCCGACGCGGTGCTCGACGGCGAGACCGGATGGGTGGTGCGCGGCGGCTCCCCCGGCGAGGCGGCCGACCGGATCGCCACGCTGCTCCTCGACCCGGAACTGCGCCGGCGGATGGGGGAGCGGGGGCGGGTCTGGGTCGAGGAGAAATGGCGCTGGGACCTGCTGGCCGAGCGGCTCCGGGCCCTGCTCTGACCCTCCCGGGACGTCCCGGGCCCCGGCCCTCCGCGACGGATGCGGCACCCCCTCCGGGGAACGGGCACGGCGCCGTTCCCCCGGGAACGGACACGGCACGCGAAGGGGCGGCCCGCACGTCTCGTACGGGCCGCCCCTCCGGCTGCGTGTGCCCCGGTCAGCGCTGGTAGATCGACTCGATCTCGTCCGCGAAGTCCTTCGCCACCACGTTCCGCTTCAGCTTCAGCGACGGCGTGATGTGGCCCGCCTCCTCGGTGAACTGGGAGGACAGGATGCGGAACTTGCGGACCGACTCCGCCTTGGAGACCGCCGCGTTCCCGTCGTCCACCGCCCGCTGCACCTCGGCCAGCAGCTCCGGGTCCTCGCGCAGCGACGCGGCCGTCGCCCCGGCCGGCTTGCCGTGCTCCGCGGCCCAGCGGCCCAGGAACTCCTCGTCCAGGGTGACCAGCGCGCCCACGAACGGCCGCCCGTCGCCCACCACCATGCACTCGGCGACCAGGGCGTGGCCGCGGATGCGGTCCTCGATCACCGCGGGGGCGACGTTCTTGCCGCCCGCGGTGACGATGATCTCCTTCTTGCGGCCGGTGATCGCGAGGTAGCCGTCCTCGTCGAGCGTGCCGATGTCACCCGTGTGGAACCAGCCGTCGGCCAGCGCCTCGGCCGTCGCCGCCTCGTTGTTCCAGTAGCCGGTGAACAGGTGCTCGCCGTGCAGCAGCACCTCGCCGTCGTCCGCGATCCGCACGACCGAACCGGGCAGCGGCTGGCCGACCGTGCCGATCTTCTGCCGGTCCCACGGGTTGAAGGCGGTGGCCGCACAGGTCTCGGTGAGGCCGTAGCCCTCCAGGACGGTGAAGCCGATGCCGCGGTAGAAGTGGCCGAGCCGCTCGCCCAGCGGCGCGCCGCCGGAGATCGCGTGCTCGCCGCGCCCGCCGAGCACCGCCCGCAGCTTGCCGTAGACCAGCCGGTCGAAGATCCTGTGCTTCAGCTTCAGACCGAAGGACGGGCCCTGCGCAGTGCCCAGCGCGCGGCTGTAGGCGATCGCCGTGCTCGCGGCCCGGTCGAAGATCTTGCCCTTGCCGTCGGCCTGCGCCCCGGCGCGCGCCGCGTTGTACACCTTCTCGAAGACCCGGGGCACACCGAGGATCAACGTCGGCCGGAACGCGGCCAGTTCGTCGGTGAGGTTCTTGATGTCCGGTACGCAGCCCAGCTTGATCGGGGCCATCACCGAGGCCACCTCGACCAGTCGGCCGAAGACGTGCGCCGCGGGCAGGAAGAGCAGCACGGAACAATCGCCGGTACGGAACAGCGGCTTCAGCCGCTCCACCACGTTGCCGCACTCGGCGAAGAAGCTGCGGTGCGTGAGCACACAGCCCTTGGGACGGCCGGTGGTGCCCGAGGTGTAGACGATGGTGGCCGGGTCGTCCGCCTTGGCGCTCGTCATCCGCAGGTCGAGCGTCTCGTCCGGGACCTCCTCCTCGCCGAGCGCCGACATCCGGGCGATCGTGTCGTCGTCGATCCGCCAGATGCCCTTCAGCGCGGGCAGGTCCTCCTGGACCGAGACCACGGACGCCTGGTGCGCCTCGGACTCCACGACGCACAGGGTGGCGCCGGAGTCGCCGAGGATCCACTGGATCTGCTCGGGCGAACTGGTCTCGTACACCGGGACGGTGATCGCGCCCGCGCTCCAGATCGCGAAGTCGAGCAGCACCCACTCGTAACGGGTCCGCGAGAGCAGCGCCACCCGGTCGCCGGCCTCCACGCCCGCGGCGACCAGGCCCTTGGCGACGCCCCTGACCTCGGCCAGGAACCGAGTGGCGTCGACGTCGGTCCACACGCCCTCGACCTTGCGGCTCATCACCGCGACATCGGGATGCTGAGCGGCATTGCGGCGGATGAGATCCGTCAGGTTGCCGTCCGAAGGGACCTCGTACAGGGCCGGAAGGCTGAACTCGCGCAAGACTGCTGCTCCTCATCGGGCTCCGGTGCCACGGCTCTGTGTGACGCACCGGCTGCGGTCCAAGACTGGAGGGTGCTCCGTGAAGCGAGCACGACTGGACTGCCCGGACGTTACCCACCGGTACTCGGTTCCCGATAGGGGGACCGGGTCAGATGTCTTATGTGTCACACACAACGGTGATCCTTGCGCGCACAGTAGTCCACCGGCCCGGCCGCGCGAGGGTAAGCGCAGGTCCGACGGCCCCTACCCGGGCGGCCGACGGCGCTCTAGGGTGATCGCCATGCGAGCCGGACTGGACGACCGGGGCACACCGACCCGACAGCGCACCCGCATCCACGTGGTCAGCGACGTGCACGGCAACACCGAGGCCCTGGCCCGCGCCGGGGAGGGTGCCGACGCCCTGGTCTGCCTCGGTGACCTGGTGCTCTTCCTCGACTACGCCGACCACTCGCGCGGCATCTTCCCCGACCTCTTCGGGGTGGAGAACGCCGACCGGATCGTCGCGCTGCGCACCGCCCGCCGCTTCGAGGAGGCCCGCGCGTTCGGCCGCTCCCTGTGGGCGGGCATGGACCGCGACGCGGCGATCGTCTCGGCGGTGCGCAAGCAGTACGCCGAGCTCTTCGCCGCCTTCCCCACCCCCACGTACGCCACCTACGGCAACGTCGACATCCCCGGCCTGTGGCCCGAGTACGCGCGCCCCGGCACCACCGTCCTCGACGGCGAACGGATCGAGATCGGCGGCCGGGTCCTCGGCTTCGTCGGCGGCGGTCTGAGGACCCCGATGAAGACCCCGTACGAGATCGACGACGAGGAGTACGCGGCCAAGATCGAGGCGATCGGCCCGGTCGACGTGCTCTGCACCCACATCCCGCCCGACGTGCCGGAGTTGACGTACGACACGGTGGCGCGCCGCTTCGAGCGCGGCAGCCGGGCCCTGCTCGACGCCATCCGCCGGACCCGCCCCCGGTACGCGCTGTTCGGCCACGTCCACCAGCCGCTGGTCCGCCGGATGCGGATCGGCGCCACCGAATGCGTCAACGTCGGCCACTTCGCCTCCTCCGGCAGGCCCTGGGCCCTGGAATGGTGACGGCGCCGGACCGCACCCCGGGACGAGGCACCGCGCACACGCGATAGCCTTCTGGCGGCAGTCCTCTGCCGACGCACCGGTACACCGCACTGGAGGAGCCACGGCGATGGCTGAACACACCAGCTCGAGCATCACGATCGAGGCGGCGCCGGCCGACGTCATGGGAGTGATCTCCGACTTCGACCGCTATCCCGAGTGGACCGGTGAGGTCAAGGAGGCCGAGGTCCTCTCCACCGACGACCAGGGCCGTGCCGAGAAGGTCCGTCTCGTCCTCGACGCCGGAGCGATCAAGGACGACCACACCCTCGCCTACACCTGGACCGGCGACCACGAGGTCAGCTGGACCCTCGTGAAGTCCCAGATGCTGCGCGCCATCGACGGCTCGTACGTGCTGGCCCCGCTCGGCGACGGCGACCGCACCCAGGTCACCTACCGGCTGACCGTCGACGTCAAGATCCCGATGCTCGGCATGATCAAGCGCAAGGCCGAGAAGGTCATCATCGACCGGGCACTGGCCGGGCTGAAGAAGCGCGTCGAGTCCGTCCCGAAGGCCTGACCCCGATGCGTACGGTCCTCGTCACCGGCCCCGGCGGCGCAGGCCGTACCACCGTCGCCGCGGCGACCGCCCTCGCGGCGGCCCGCCGCGGCCGCCGCACCCTGCTGCTCTCCGCCGACGCCGTGCCCGGTCTTCCCGCGGACACCGAACCTGCCGAGGTCGCCGACGGGCTGTGGTCCGCCCGCATCGACTCCGGCGAGCACTTCCGCAGCGAACTCCTCGCCCTCCAGGACCGGGCCTCCGGCGTGCTCGACCTGCTCGGCGGGAACCGGCTGGACGGCGAGGAGCTCACCGAACTCCCCGGCAGCACCCAGCTCGCCCTGCTGCACGCCCTGCGCCGGGCCGCCGAGGGCGACTGGTCCCGCGCGGGCCACGACCTCCTCGTCGTCGACCTGCCGCCGCTGCGCGAGGCGCTCGCCGTGCTCGCCCTCCCCGAACAGCTGCGCCGCTACCTCCGCCGACTGCTCCCCCGGGAACGCCAGGCCGCCCGCGCCCTGCGCCCGATGCTCGCCCAGCTCGCCGGCGTCCCCATGCCCGCCCAGTGGCTGTACGAGGCCGCCGCCCGCAAGGACGCCGAGCTGGCCGCCGTCCAGGCCCTGATCGAGGACCGCACCACCACGGTCCGGCTGGTCGCGGAGCCGGGACCCGCCGCCGAGGACGCCCTGCGCACCGCCCGCACCGGCCTCGCCCTGCACGGGCTGCGCGTCGACACCCTCGCCGTGAACCGGACGCTGCCCCGGCACTCCGCCGACCCCTGGTTCGCGGCCCTCGCCGCGCAGCAGGAGAAGACCGTCGACCACTGGTACGAGCAGTGGTCGCCCGGCACCGCCCTGTGCGAGGTGCCGCACCTCGGCCGCGACCCGCGGAACCTCGACGACCTGGCCCTCCTCGACACCGCGGACGAGGGACTCGCCGGGCGGCTGGACGGGCAGACCCCCGGCCGGGCCGACGACCCCTGGTGGACCGAGGACCCCTGGTGGGCCGGGGGCCCCGACGCCCCGGAGGGCTTCGAGGGGCCGCGGTCCGGCGGCCGGATCGTGCCCGCCCCGCGCCCCGTCGACGGCGACCCGGTCCTCGTCTGGTGCCTGCCGCTGCCCGGCGCCGTCAAGGAGGACCTCCAGCTGGTCCGCCGGGGCGGCGAACTGCTGCTCACCGTGGGTCCGTTCCACCGGATCGTCCCCCTGGAGTCCGGGCTGCGCCGCTGCACCGTCTCCGGCGCCGCCCTCACCGACGGGGTGCTCCGGGTCCGGTTCACCCCGGACCCCGGGCTGTGGCCCCGGACGGACTGAGCGGGCCCGGCGGGCCACGGCGCGATGCCCGCGCCGCCCGCCGCCGGATGCTCCGAACGGCGGGGCCCGGTTCGGGTAACGTCGGTAGTACGTGCCCCGTACGCCGGGCCGGCGCACACCATGCCGCGGGCACACCACGTCGCAGGAGTCCGCCATGAGCGAAGCCACCGATCGTCCCGCCGACGACGACGCGTGGGCCGACGCCTGCGCCGAGGACCTCGAAGCGGAGAAGGCCCGCCGCCGCGGCCGACAGGGCCCGCCGCCCGGCTCCGCCGCCGAGGAACTGCGCAAACTGGTCGACGCCGTGGCCGACAAGGTCTCGTCCCTCCAGTCGCCGCTGCTCGGCGCGGCGGCCCAGGGCACCGTGCAGCAGATCATCAAGCAGGCGAAGTCCGCCGTCGAGCCCGTCATCGAGCGCAACCCGGAGGTCTTCGACCACATCGCGGCGGCCGGCAGCGAACTCCTCGCCGCCTACCGCTCCGCCGTCGAGGGCCAGGAGCGCCGCTGGACCCGGGACGCCGGGGACCCCGCGGGCACGGAGAAGCAGGTCGGCGACCCCACCGACCCGCGCGACGAGCCCCCCGCCCCGGGCGAGCACATCGACCTGGACTGACCGTCGGCGAAGGGACCGGGGGTCCGGCTCGGGTACGGTTGGCCACAGCGGGGCTCGACCGAAACTGAGGGATTCATGGGACTCACCATCGGCGTCGATATCGGCGGCACGAAGATCGCGGCTGGAGTGGTCGACGAAGAGGGCCGGATCCTCTCCACGTTCAAGGTGCCGACCCCGTCGACGGCTGAGGGCATCGTGGACGCGATCGCGGCGGCCGTGTCCGGCGCGAGCGAGGGCCACCGGATCGACGCCGTCGGCATCGGCGCCGCCGGATACGTCGACGACAAGCGAGCCACCGTACTGTTCGCGCCCAACATCAACTGGCGCCACGAACCGCTGAAGGACAAGGTCGAACAGCGCGTCGGCCTCCCCGTCGTCGTCGAGAACGACGCCAACGCCGCCGCCTGGGGCGAATACCGCTTCGGCGCCGGACAGGGCCACGACGACGTCATCTGCATCACGCTCGGCACCGGCCTCGGCGGCGGCATCATCATCGGCAACAAGCTGCGCCGCGGACGCTTCGGCGTGGCGGCGGAGTTCGGCCACATCCGGGTCGTCCCGGACGGCCTGCTCTGCGGCTGCGGCAGCCAGGGCTGCTGGGAGCAGTACGCGTCCGGACGCGCACTCGTCCGGTACGCCAGGCAGCGCGCCAACGCCACCCCCGAGAACGCCACCGTCCTGCTGTCGCTCGGCGACGGCACGGTGGACGGCATCGAGGGCAAGCACATCAGCCAGGCCGCCCGGCAGGGCGACCCGGTCGCGATCGACTCGTTCCGCGAACTGGCCCGCTGGGCCGGTGCCGGGCTCGCCGACCTCGCCTCGCTCTTCGACCCGTCCGCGTTCATCGTCGGCGGCGGCGTGTCGGACGAGGGCGAACTCGTCCTCGACCCGATCCGCAAGTCGTTCCGGCGCTGGCTGATCGGCGGCCAGTGGCGCCCGCACGCCCAGGTGCTCGCGGCCCAACTGGGCGGCAAGGCGGGGCTGGTGGGCGCGGCCGACCTGGCCCGCCAGGGCTGAGCCACCCGGCGGACGGCACCGGGCCGGACGCCCGTCGCGCCCCTGGGGGAGCGGCGGGCGTCCGTCGTATCGTGAGCCGCATGGTCCTGACGCCACTGCCCGACTCCCGTACCGAGCCGGATGGTTCGGCCGTCATCAGGGTGCTCTCCTACAACATCCGGTCGATGCGCGACGACTGCGAGGCACTGGCCCGGGTCATCGGCGCCTGCGCCCCCGACCTCGTCCTCGTCCAGGAGGCGCCGCGCTTCTTCCGCTGGCGCAAGCGGGCCGCCTGGCTCGCGGCCCGCACCGGCCTGGTCGTCCTCGGCGGCGGTGCCACGGCGGCCGGTCCGCTGCTGCTGTGCTCGCTGCGGGCCGCGGTGGAACGGACGGAGGACGTCCTGCTGCCGCTCACCCCCGGACTGCACCGCAGGGGCTTCGCCACGTCGGTGGTACGGATCGCGGGCACCCGGATCGGTCTGCTGAGCTTCCACCTGAGCCTCCAGCGCGACGAACGACTGACCCAGGCGGGACTGCTGCTGGAACAGCTGGAGACGATGGGCGTCGAACACGCCGTCGCGGCCGGCGACCTCAACGACGTGCCGACCGGTGCCGCGTTCCGGCGGCTGGCCGGGCGGCTCCAGGACTGCTGGGCGGTCCGGCCGTGGGGCGCGGAGCACACCTCCCCGGCGGACCGGCCGCGCAAGCGCATCGACGCGGTCTTCGCGACCGAGGGGATCGAGGTGCTCGGCTGCGGCGTCCCGGCCGGGCTGCCCGGGGTCACCGAGGCGGACCTGCGGGCGGCCACCGACCACCTGCCGGTACTGGCGGCGCTACGGGTCCCCTCGGCCGGCCCGGTCCGTGCCTGACGCATGCCGCCCGGAGCACGGCCCCCGGCCCCGGGCCGGACGGCACGGCGGCGCGGTGTCGCGGACGGTGCGTGCCGACCGGCAGGGGCCGGTGGCAGGGCCCCTCCGGACCCCGGACACACTGCCCGACCCCCGGATCAGACGACCGCCCCGCGCCCGGGGTCGTCGTCGTCCTCGTCGTCGTCCTCCATGCGCGCCACCAGCGTGACGAAACCGCCCAGGAAGCCGCCGACGCAGACCGTCGTGAGCCACCAGGTCATGTCCCACCGCAGCAGGATCGCGATCAGCATCAGCACCGGGCCGCCGACGACCGCGAGCCAGGCGAACTTCGCCGTGACATCGGCCTCCGGCAGCGGCGGCGGCTCCGGGGGGACGAAATGGCCCTCGTCGCTCTCGTCGAGGTCGTCGTCCTTCGGCTCCGCGACCTCGTAGTCGCGCGGGCCGCCGACGCCGGGGGCGAACACCACCGAACTGCCGAGCGGCTTCTCCGGCGGCTTCGGGGACTTCTTCCCGAGCCCCTTGTCCGGGTCGAGCACGTCCGGCCGGTCGTCCTCCAGCAGCGCGAGATCCTCGACCGACCTGAACGGCTTGGCGCCCGGCGGGTCCGGCGGCTCCTCGCCGTACCCCGCGACGATCGCCTTCCACGCGGCGTCCTCGTCGAGCGCCGGGCCCGGCCGCTCGCCCTCGGACACCGACGGCCCCTTCTGGGCCGGGGTGTCCTGCGGGCCCGTACCGTCGTCGGGCACGGCCGCCCCCTCCGCGGGAAGGGGCTCGCGTCCCTCCGCGGGAAGGGACTCGCGCTCCTCCTCGCCGCCCGCGCGCTCCGCGTCGTGCTCAGCCACCTGACGTGCTCCCCTTCTGTCCGACGCTCGGGGCGAGGCGGCCGATGAACCGATAGCTCTCGTCGAAGATCCGCTCCGCATCGTGGTCCAACGTCGCCACGTGGTAGCTCTGTTCCAGCAGGATCTCCTCGACGTCCGTCGACGACACCCGGCCGAGGATGCGGGCCGAGTCGGCGGGCGGCACCACATGGTCCTGCGGGCTGTGCAGCAGCACGATCGGCTGGGTGACCTGGGGCAGTTCGGCATCGACCAGCCGGAAGAAATTCCGCACCGAGTGCGCGGCGTGCAGCGGCACCCGGTCGTACCCCACCTCCTCGGAACCCTCCAGGGCGATGTCGTTGGCCAGGCCCTTCGTCGTCCGCACCAGATGACGGGCGACCGGCAGCGCGTACGCGGACAGGCCGTGCACCTTGTTCGCCGGGTTCACGAGCACCAGACCGCTGATCGCGTCCCCGTGCTTCGCGGCCAGCCGCAGCGTCAGCGCGCCGCCCATGGACAGCCCGAAGACGAAGACCTGCTCGCACCGCTCCAGCAGACCGCGCAGCTCCCGGTCCACCTCCGCGTACCAGTCCTGCCAGCCGGTGAGCTGCATGTCCTGCCAGCGGGTGCCGTGTCCGGGCAGCAGCGGCAACGAGACGGTCAGCCCGCGCTCAGCCAGGTATTCCGCCCAGGGGCGCAGCGACTGCGGGGAGCCGGTGAATCCGTGACAGAGGAGGACGCCGACCTCTCCGCCGTCGTGGCGGAACGGCTCGGCTCCGGGAAGGACCGGCACCAAGGTCTCCTGTTCGTGAGGCTCGAAAAGGGAGCGAGAGGGGAGTGTGCGGAAGGATGACGGCCTCGGCCGTTACTTCACCGTACGCGACCGGGCCGACACCGACCAGGGCCGTCACGGCCCCGGCCGCTGCGTCGGCCCCGTGCCGGGCGGGAGCGCGGGCCGCCGCACGGGTTAAGGTCTGTCGGACAGCACACAGGAGGCACCCGAGTTGATCTACGGCGCAATGAAGTTCTCCATCGGCGGGGGCCTGAAGCTCGCCTTCCGGCCATGGGTGGAGGGCCTGGAGAACATCCCCGCGCAAGGACCGGCGATCCTCGCGAGCAACCACCTGTCGTTCTCCGACTCGTTCTTCCTGCCGGCGGTCCTGGACCGCAAGGTCACGTTCATCGCCAAGTCCGAGTACTTCACCGGCTCCGGCGTGAAGGGCAAGCTGACGGCCGCCTTCTTCAAGGGCGTCGGCCAGCTCCCGGTGGACCGCTCGGGCGCCCGGGGCGCGGGCGAGGCGGCCATCAAGGCGGGCATCGAGGTCGTCGAGAGCGGTGGACTCTTCGGCATCTACCCGGAGGGCACCCGCTCGCCCGACGGCCGTCTCTACCGCGGCAAGCCCGGCGGACTCGCCCGGGTGGCGCTGGCCACCGGAGCCCCCGTCATCCCCGTCGCGATGATCGACACGGAGAAGATCCAGCCGCCCGGCCAGGTGGTGCCCAAGCTGATGCGCCCGGGAATCAGGATCGGCAAGCCGCTCGACTTCAGCCGCTACCACGGCATGGACGGGGACCGCTTCATCCTGCGCTCGGTCACCGACGAGGTGATGTACGAGATCATGAAGCTCTCCGGCCAGGAGTACGTCGACATCTACGCGACGGCGGCCAAGCGGCAGATCGCGGAAGAGGCGAAGCACCGCGCCGAGGCGGAGAAGAGCGCGGAGAAGAACACGGGCGGAAAGACCGCGACGCAAGGGTGACGGAACGGTACGGCGCGCCCGCGCGTCGTTTCCGTCCGGGGGGGTGGGGACCATGGCCAGGCGCGAGCGGGTCGTACGGATGTCGGTCGAGCAGCCGCTGTGGCGCGCGCTTACCGCGTACCGCATCCTGACGATGCTGTACGCGGTGCTGCTCTCCGTCTTCGGCCGGGACAAGTACGAACGGCCGTGGGTGGCCGTCGCCTTCCTGGCGGTGATGGTGGTCTGGACGTTCGCCACCCTCCCGAAGGTCTCCGGCGCCGTCGCCTGCACCAAGCGCTTCCTCGGCGTCGACCTGACGATCGCGCTCACCGGCATACTCCTCACCCCCCTCGCCAACTTCGAGGCCCGGTACATGGACGGCCCGACGCTGCCGTCCATCTGGACCGCGGGCTCCGTACTGGCCTTCGCGATCAAGGGCGGATGGCGCTGGGCGGCCTTCGCCTCCACCCTCGTCGCCCTCGCCAACATCGTCGAGCGCGGCAACCCCAGCCGGGACACCTTCCACAACATCCTGCTGGTCTGGGTCGCCTCCATCGCCATCGGCTACGTCGTCGAGGTGGCCAGGGCCAGTGAGCGCACTCTCGCCCGCGCCCTGGAGATCGAGGCCGCCACCCGCGAGCGGGAACGCCTGGCCCGGGACATCCACGACAGCGTGCTCCAGGTCCTCGCGATGGTCCAGCGCCGCGGCACCGCGCTCGGCGGGGAGGCCGCCGAGCTGGGCCGGATGGCCGGGGAGCAGGAGGTGGCCCTGCGCACCCTGGTCTCCAGCGGGCTCGTCCCCACCACCCGGGTCTCCGAGGACGCCGCCGAGGGCGCGGTCGTCCGCAGCGTCGAGGTCGACGACGAACCGTCCGGAACGGCGGACTGCGACCTGCGCTCGCTGCTCGCCCCGCACGCGGGCTCCCGGGTCAGCTTCGCGGAGCCCGGAGCCCCGGTGCTGCTCGCGCCCGCCGCCGCGAAGGAGCTGGCGGCCGCCGTCGGCGCCGCGCTGGACAACGTCAGGGTCCACGCGGGGGAGAATGCCCAGGCGTGGATCCTCGTCGAGGACTGGCCGGACGAAGTGATCGTCACGGTCCGGGACGACGGCCCCGGAATCCCGGAGGGACGGCTCGCCCAGGCCGAGGGGGAGGGGCGGATGGGGGTCGCCCTGTCGATCCGGGGGAGACTGCGTGACCTGGGCGGCACGGCGGAGTTGATTTCGGTGCCCGGCCAGGGCACCGAGGTCGAGTTGAAGGTACCGAAGGTTTCACGGGGGAAGGCGGGATCGGCAGGATGAGCACGGAGAACACCCAGGGCACGGGGGAACGGCCCATCAAGGTCATGGTGGTCGACGACCACCCGATGTGGCGCGATGCCGTCGCCCGCGACCTCTCCGAGTCGGGCTTCGACGTGGTGGCCACCGCCGGTGACGGACCGCAGGCCGTCCGCAGGGCGAAGGCCGCGGCACCGGACGTCCTCGTGCTCGACCTCAACCTGCCCGGCATGCCCGGCGTCCAGGTCTGCAAGGAACTGGTCGGCTCCAACCCCGGGCTGCGGGTGCTGGTGCTCTCCGCCAGCGGCGAGCACGCCGACGTGCTGGAGGCGGTCAAGTCCGGTGCCACCGGCTATCTGCTCAAGTCGGCCAGTACCCAGGAGCTGACCGAGGCCGTGCGGTCCACCGCCGTCGGCGACCCCGTCTTCACCCCCGGCCTGGCCGGTCTGGTCCTCGGCGAGTACCGCAGGCTCGCCTCCGACCCGGCGCCCGCCGCGTCCGACGAGCCCAAGGCCCCGCAGCTCACCGAGCGCGAGACCGAGGTGCTGCGGCTGGTTGCCAAGGGACTCTCGTACAAGCAGATCGCCGAACGCCTGGTCATCTCCCACCGCACCGTTCAGAACCACGTCCAGAACACCCTGGGCAAGCTCCAGCTGCACAACCGGGTGGAGCTGGTGCGGTACGCGATCGAGCGCGGCCTCGACGACGCCTGAGCGCGCCGGGGCCGACGGCCGACGGTTGCCGCCGGCCCCGTGACGCCGCCGTCGGCCGAGCGGCGCGCCGGGCACCCGGACCGTATATTCGCCAGGGCCGGTGCCGGGGGCCCGGTCCATGCCCCAGCTCCGCGCGGTGAACGGGAGAAGTCGTGGAAATCCTGGCCTTCGGCGTGCAGTCCGACGAGAAGCCGCTGATCGAGAAGGCGTTCGCCGGACAGCACGAGGTCCGCTGCCTGGACGTCTTCCTGAACAAGGACACCGCCCCCATCGCGGCGGGCTACGAGATCATCTCCACCAGCGTCAACGCCGACCTGGGCAGCAGCGTTCTGCAGACCCTCGCGGCCGGGGGCACGCAGATGATCGCCCAGCGTTCCACCGGCTTCAACAACATCGACCTCGACGTCGCCGAGCGGCTCGCGCTGCGGGTCGCCCGGGTCTCCTCCTACTCGCCGTACTCGGTCGCCGAATTCGCCTGGACCCTGGCGATGGCCGTCAACCGCCGCGTCGTACGGGCCGCGGGCCGCACCCGCGACTTCGACTTCCGGCTCGACGGCCTCCTCGGCCGCGACCTGCACGGCCGCACGGCGGGGGTGATCGGCACCGGCAGGATCGGTGAGGCGTTCACCCGTATCGCCCACGGCTTCGGCATGGAACTGCTCGGCTGGGACGCCGTCGAGAACCCCGCCTGCGTCGCGCTCGGCATGAAGTACGTGGAGAAGGAACGGCTGCTCGCCGAGTCCGACCTGGTCAGCCTGCACGTCCCGCTGCTGCCCGCGACCCACCACATCATCGGCGCGGACGCCCTCGCACGGATGAGGGACGACGCGATCCTGATCAACTCCAGCCGTGGCGGGCTCATCGACACCACGGCCCTGATCACCGAACTGCGCGCGGGCCGCTTCCTGGGCGTCGGACTGGACGTGTACGAGGCGGAGGCCGGGCTCTTCTTCCTCGACAAGTCCCTGGAGGGCATCGACGACGACACCCTCGCCCGGCTCGTCACCTTCCCGAACGTCATCGTGACCTCGCACCAGGCGTACTACACCCGGGACGCGGTGGGGCAGATCATCGACGCCACCGTGCGGAACGTCGCCGACTACCTGGCCCGCCGCCGCAGCGAGAACGTCCTCGTCCCGGCGCTCCCGAAGGACTGAGACCGGGGACCGCCCCGGCGCTCCCGGAGGCGGGCGGGGCCTTGGGACGTCCCGGGGCCGGGAGGGGGCGTGGCGCCGAACCGTCCCGGGGCTCCCGGAGGGGGCGAGGCCCCGGAACGTCCCGGGCCCCCGCCCGCCCTCTCCTTCGTCCGCCCGCCTTCTTCAGCCGCCCGTCTTCTTCAACCGGCCACCGGCAGCCCCGCCAGCAGTTCCGTCACGATCGCCGAACCGCGCAGCGTCAGCACCGACTCCGGGTGGAACTGCACCGAGGCGAAGCCCGGCCCGCGCAGTGCGTGCAGCTCACCGGTCGCCGCGTCCCGGCTCGCCTCGACACCGCGTGCCGCGAGCCCGACGGCCGCCGTCCCGTCGCAGCGCGCGGTGAAGCTGTTGTAGAAGCCGACCGTCTCCGGCCGCCCGAACAGGTCGATCCGGGTCTGCGCGCCCTGGTACGGCACGGCCTTGCGGACGATGTCCAGCCCCAGCTCCGCCGCGATCAGTTCGTGGCCGAGGCAGACCCCCAGCAGACCGTGCCGGTGCTCCCGGAGCAGCTCCGCGGCGAAGCCGCGCAGCAGCCGCATCTTCGGATCGGCGGCGTCGCCCGGGTCCCCCGGCCCCGGTCCCAGCACGACCGGACCCTCGTGGGCCCGCACCAGCTCGCGCAGCCCCGGCTCGTCGTAGCGGCGCACCGACACGTCCAGACCCGAGGAACGCAGCAGGTGCGCCAGCATCGCGGTGAAGGTGTCCTCCCCGTCGATCACCAGCGCCCGGCCCGACAGCTCGTGGGCGCGCTCCTGCATCCGCAGCCAGAACGGCGCGAGGCCGTCCCGCCGGGCGTCCAGCGCCGCCCGCACCCGCGGGTCGCCCGCCAGCCGGGGCCGGGCCGCCTCGTCCCGCGGCCGACCGGGCCGCACCCCGAGTGCGGCGAGCACCCCGGCCGCCTTCGCGTGGGTCTCGGCGACCTCGCCGTCCGGGTCGGAGTGGCGCACGAGCGTCGCCCCGACCGGCACCCGCAGCTGTCCGTCGGCCGAGATGTCGGCGGTACGGATCAGGATCGGCGAGTCCAGGGTCTGCGCCCCGCCCGGCTCCTGCCGCAGCAGGGCCAGGGCCCCCGCGTAGTAGCCGCGCCCGTCGGCCTCGTACCGCTCGATGACCCGGCAGGCGTTCTGCACCGGGGAGCCGGTGACCGTCGCCGCGAACATCGTCTCCCTCAGCACCTCCCGCACGTCCAGCGAGGAGCGCCCGCGCAGCTCGTACTCCGTGTGCGCCAGATGGGCCATCTCCTTGAGACGCGGCCCGATCACCACCCCGCCCATGTCGCCGACGGTGCACATCATCTTGAGTTCCTCGTCGACCACCATGGAGAGCTCCTCGGTCTCCTTGCGGTCGGCGAGGAAGGACAGCAGGCCCTCGGCCGTCGGCCCCCCGGCGGGATAGCGGTACGTACCGCTGATCGGGTTCATCACGACGGTCCCGCCGGACATCCGCACATGGACCTCGGGACTGGCGCCGACCAGCGTCCTGGTCCCCGTGTGCACGACGAAGGTCCAGTACGCGCCCCGCTCACCGGCCAGCAACCGCCGGAACAGGGCCAGCGCGTCGGCCCGGCCGAAGCCGGGGATCTCGCCCCGGAAGGTCCGCCGGACGACGAAGTTCGCGCCCTCGCCCCGCCCGATCTCGTCCTCGACGACCCGCCGGACGATCCCGGCGTACTCCTCGTCCCCGACGTCGAAGGCACCGCCCTCGACCCGCACGTCCCGGACCGGCAGGCGGTCCTGCACCTCGGCGAGCGGCAGCTCGTACGTCTCCTCCGCGACCAGCACGGACAACGGCGTCCCGTCGTCGCGCACGTCGAAACCGCGCTCGGCGATCTGCCGGAACGGCACCAGGGCCAGCGAGGGCAGTGCGCCGACCGGGATGTCGGCGAGCCGGGCGGCCTCGTGCACCCGGCCGATCAGTACCTCGACGACGTCCCGGTCGTGGCCGGGGGTGCGCCTGCGCAGCAGCGCGAACGGCGGGCAGCCGTCGCTCAGGAGCCTCTCGACGACGGCAGCGGTGCGAGGACTGGTGATGGTGCGAGGATTCATGGGGCTGTTCCTTCCGATTGGAGGAACGGCTCCCCGAGAACGCGGAGAAGGCCGCCCCTCGGGCGGCCTTCGCGTGGTCTGTCGCGCGATCGATCAGTGGGCCGCCGGACGAGCGGTCCACCACCAGTTCTGGTTCTTCTGCGCGAACATGCCCCGAACCCTAGCGGACGCCGACGCATCCGGGGCGCAGGTGTCTCACCTGTTGGGCTTTCGGTTGGACGCCCGGCCGGACCCCGTACTGTGGGGGATGTGACCGTGAACGCCAATACCTCCGTCGCCGGTGACAACACCTGGCAAGACCTTCCCGCGGCGCAGCAGCCCGAGTACCCCGATGCCGAGGCTCTGCGCGATGTGATCGCGGAACTCGCGTCGTATCCGCCGCTCGTCTTCGCGGGCGAATGCGACCAGCTGCGCGCCCGCATGGGAGCCGTCGCCAAGGGCGAGGCGTTCCTGTTGCAGGGCGGCGACTGCGCCGAGGCCTTCGACGGCGTGTCGGCCGACCACATCCGGGCCAAGCTGAAGACGCTGCTCCAGATGAGTGCCGTCCTGACCTACGCGGCCTCCGTGCCCGTGGTGAAGGTGGGCCGGATCGCCGGGCAGTACTCCAAGCCGCGCTCCAAGCCGACCGAGACCCGCGACGGCATCACGCTGCCGACCTACCGCGGCGACTCCGTCAACGGCTTCGCCTTCACCGAGGAGGCCCGGGTCCCGGACCCGGAGCGCCTGAAGCGGATGTACCACGCCTCCGCGTCCACGCTGAACCTGGTCCGCGCCTTCACCACCGGTGGTTACGCCGACCTGCGCCAGGTGCACGCCTGGAACCAGGACTTCGTGAAGTCGTCCCCGTCCGGCCAGCGCTACGAGGCGCTCGCCCGCGAGATCGACAACGCGCTGAACTTCATGAAGGCGTGCGGCACGGATCCGGCCGAGTTCAAGGCGGTCGAGTTCTACGCCTCGCACGAGGGTCTGCTGCTGGACTACGAGTCGGCGCTGACGCGCACCGACTCGCGCACCGGCGAGCTGTACGACACCTCCGGCCACATGATCTGGATCGGTGAGCGCACCCGCCAGATGGACGGCGCGCACATCGAGTTCGCCTCGAAGATCCGCAACCCCATCGGCATCAAGCTCGGCCCGACGACCACCGTCGACGAGGCGCTCGGCTACGTCGACCGCCTCGACCCCGAGCGCGAGCCCGGCCGGCTGACCTTCATCGTCCGCATGGGCGCCGACAAGGTCCGCGACAAGCTCCCGGCCCTCGTCGAGAAGGTCACCGCCTCCGGCGCCACCGTGGCCTGGGTGACCGACCCGATGCACGGCAACACCTTCGAGGCCGCCTCCGGTCACAAGACCCGTCGCTTCGACGACGTCCTGGACGAGGTCAAGGGCTTCTTCGAGGTCCACAAGGCCCTCGGCACCCACCCGGGCGGCATCCACGTCGAGCTCACCGGCGACGACGTCACCGAGTGCGTCGGCGGCGGGCACGAGATCTTCGTGGACGATCTGCACCAGCGCTACGAGACGGCCTGCGACCCGCGGCTCAACCGCAGCCAGTCCCTCGACCTGGCGTTCCTGGTCGCCGAGATGTACCGGGACCAGTAGGCATCACCGCAGGTGGCACGCGTATGACTGTGGGGCACGGATCGATGTGATCCGTGCCCCACAGGCCGTCGGGAGGCTTTCAACGCCTTCCCGCGCCAGGTAAGGTTAGGTTCGCCTCACCAGTCAGGGGGAGGCAGTGAACGACCGATCCCGCCGGGAGGTGAACCGCGTGTACGTCTGCTCGTGCTTCGGCATCACGGAGAAGCAGGTCAAGGAGCACGCGGACGCCGGAGCCTGCACGCCCCGGCAGATAGCCTCCGCCTGCAAGGCGGGCACCGACTGCGGCGGCTGCGTCCGCACCATCCAGGCCATGCTCGGCCGGGGCACCTGTCCGCGGCGCGAGGCGGCGGTCCGGAAGGGCGTGCCCGGTGCCGCGGACAAGGACGGCGCCCCGGCCGCCCCCGCTGCCCCCGGAGCCGACGACCGGGGCATCGCACCGGGCGCGGCTCCCGGCATCGTGCCCGGCGCGGCCCCCGGAATCCGGCTTCCCGACGCGGCCTGACCCTCCGGCCCGGATCAGCTGTCCGGCTGCTCGATCTGCTGGGCGATGTACAGCGCCTCGCCGAGCTTCTCGACCAGTTCCAGCTGGGTGTCGAGGTAGTCGATGTGGTGCTCCTCGTCCTCCAGGATCGACTCGAAGATGTTCGCCGAGGTGATGTCGCCCTTGGCGCGCATCAGCTCGATGCCGCGCTTGAGGCGGTCGATCGCCTCCGCCTCGATCTGGCGGTCGGCCTGGAACATCTCGGTGACGGTCTGGCCCACCCGCACATGGAACAGCCGCTGGTAGTTGGGCAGCCCGTCGAGGAAGAGAATGCGGTCGGTGAGGACCTCCGCATGCTTCATCTCGTCGAACGACTCCGAGCGGGTGTACTTCGCGAGCTTCGTCCAGCCGAAGTTGTCCTGCATCTTCGCGTGCAGGAAGTACTGATTGATGGCGGTCAGCTCTGCGGTCAGCTGCTCGTTCAGGAACTCGAGGACCTCGGGGTCGCCCTGCATCGCAGAGGCTCCTTCCAACCGGTGAAACGGGCAAGTTGGCCGCATCCTCGCATTACGTCCCGTAACCGTCCAGTAAGTGCAGACTTACTGTGAGTTGTCCGAATCGCCCCCACCCTGGTCGGGACCACCCCTGCCTGTCTGTCACCATGGAGTCATGGGTCAGCCGGAAAGCCGGGAACACCGTGCGTCAGAGCAGTCCGAGCTTCCACCGGGACAACGACTCCAGCGTGGCTGGCCGGTCACCCACTACGGGCCCGTGCCCAAGTTCAGGCCCGAGCGCTGGGAGTTCCGGGTCTTCGGGGCCACGGCGGACGGCGAGAAGCACTGCTGGAACCACCAGGAGTTCTCGGAGCTGCCGTTCGCCTCGGTCGTCGCCGACCTGCACTGCGTCACCAAGTTCAGCATGCTGGGCGCCGAATGGGGCGGGGTGCCGGCCCGTACGATCCTGGAGCTCGCGCCGCCGGCACCGAACGTCACCCACGTGATGGTGTGGGCCGAGTACGGCTTCAGCTCGAACCTGAGGCTCGCCGACTTCGCCTCGGACCGCACACTTTTCGCCACGCACAAAGGCGGAGAACTGCTCACCGCGGAGCACGGTTTCCCGCTCCGCCTCGTCGTGCCGCACCTCTACGCCTGGAAGGGACCCAAGTGGGTCCGGGGCGTCGAGTACATGACGGCCGATCGCCGCGGCTTCTGGGAGGAGCGCGGCTACCACAACATCGGTGACCCGTGGCGCGAGCAGCGGTACTCCTACCAGGAAGAGCCAGGGGACGGCCCCGAGCTCTGACCCGGCGGACCGGCGCCGGTCCCGTCCGGCGGGCGTCCAGTCCGTTGCGTCCGGCCCGGCCCCGTCCGGCCCCGGGTGTGTCCGCAAGGAGGGACCCGGGGCGCGTCCGCGACGGGGAGCCCCGATGCGGGTGTGCAGGGCCCGGACGGTGCGTTCAGTCCGTGTCGCGCAGCCCCTTCAGCCGGGCCACGTCCGCCGCGTGGCCCTCCTTGCCGCCCGGCGTCTCGATGATCAGGGGCACACCGGCGGTCGCCGGGTGCCGGAACAGCTCGCGGAAGGGCTCCTCGCCGATGTGGCCGGAGCCGATGTTCTCGTGCCGGTCCTTGCGGGCCCCGACCACGTCCTTGGAGTCATTGGCGTGGATCAGTTTCAGCCGTCCTTCGCCGACCGTCTCCATCAGCAGGTCCAGGGTCTGCCGCATGCCCGTCGGCCCCGTCAGGTCGTGGCCCGCCGCGTAGATGTGACAGGTGTCGAGGCAGATGCCGAGCCTGGGGTGGGCGTCGAGCGCGTCGAAGTACGGCCCGAAGTCCCAGGTCCGGGAGCAGAGCGAGAACCCCTGCCCGGCGGTCGACTCCAGCAGCAGATACGGGTCGTCGTCGTGCTTCAGCTCGTCCAGCAGCGGCAGCATGTGGGCGCGCACCTGGGCGAGGGCCTGCTCGCGCGGCCGTCCGCCGGTCGCCGACCCGGTGTGCACCACGACCCCCAGGGCGCCGATCTCCCGGGCCCGGCGCAGAGAGTGGCGCAGCGACAGGACGGACCTCTCGACCGTCGCCGCCGTGTGCGACCCGAAGTTGATCAGGTACGGGGCGTGGACGTACGCCGGCATGGACGCCGCGGCGCACTCGGCCCGGAACCGTTCGTCCTGGGCCGGGTCGCCGACGGGGGTCGCCCAGCCGCGCGGGTTGGCGACGAAGACCTGGACGGCCTCCGCCCCCATCTCCCGGGCGTAGGGGAGGCCGATCCTGGCGAGGCCGCCGGCCACCGGAACATGGCCGCCGACTGGGTTGCGCATGTGGTTCTAGAGTCCCTTGATCTTGATGGTGATGGTGCTGCCCTCGGGGGCCTGCTCGCCCCCGTCGACGGACTGGCTCGCGACGGTGTCGCTGAACGAGAGGAACGGGCGGTCGACCTTGACCTCGAAGCCCGCCTTCTCCAGCTCGGCCCTGGCCTCGTCGACGTCCTTCCCGGTGACGTCCGGGACGTCGATCATCCGGGGGCCCTTCGAGACCGTGAGCGTGACGGTGTCGCCCTCGGCGGCCTCCGTGCCCTCGCCCGGCGACTGGCGGGCGATGTCGCCCGCGACCTCGGGGGAGTGCACCCGGTCGGGGAGCACCTCGGCCTTCAGCCCCTCCTCCTCCAGGGCTGCGGTGGCGTCCTCGACGGACAGCCCGGTGACATCGGGGACGTCGACCGGGGCCCCCTTGCTCACGACGAGGGCGACCGCCGAGTCCGGGTGTCGCCCGGTGTTCGCGCCGGGGTTCGTACGGATCACGTCGCCCCGCACGATGTCCTCGCTGAACTCCTTGGTGATCATGCCCTGCACCAGGCCGACCTTCTTCAGCTCCTGCCTGGCGTCGGCCACGGAGAGGCCCCGGAGGTCGGGCACCTTCACGATCTCGGGCCCCCGCGAGACGACGAGCGTCACCGAGGCGTTGCCCCTGACGCGGGCGCCGGACCCGGGGTCGCTGCTGATGACCTTGCCGCGCTCCACGGTGTCGCTGTAGCCCCGCTCGACGTCCTTGACCTCCAGCCCGGCGTCCGAGAGCCGCTTCCGGGCCTCCTTCTCGGTCTGGTTGAGCAGTGAGGGGACCCGGGTGAACTGACCCGAGTTGATGTACCAGACGCCCGTGCCGATCCCCAGCGCCAGCAGTACGGCGACGACCGCGGCGACGACGGAGCGCGGCGGTCCGCCGCGGCGCCGGTCCCGCGACGCGGGCCGCGGCGGCTCCGGCGGGGGCATCTCCAGCCGGCTGGTGTGGTGCGAGACGCCCTGGTCGGCCGGGAGCAGCCGCGGGATCACGCTGGTGCGGTCCTCGGTGGC
This sequence comes from Streptomyces sp. NPDC001732, assembly GCF_053596315.1. Taxonomy (NCBI): domain Bacteria; kingdom Bacillati; phylum Actinomycetota; class Actinomycetes; order Kitasatosporales; family Streptomycetaceae; genus Streptomyces; species Streptomyces sp. NPDC001732. Next base: position 626,537 of record NZ_JBSFFY010000001.1, read on the forward strand.
GTCGTGCGTGTCGGCGGTGGCCTGCGGCGGTACGGCGTCCAGCTGGGCCTCGGTGAGCCCGGCGCGCGCCTCACGGGTCCGGGCGAGCAGGGCCACCGCGTCGAACGGGCGGACCTCGGGGTCGCGGGCGGTGGCGGCGGCCACCAGTGCGTCGAGCCCCTCCGGAAGCCCGGGGACGACGGCCGACGGCGGCGGCACGTCCTCGTTGAGGTGCTGGTAGATGACCTGGGCGGGCGTGTCGCCGCTGTGCGGTTTGGAGCCGGTCAGCATCTCGTACAGGACGACGCCGCAGGCGTACACGTCGGTGCGGGTGTCCGCCGTGCCGTCCTCTATCTGCTCGGGGGCGAGGTAGGAGACCGTGCCCAGGACGGACCCGGTGGTGTTGGTGACGGAGCCCACCGCCCGTACGAGACCGAAGTCGGCGACCTTCACCCGGCCGTCGTCCCCTATCAGGACGTTCTCCGGCTTCATGTCGCGGTGCACGAAACCCGCCCGGTGCGCGGCGCCGAGGGCGGCCAGGACCGGCTCCAGGATGTCCAGCGCGGCCCTCGGCTGCAGCGCGCCGCGGTCGCGCAGCACGTCGCGCAGGGTGCAGCCCGCCACGTACTCCATCGCCAGGTAGACGTACTGCCCCTGCGCGCCCTGGTCGAAGACGGCGACCACGTTCGGGTGCGCGAGCCGGGCCACGGACTTGGCCTCGCGGATGAAGCGCTCGACGAACGTGGCGTCGGTCGCCAGCGCCGGATGCATCACCTTGAGGGCGAGCACCCGGTCGAGCCGGGTGTCCACGGCCCGGTAGACCGTGGCCATGCCGCCCACGGCGATGCGGGCATCGACGCGGTAGCGGCCGTCGAGCAGCTGCCCGACGAGAGGGTCCTGGAGGGTCGTATCCACGCAGGTGAGTCTACGAGCCGCCGCGGACACGGCTCACGGTCCGGGGCGGTCCCGGGGCCGTACTGCAGCCGAGCCGTGACAGGCACATGAAGCGCAGCCCGTCCGGCGGCTCAGAAGGCCGGGCGCTCCGGGTCCAGCCGGGCGCGCCCCTCCACCGGCGACGACGCCTCGGCGAAGTGGCGGTACGGAATCCGGCCCGCCCGGTACGCGAGGCGCCCGCCCTCCACCGCGTGCCGCATCGCCGCGGCCATCAGCTCGGGCTCCTGGGCGCGGGTCACCGCGGACGCCAGCATCACCGCCGCGCAGCCCAGCTCCATCGCGAGCGCCGCGTCCGAGGCCGTCCCGGCGCCCGCGTCGAGGATCACCGGCACCCGGGCCTGTTCGACGATCAGCCGGAAGTTGTGCGGATTGCGGATGCCGAGCCCGGAACCGATGGGGGAGCCGAGCGGCATGACCGCCGCGCAGCCCACGTCCTGGAGCCTGCGCGCCAGCACCGGGTCGTCATTGGTGTACGGCAGCACGGTGAAGCCGTCGTCCACCAGGATCTCCGCGGCGTCCAGCAGCTCGATCGGGTCGGGCAGCAGGGTCCGCTCGTCGGCCACCACCTCCAGCTTGATCCAGTCGGTGCCGAGCGCCTCGCGGGCCAGCCGGGCGGTCAGCACGGCCTCGCCCGCGGTGAAGCAGCCCGCCGTGTTCGGCAGCACGCGGATGGAGAGCCGCTCCAGGACGGAGAGCACCGAACCCCGCACGGTCGGGTCGAGGCGACGCATCGCGACGGTGGTCAGCTCGGTGCCGGAGGCGACCAGGGAACGCTCCAGCACGTCGAGGCCGGCCGCCCCGCCCGTCCCCATGATCAGCCGGGAGCCGAAGTCGGTGCCGCCGAGGGTGAAGAGGTCGTCGGACACGGTCAGCCCCCCTGGACCGCGGTCAGGATCTCGACGCGGTCGCCGTCGGCCAGCACGACGGCGGACCACCGGCCCCGGGGCACGACGGCCTCGTTGACGGCGGCGGCCACCCCGGAGCGCGCGGTGGTGAGCGAGGCGACCAGGGTGCCCAGGGCGGTGCCCGCGGCGAGAGCGCGGACCTCGCCGTTCACGGACACGGAGAGAGACGCGGAGCGGGAGGCGGGGAGGGGGGTGGAAGGAGACGCGGAGGGAGAGACGGGCTCGGTCATGCGGGCTGCTCCTGACGTGCGGAGACGGCGGCGGACGAGAAGCGGTGCGGGGTGAAGGGGCGGGCCGGCTCGGGCGGTTCGCCGCCGGTGAGGAACTCCGCCATGACGTCACCGGTGACGGGGGTGAGCAGCACCCCGTTGCGGTGGTGGCCGGTGGCGAGGTGGAGGCCGGGCAGGGCGGTGGGGCCGAGCAGCGGGGCGTTGTCGGGGGAGGCGGGTCGCAGCCCGGCCAGGGTCTCGGTGAGTGGCAGTTCGGTGATGCCGGGGACCAGCTCGTGGGCGTCCCGCAGCAGTTCGTAGACGCCGCCCGCGGTGACGGTGGTGTCCCAGCCCATCTCCTCGCTGGTGGCGCCGACGACCAGTTCGCCGTTCTCGCGCGGGACCAGATAGACGTGGCTGCCCCGGACCACGGCCCGCACCGTCCGGCTGAGGAAGGGCGCGTACCGGGCGGGCACGGCCAGCCGGAGCACCTGCCCCTTCACCGGCCGGACCGGCGGCACGACCTCGTCCGGCAGTCCCGGGAGCCGGCCGCTGAGGCTGCCCGCGGCGAGCACGACCTGGTCGGCCGCAGCCTCCGCACCCCCGGCGAGCACCGCCCCGGCGGCCCGGCCGCCCCGCACCGCCAGTCGCTCCACCCGGTCGCGGTGGAAGACCACCCCGGCCCGCTCACAGGCGGTCAGCAGGGCCGCGGCCAGTCGGCGGGGATCGATCTGGTGGTCGCCGTCGACCCGCAGACCGCCCCGGACGCCCGGCGCCAGCATCGGCTCCAGACGGCGGCACTCGCGGCCGGTGAGCCACTGGGATGCCAGCCCGGACCGCTGCTGGAGGGCGTGCAGCTCCCGCAGATGGGCACGGTCGTCGGCGTCCAGCGCGACGGCCAGGGTGCCGCACGCGCGAAAGCCGGTCTCCCGCCCGCTCGCCGCCTCCAGCTCGGCCACGAAGTCCGGGTAACGGGCGGCCGAGGCGACGTTGAGGCCGAGCAACAGCTGCTCGCCGTAGTGGAGTTCGGTGACGGCGGCCAGCATGCCCGCTGCCACCCGGGCGGCCCCGCCGCCCGGTTCGGGATCGGCGACCGCGGTGCGCAGTCCGCGCTGCGCGGCCCGCCAGGCGGTCACCAGACCGATGATCCCGCCCCCGATGACGAGGACGTCGGACCCCTTCCCGCTTCCGGAAGAACGCATGGGCGTCCAGCCCCTCCCTTCGCCGGCATGACCCGGATCAGGTTCGTACGGTCGGAGGCCGCCCCAGCCTCCCTCTCAGCCCGGTGCGTCCGGGCTCCCGCGAGTGTTTTACGTTGGCCACCCTAAACCCCGCCGTCCCGGCCCAGTAAGGGAGCAGCCATCGTGGCCCGTTCGCTCGACGGACTCGTCCTCGCCCCGGTCGCCGACCAGGCCCCTGGCCAGGTCGGCACCCGCACCCGTTTCACGTACCACGAGGAGGACGGCAGGATCTGGGCCGACTACGCGGGCGGCGACGTGGTCCGCGGCCACCTCGTCGGCACCCGCCGGGGAGACGTCCTCGACTTCCGCTACGTCCAGCTGAAGCAGGACGGAACGACCTCCAGCGGCCACTGCGTCTCCACCGTCACCGACCTCGCGGACGGCCGGGTCCGGCTGGAGGAGCGGTGGGAATGGGAGTCGCAGGAGGGCGACGGTACGAGCACGGTCGAGGAGATCCCCCCTTCCTGACGCAATGTCAGGTGCGTAAGGTGGACGGGTGGACGAGCAGCAGCGGACAGAGGGTGCGGACCGGCGGCCGGAGCGCCGCGTCGTCGTCGTGGGCGCGGGCATGGCGGGCGTGCAGACCGCGGTGGCCCTGCGCGAACAGGGCTTCACCGGCCCCGTCACCCTGATCGGCGCCGAACCCCACCAGCCCTACGACCGGCCCCCGCTGTCCAAGGCGGTACTGCTCGGCAAGGCCGAGGGCTCCGCGTTCGACGTCGACTTCGAGGCGCTGGACATCGAACTGCGCCTCGGCGTCGAGGTCACCGGCGTACGGCCGGACGCGCACGAGCTGGACACCCCCTCGGGACCCGTCGCCTACGACGTCCTGGTGATCGCGACCGGCGCCGAACCGGTCGTGCTGCCCGGCACCGAAGGCGTCCCCGGCGTCCATCTGCTGCGCACCCTCGACGACGCGGCACGGCTGCGTCCGGTCCTCGACGAACGGCACGGCGTCGTGGTCGTCGGCGCGGGCTGGATCGGCGCCGAGTTCGCCACCGCGGCCCGCGCCGCGGGCTGCGAGGTCACCGTCGTCGAGGCCGCCGACCGGCCCCTCGCGGGCGCGATGCCCGCCGAGGTCGCCGCCCCGATGGCTGCCTGGTACGCCGAGACCGGCGCCGAACTCCTCACCGGGGCCCGGGTCGCCCGCGTCGAGCCGGGCCGGGTGGTCCTCGCGGACGGCCGTACGATCCCGGCCGGGGCGGTCGTCGTCGGGATCGGCGCCCGGCCCGCCACCGACTGGCTGACCGGCTCCGGCATCGCCCTCGGCCCCGACGGATCGGTGACCGCCGACGGGACGCTGCGCACCTCGGTGCCCGATGTGTACGCGGTCGGCGACTGCGCCTCCTTCCCCTCCGCCCGCTACGGCGAACGCCTGCTCGTCCACCACTGGGACAACGCGCTCCAGGGGCCGCGCACCGCCGCCGCCAACATCATCGGCGCGACGGCCGAGGGCCCCTTCGAGCCACTGACGTACGACCCCGTGCCGTACTTCTGGTCCGAGCAGTTCGACCGGTTCGTGCAGTACGCGGGCCACCACGGGAGCGCCGACACCCTGCTGTGGCGCGGCGATCCGGCGGACCCCGCCTGGTCGGTGTGCTGGCTGCGCGACGGCGTCCTGGTCGCGGTCCTCGCCGTCGGCCGGCCGCGCGACCTGGCGCAGGGGCGCAGACTCATCGAGGCGAGGGCCTCGCTCGACCCGGCACGGGCCGCCGACCCCTCCGTACCGCTGAAGACGGCGGTCCGCGACTGAGCCGTGCGGAGCCTCCCGGCCGGGCCCGCACGGGCCGATGCGGGGGTGCCGAGGGGGCCGGGGGAGCGGTTTCCGACGCCCTGAAGGGCCGAGTCCGGGTATCGGCCGTCGGTGCGGGATGGCAGGCTTGTCCTCGTGACCGAGATTGACGCAAAGATCGATGCTCTCGTCCCTGCCTGGCTCCACCTCCCCGACATCGCGGAAATGCTCGATGTCGAGGTGACGCGTGTGCGGCAGCTGGTCAAGGAGGGCCAGCTGATCGCCGTACGCCGTGGTGAGAACCGGGCGCTCCAGGTGCCGGCCGCCTTCATCGACGGCACCAAGGTGGTCAAGGGCCTCTCCGGCACCCTGACGCTCCTGAAGGACGACGGCTACACCGACGAAGAGATGCTGGAGTGGCTCTTCACCCCCGACCCGACCCTGCCCGGCACCCCCGCCCAGGCCCTGAGCGAGAATCGCGGCACGGAGGTGAAGCGCCGCGCCCAGGCGCTCGCCGTCTGACCGCCGACCCGGTGCGAGCGGGTGGGCGGCGCAGCCCTGCGCCGCCCACCCCGGCCCCGGTGCCCGCTCCGCACCACCCGGTGCACCGCTTTTCCGCACCGCTCTCCCAGGGGGAACCGCACCGATGTCCACGCTCCGCGCGTCGCTGTCCGAAGCCCGGCTCTATCTGTGCACGGACGCCCGCAGGCGACAGGGCGACCTCCCCGCGTTCCTCGACGCCGTCCTCGCCGCCGGGGTGGACATCGTCCAGCTGCGCGACAAGGGCATGGAAGCGGCCGAGGAACTCGACCACCTCGCCGTCCTCGCCGACGCGTGCCGGCGCCACGGCAAGCTCCTCGCGGTGAACGACCGGGCCGATGTCGCCCACGCCATCGGTTCCGACGTGCTGCACCTGGGCCAGGGCGATCTGCCGGTGCCCGCCGCCCGCGCCGTCATCGGCGACGACGCGCTGATCGGCCGCTCCACGCACGCCGAGGCCGAGGTCGACGCGGCCGTCGCCGAGCCCGGCGTGGACTACTTCTGCACCGGCCCCTGCTGGCCCACCCCGACCAAGCCCGGACGCCACGCCCCGGGCCTCGGCCTCGTCCGGTACGCCGCCTCGCTCGACCAGCCGCGCCCCTGGTTCGCCATCGGCGGCATCGACGCGGGCAACCTCGACGAGGTGCTGGACGCCGGAGCCCGCCGGGTGGTCGTCGTCCGGGCGATCACCGAGGCCCCCGATCCGGGCGCCGCCACCGCCGAGCTGGCCCGCCGGATCAGGGAGCGCACCGGAGCGTGATCCGGGCCGTACGCCCGGAGACGTGACCGGGCGGGCGACGGGCGCGACCGGGTGCGGCCGTCCGGAGGGCGTGACCAGGCGAGGACTCCCGGAGGCGTGATCCGGGCCGAGTGTCCGAAGGGTGGACAAACAACCCGTCAATTCGGGCAATTCGCCCTGGTCTGATCCTGCGGTCGTCGCGCTCTGGTTAACCTGCCGGTATGGCCCTTGGCACACCCTCCACCAGGACGGATCACGCGCGCACGGTGCGTGAACTCCTCGCGACCGGCAAGACCTCCTACTCCTTCGAGTTCTGGGCGCCCAAGACCGAGAAGGGCGAGCGGAACCTCTGGAACGCGCTGCGCCGGGTCGAGGCGGTGAGGCCGAGCTTCGTCTCCGTGACCTACGGTGCCGGTGGTTCCACCCGGGCCGGGACGGTGCGGGCCACCCAGCAGATCGCGGCCGACTCCACCCTCACCCCGGTCGCCCACCTCACGGCGGTCAACCACTCCGTCGCCGAGCTGCGCAACATGATCGGCCAGTACGCGGACGCCGGAATCCGGAACATCCTCGCCGTGCGCGGAGACCCGCCGGGCGACCCGATGGGCGAGTGGGTCAAGCACCCCCAGGGAGTGCGGTACGCGGCGGATCTCGTCCGGCTCATCAAGGAATCCGGCGATTTCTGTGTCGGCGTCGCGGCATTTCCCGAGATGCACCCGCGCTCGACCGACTGGGACACCGACATCCGGCATTTCGTGGACAAGTGCCGGGCCGGCGCCGACTATGCGATCACCCAGATGTTCTTCGACCCGGAGGACTATCTGCGGATGCGTGACCGCGTGGTCGCCGCGGGTTGCGAAACCCCGATCATCCCCGAGGTCATGCCGCTGACCAGCGTCAAACAACTGGACAGATTCGCGCAACTCAGCAACGCCTCCTTCCCCTCGGCCCTGAAAGACCGGATCCTCGCGGCCAAGGACGATCCCGCCGCTGTACGCTCCATTGGAATCGACTTCGCAACGCAGTTCTGCGCGAGGCTGCGATCCGAGGGTGTGCCCGGACTGCACTTCATCACGCTCAACAACTCGACGGCGACGCTCGAAATCTACGAGAATCTCGGACTGCACAGGCAGTCGTGACCGGCCGTACCCGCCGCGACCCGGGGCGGTGGCCGTAGGAGGGGGCGGGCATGGGCTGGACGGTCCTCTACATCGCGTTCGGAATCGTCGCGCTGTGGCTGCTCGGTGAAGTGCTCCTGCAGTACAAGGCGCGCCTTCGCTGGCGTCTGCTGGCCTTCGCGGGCTTCGGCTGCGTGGTCGTCGGGGTGCTCATCCCGTCCGTGCTCGTCATCGTCCTCGGCACGATCACCTTCGCGGTCGGGCAGACCCAGGTCACGCTGTCCTTCCGGCGGGGCTTCTCCACCGGCTGGGCCATAGGGGGCAACCCCGGCGCGAGCCGTCGCCGCCGGGGCGGGAACGGCGGCGGGCGGCAGGGCCGCGGACCCACGCTCCAGGTCTCGGGCCTGGAGATGGAGCACGACGGGCAGGTCCCGCAGCCGCCCGTCGGGCCCGCCGCGGTCTACGAGCCGGAGCCCATGCCGGACGACACCGGGCAGTACGGCGTCTACTCCGACGACCACCGGTCGCGGCAGGACGACCGGACCGGGCCGCCCCCGCAGCAGCCCCCGTACGACCCCTACGCCGAGCCCACCACCGCGTACGGCACGCCCGGCCAGGACGCGTACGCCGCCCAGGACCCCCTCGCCGGACCGTACGACTACGGCACGCAGCAGCAGTACGCCGCGTACTCCGACCCGTACATCGGGACCGGCCCCGCCGGGAGCTCCGCGGAGTACTCCTCGTACGACAGCTACGGCAGCGGCTACGACAGCTTCGGAGGCGGGCAGCAGTACGCCCCCGACCCGTACGCCCAGCAGCCGTACGCCGACACCCCGCCCGGCGGCGTCTGGGTGCCGCAGCAGCGCGAGGGCGAGCAGTACCCCGTCACGCCCCCGGAACAGCCCGCACGGCCCGCCCCGCCCCCGAACGGCTACAACAACGGCAGCGGCTACGACGAACAGCAGTACCGCTACTGAGCCGCTGACGACGGCCGGTCCCGCGACGACCGGCCCGGGGCTCGCGACGACCGGCCCGGGGCTCGCGACGACCGGCCCCCGAGGGGCGCACGGCCCCCGGAGTCACTGGGAGCCCCGGAACCCGTCCCCCTCCACGATCAGCCCGGCGACCAGGGCCCCCGACATGCCCGCGTGGGCGAGCCCGCCGCCCGGATGCGACCAGCCGCCCGCGGCGTAGAGCCCCGGCAGCCGGGTGCGGTTGCCCGGATGCAGATACGCGCCGCCCGCCCCGGCCAGCGCGGGCGCGGGCACCGAACCGCCCTCCGCGCCGGTCTCCGCCGCCGTCTCGGCCGGGGTCCGCACCTCGGCGTGGAGCAGCCGTTCCCGTATCCCGGGCACGGCCGCCGCGGCGGTCTCGATCAGCGAATCGGCACACCGTTCGCGCACCGCCGGGTCCGTCCAGTCCACCGGGCCGTGCGGGGCGACCGTCGCCGTCAGCGTCACCGCCTCGTGCGCGTCGTCGGGGCGGGTCGACGGGTCGTCCGGGCGCAGCACCGTCACCGTGGGGTGCTCGGCGAGCCGTCCGCCGAACACCGCGTCGCGCTCCGCCGCACCGTCCGCCGGGTGCACCAGCGTCCGGTGCACGGTGTCCGCGGGCCGGGCGCCGCGCAGCGAGAGCAGCACCAGGAACCGGCCCGGCACCACCTCCTGCCCCGCACCCTGCCGGGCCGTCACGTCCTCGTCCTGCCACGACTCCTGACCCGGCACCAGGCCGGGGCGGGGCCGGGCGCCCAGCACCACGTGATCGGCCTCGGCGACCGTCCCGTCCGCCAGCTCGACCCCCGCCGCCCGGCCGTCCTTCTCGACGACCCGGACCACCTCGCAGCCCAGGACGAACTCCACCCGCCGGGCCAGACACCGCTCGTACACCGCCTGCGCCAGGGCCCGGACGCCGCCGGAGACGTACCAGCTGCCGAACGTCTCCTCCATGTACGGCAGCAGGGCGGCCGACGCCGGGGCGCGCACCGGGTCGAGCCCGTACGACAGGGCGTACCCGTCGAGGAGCGCGGCCAGCCGGGGGTCCGACAGCTCCCACGCACCGACCTCCGCCACCGTGCCCGCCCGCCGGGCGGAGCGCAGCAGCCGACGCTGCCGGAGCGCCGGATAGGGATCACGGCCGAACACCTGCCGGTCGGGGCGCAACGGCTCCTCCAGCAGCGGCCGCCGCGACCGGTCCCAGGCGTCGCGCGCCCGGTCGAGGAACCCGCCCCACGCCGCGCCCGCGCCGCCGCCGAGCGCCGCGTCCAGAGCGGAGACCACTCCGGCCCGGGAGGCGTTCGGCAACGACACCGCCGTGCCGTCCGCGAACAGATGACGGCTCGCCGGGTCGACCTGGGTCAGGTCGACGCACTGCTCCAGCGGCTCCTTGCCCGTCTTCACGAACAGGTCGCGGTAGACGGCGGGCAGATGGAGCAGCCCCGGACCCGTGTCGAAGGCGAAGCCCTCACGGGCATACCGGCCCACCGAGCCGCCGAAGGTCTCCGACCGCTCGTACACCGTCACCCGGTGGCCTGCCACGGCGAGCCGGGCGGCCGCCGCCATCGCGCCCATCCCGGCGCCGATCACCGCAATACGTGCCATGTCAGTGACCTTAACGGCCACCACCGACAGTCAGCCCGGCGGCTGGTACGTGCCCGTCCGGGCCAGGCGCCGCTCCTCGCGCCGCTGCTTCCTGCGCCGCAGGAAGCGCCGGATCCTGGAGGCCAGGAAGGCCACTATCGCGATGCCGAGCAGCAGCAGCGACCCCGCGACGACCGCGGCCGCCACCGGATGGAATATCGCGAAGGTGACGATCCCGGCGACGCCCAGGTCCTCGACGATGCTCATGACGATGTTGCTGAACGGCTCGGGGGAGGTGTTGACCGCCATTCTGGTGCCGGCCTTCACCAGATGGCTCATCAGCGCGGTGGAACCGCCGATCGCCGCCGCCGCGAGCTCGGGCAGCGAACCGTCGTCACCGGCCAGCAGCGCCGCCACCACGGCACCGGCCACCGGCCTGACGACGGTGTGCACCGAGTCCCAGACCGAGTCCACGTACGGGACCTTGTCCGCCACCACCTCGCAGAGGAAGAGCACCCCGGCCACCACCAGGACGTCGGTGCGCTGGAGGGCGTCGGGCACCTCGTCGCTCAGGCCGGTCGTACCGAAGATGCCGAGGAGCAGGACCACCGCATAGGCGTTGATCCCGCTGGCCCAGCCGCTTGTGAACACCAGAGGGAGTACGGACACGGACGCGATCGTAGGCCAGATGGCGTACGGCGCGGGACGGGTTCGGCACGCAGACCTGAGTATCCGTACCTAGATCGCGAGATGAGTAGGTGCGCGGATGGGCGCCCACCTGCCCGGACGGGAGAGTGGTGGGCACGGAGAGGGGCGCCGCGCAGGCACCGCCGGCACGGGGCGGCGGAACGGTCGCGGCACTCCCCTCCGGCACGGGGGAGCATGGCGGAGAGCTCGGGGCCACGGGGGACACGGGGCCACGGGGGAAGTTCTCCAGCAGTACGGAAGGCGCCGGTCCGGTGGGGTTCGGTCTCCCTCCCAAGCCTGTGAGCACGCTGGATACGACGGCCCACTGGGGGGCTACCGCCAACAGGGC